>JBEKAL010000242.1:0-6034 GCA_050015935.1 Roseiarcus sp.
GGGCAGGAGTTCTGGCGCATCATCCGCGAACTCGGCGTGCGCGTGCTGCCCAACACCGCCGGCTGCTACACGGTCAAGGAGGCGGTGACGACGGCGCAGATGGCGCGGGAGATTTTCAACACCTCCTGGATCAAGCTCGAAGTGATCGGCGACCGCGATACCCTCGCGCCCGACGTTTTCGGCACGGTCGAGGCTGCGCGCATCCTCGGCGAAGACGGTTTCGAGGTGTTTCCCTATACGACGGAAGACCTCATCGTCTGCGACCGATTGGTCGAGGCGGGCTGCAAGACGCTGATGCCGTGGGGAGCGCCGATCGGTTCGGGCAAAGGGCTCAATAATCCCTTCGGCCTGCGCGTGCTGCGAGCGCGTTTTCCCGACATGCCGCTGATCGTCGACGCCGGCATGGGCCTTCCTTCGCACGCGACGGCGGCGATGGAGCTCGGCTACGACGCGGTGCTGCTCAACACGGCGGTCGGCACGGCGGGCGATCCGGCAGCGATGGCGCGCGCCTTCATGTTAGGCGTCGAAGCCGGCTACGCCGCCCATCGCGCCGGACCGATGCAGCCGCGCGACGTGGCTGCGCCCTCGACGCCGGTCGTCGGCAAGGCGGCGCTGACGTGAGCGGAAGCGCGCTTCGCCTGGACCGCTTCTACCCCATCGTCGATTCCGCCGCTTGGGTCGCGCGGCTCACCGGCGTCGGCGCGCGGCTGGTGCAATTGCGCGTGAAAGACCGGGACGAGGCGACGATTCTTAACGAGACGCGCGAGGCGCTGGCGATCTGCCGGGGCGCCGGCGCCATGCTCGTCGTCAACGATTACTGGCGGGTCGCGATCGACGCGGGGGCGCCCTTCGTTCACCTCGGCCAGGGCGATCTCGACGGCGCGGACATGACGGCGATCCGCGCCCACGGGCTGAGAGTGGGGATCAGCACGCACGACGAAGCCGAACTCGCGCGCGCCCTGGCGCTGGCGCCCGATTATGTCGCGCTCGGCCCGATCTATCCGACGATCCTCAAGGCGATGGCGCATCCCCCGCAGGGCCTCGCGCGCATCGGCGAATGGAAGCGGCGCGTCGGCGCGATGCCGCTGGTCGCCATCGGCGGCCTCAACGTCGAGCGCGGCGTGGCGTGCCTCGCGGCCGGCGCCGATATCGTCTCCGTCGTCACCGACATCACGCTCAACGCCGAACCTGAAGAGCGCGCGCGCCAATGGCTCGCGGCGACGCGCGAGCCGTGACCGGCCGCGCGCGAATCGCGCTGACCATCGCCGGCTCGGATTCGAGCGGCGGCGCCGGGATTCAAGCGGACCTGAAGACCTTCGCCGCGCTCGGCGTCTACGCCGCCAGCGCGATCGCGGCGCTCACCGCGCAGAACACGCGCGGCGTCGGCGCGATTCACATTCCGCCGCCTCAGATCGTCGCCGCGCAGATCGAGGCGGTGTTGGCCGATTTCGACGTCGCGGCGATCAAGATCGGCATGCTGGGGAGCGCGGGGGTTGTGGAGGCGGTGGCGGAATGCTTGCGGGCTTCGCGGCTAGCCGCCCGGCCCCTCACCCTGCCTCTCGCCGCAGGCGGGGAGAGGGGAAGAACGGCGCCGTGCGCTCCTCTCCCCGCTCGCGCCCGCCAAACGCTTGCGTTTGCGGCGGAGAGGCAGGGTGAGGGGCCGGGGGATTGGCCGCAAGCCTCTCCGCACCCGACGCGCCCCTTCCTCGTCTACGACCCGGTCCTCGTCGCCTCCTCCGGCGACGCGCTCAGCGGCGCCGGCTTCATCGAGGCGATCAAGGCCCGGCTGCTGCCGCTCGTCGACTGCCTCACCCCCAATCTCGCCGAGGCGGCGGCGCTCGTCGACGCGCCGCTCGCGCGAGACGAAGCCGAGATGGCGCGCCAGGGCGCGGCGCTGCTGGAGTTCGGCCCGCGCGCCGTGCTGATGAAGGGCGGGCATCTCGACGGCGCCAAGGCGGTCGATCTCCTCGTCACGGCGGACGCCGTGCATCGCTTCGCGGCGCCGCGTCTGGCCTCGCGCAACCTGCACGGCGCCGGCTGCACGCTGTCGAGCGCGATCGCCGCGCACATCGTCTTGGGCGCTCGATTGCCGGAGGCGGTCGCGGCGGCGAAGGAATTCGTGCGAGGGGCGATCGAGCGAGGGCGAGAAGCGAGGCTCGGCGGCGGCGCGGGACCCTTGATCCAGGCCTCGCTACGCGAGACGCGCGCCGAATGGTGAAACGAAATTCAAGCGAGCGTCCAGTCTTCGACCTTGAGCCCGACGACGAAGCGGAACGCCCGGTCGCTGGTTATCAGCACGGCGCCGGCTTCGAGGGCGTGCGCGGCGATCATGAGATCGAGCGGCGCCAGGGGCCGGCCGCGGCGCTCCAATTCCGCGCGGACGACGCCATAGCGTTGAGCGGTCGCGCTGGTCCAAGGCAGCACGTCGAGCCGCCGCAAGAGTTCGACGACGGCCGCGTGAAGGGTCTTCGCCTCGGGACGGCGGGCCAGACCAAAGCGCATTTCGCCCTCCGTCACCGCCGAGACGCAGAGCGCCGCCATCGGCGCGCCTACGACGCGCTTGACCAGGTTCGGCTGTCTATTGAGCAGATGGCTGACGCTGTTGGTGTCGAGCATGAGGCGCTTCATTCGCTCCACCCCTCGAGCGGATCGCGTTCGGGCGCGTCGGCCTGTCGCTCGGAGGCGCCCAGGAAATCGTCGGGTACGCCGGCTTGGTCGAGCGCGGCGAAGAATCCGTCCCACGAATCCGGCCGTCGCGACAAGATCACGTCGCCGGTCTTGGGGTCGCGGCGAATAAACACTTCCCGCGCGTCGAAGCGAAAGCTGGCGGGCAGTCGGACGGCCTGACTGCGACCGTTCTTGAACAATTTGGCGATCTGGCTCATCCGGCGCTCCTCGGATCAACGGTATAGACCGAAGTCTATTCCAGTCCGCCGCGCGCGGCAAGCTTTGCGTCACGGAGCGGGCCTATGGCCGTTCGCGCGCTTTGCCGTGGAAACCCGAATCCCGCTCGTGCGCAGGCGGAGCGGGTTTGCTAGGGTCGGGCCGATGAACAAGCTGGAAAATCCCGCGGCGCCCGAGACGGGGCCGGCGACGAGCGGCCCGCCGCACGAACCCGAACCCGCGCGCGCGACGCCGATGATGGCGCAGTATTTCGAGATCAAGACGGCCAATCCGGATTGCCTGCTGTTCTACCGGATGGGCGATTTCTACGAATTGTTCTTCGAGGACGCGGAGATCGCCAGCCGCGCGCTCGGGATCGTGCTGACCAAGCGCGGCAAGCACGAGGGCGAGGATATAAGGATGTGCGGCGTGCCGATCGAGCGCGCCGACGATTATCTGCAGCGCCTCATCGCGCTCGGCCATCGCGTCGCCGTCTGCGAGCAGCTCGAAGACCCGGCGGAGGCCAAGAAGCGGGGCGGCAAGTCCGTCGTCAAGCGCGACGTGGTGCGGCTGGTGACGCCCGGCACGATCACCGAGGAACGGCTGCTGGAGCCCGGCCGCGCCAATTTTCTTCTCGCGGTCCAGCGCGTCCGCTCAGGGGAAGGGCGCGCGGTCTTCGGTCTGGCCGCGCTCGATATCTCGACCGGCGCGTTCGATTTGAGCGAGGCCGACGAAGCGGCCCTGAGCCTCGAAATCGCGCGCCTGGAGCCGCGCGAGATCGTCGCGCCTCAGGCCCTGTTCGACGATCCCGGCTTTTGCCGGCTGATCGCGGAAACCGGGATTTCCGCGACGCCGTTGGGGCGCGATGCGGGCGACAGCGCGAGCGCCCAGCAGGCGATCCAGGAGTTCTACGGCGTCGAGACGCTGGAGGGCTTCGGGCAATTCACCCGCGCCGAGATCGCCGCCGCCGCGCTCGCGCTTCGCTATGTCAAGCGCACCCAGATCGACGCGACGCCGCGGCTCGCCCCGCCGACGCGGCGCGCGCGCGGCGCCGGCCTGGAAATCGACGCCGCGACCCGAGCCAATCTCGAATTCACCCGCACGCTCTCCGGCGAGCGCGCGGGCTCCCTCTTCGCTGCGATCGACATGACCGCGACGCCCGCCGGCGCCCGCCTCCTCGGCGAACGCCTGGCGAGCCCGCTCACCGACCCGCAAGAGATCAACGAACGGCTCGACGCAGTGGCCTTCCTCGCCGAGGCGCCGGCTTTGCGCGAAGCCTTGCGCAAGACCCTCGCCGCGGCGCCGGATTTCCTGCGCTCGCTTTCGCGTCTCAGCCTCGATCGCGGCGGCCCGCGCGATCTGGCCGCGCTCCGCGACGGATTGGCGGCGAGCGCCCTGATGTTGCAAACGCTCGCTCCGCTCGAAGCCTTGCCGCCGGCGTTGCTGCGCTGCCGGGCGCGGCTCGGCGACGACGACGGCGTCCTGGCGCGCGATCTATCTCTCGCGCTCGGCGAAGATTTGCCGCTCGCCAAGCGCGACGGCGGCTTCGTGCGCGTCGGCGCGTCGGCGCCGCTCGACGAGGCGCGGCGTTTACGCGACGAGAGCCGGCGCGTCGTCGCCGAGATGCAGGCGCGATACGCCGAGGAGGCGGGAACGCGCCAGCTCAAGATCAAGCACAACAATTTCCTCGGTTTCTACATCGAGACGCCGCAGGCGCAGGGCGAGGCGCTGCTCAAAGCCCCCCATAGCGCGACCTTCATCCATCGCCAGACGATGGCCGGGGCGATGCGCTTCACCACCAACGCGCTGATCGATCTGGAAGCGCGCATCGCTTCGGCGGCCGACCGCGCGCTGGCGCTGGAGCTGGAAGCCTTCGAGCGGCTGCGTCAGGCGTGCCTGGCCCAAGCCGAGACGCTGCGCGGCCTCGGCGCCGCGCTGGCCGAGATCGACGTCGGCGCCGCGCTCGCCGAGCTGGCGGTCTTATGCGATTGGGTCCGCCCTCAGGTCGATGATTCGCTGGCCTTCAGGATCGAGGGCGGGCGCCATCCGGTGGTCGAGGCGGCGCTCAAGCGGCGCGGCGAGCCCTTCGTCGCCAATTCCTGCGACCTCTCGGGGGAGCTAAGCGAGGGCGGGCGCATCGCGCTGGTGACCGGCCCCAATATGGCGGGCAAATCGACCTTTCTGCGCCAGAACGCGCTGATCGCGGCGCTGGCGCAGATGGGCGCCTTCGTGCCGGCGCGGCGCGCCCATATCGGCGTCGTCGATCGCCTGTTCTCGCGCGTCGGCGCCGCCGACGACCTCGCGCGCGGGCGCTCGACCTTCATGGTCGAAATGGTCGAGACCGCGGCGATCCTCAATCAGGCGAGCGAGCGCTCGCTGGTCGTTCTCGACGAAATCGGCCGCGGCACCGCGACCTTCGACGGCCTTTCCATCGCCTTCGCCTGCGTCGAACATCTCAACGCGGTCAACCGCTCGCGCACGCTGTTCGCGACCCACTTCCACGAACTGACCCAGCTTTCCCAGACGCTGCCGCGCCTCTACAATCTGACGATGCGGGTCAGCGAGTGGAAGGGCGCGCTCGTCTTCCTGCACGAAGTCATCCCCGGCGCGGCGGACCGCTCCTACGGCATCCAGGTCGCCAAGCTCGCCGGGCTTCCCGCCGCGGTGATCAAGCGCGCGCGCGCCGCGCTCGCCGAGTTGGAGGCGGCCAGACACGCGGGCGGCGCGCTCTCCAGCCTCGACGCGCTGCCGCTGTTCTCCTATGAACCGCCGCCCCCGCCCGGTCCCGACGCGCTGCGCGAGGCGTTGGACAAAATCGATCCCGACGAATTGACGCCGCGCGAAGCGCAAGCCGCGCTCTATGAGTTGAAGCGCCTGTCGCGGGACAAGCCGCCGTGATCGGCGAGAGCGAAAGGAGGCCGTCATGGAGATGTTCAACCCGCCCCATCCGGGCGAAATGATCCGCGAGGACTGCCTGAAGCCCCTCAAGCTGTCGGTGACGGAAGCGGCGAAGGGGCTCGGCGTGTCGCGTCATACGGTTTCCGGGCGATTGACTCGACGAGGGGGGATTCCGGAGGGGGGATCAGGATGATAGATGGAAGAGCCATGATTCGCGGGAGGCGGACATGGCTCGGGTCGTCGACCATCTGAG
>JBEKAL010000243.1:0-5984 GCA_050015935.1 Roseiarcus sp.
GTGCGCAACTACGCGATGGGCGACGTGGTGGCGCGCTACAAGCGCGCGCGCGGCTTCAACGTGCTGCATCCGATGGGCTGGGACGCGTTCGGCATGCCCGCCGAAAACGCCGCGATGCAGAACGCCACCCATCCCGCGAAATGGACCTACGCCAACATCGAGGCGATGCGCGCGCAGCTCAAGTCCATGGGTCTGTCGCTCGATTGGTCGCGCGAGGTCGCCACCTGCGATCCCGGCTATTACCGCCATCAGCAGAAGCTGTTTCTCGACTTTCTCGCCGCGGGCCTCGTCGCGCGCAAGAAGTCGAAGGTCAATTGGGACCCGGTCGACAACACCGTGCTCGCCAACGAACAGGTGGTGGACGGGCGCGGCTGGCGATCGGGCGCCGTCGTCGAACAGCGCGAACTGACGCAGTGGTTCCTGAAGATCAGCGACTATTCCGAAGAACTGCTCGAAGGCCTCGACGGGCTCGATCGCTGGCCCGACAAAGTGCGCCTGATGCAGCGCAATTGGATCGGCAGGTCCGAGGGCATGCTGGTGCGTTTCGCCATCGATCCCGGCTCGCGCGGGCCCTTGGCCAATGAGCCGAACGCGCGAGAGCTGGAGATTTATACGACGCGGCCGGACACGTTGTTCGGCGCCAAGTTCATGGCGATCGCGCCGGATCACCCGCTCGCCGCCGCAGCGGCGCGCTGCAATCCCGAACTCGCCGCCTTCATCGAGGAGTGCCGGCGCATCGGCACTTCGGTGGCGGCGATCGAGACTGCGGAAAAGAAAGGGTACGACACCGGCCTTCGCGCGGTTCACCCCTTCGACGGGGAATGGCGCCTGCCGATCTACGTCGCCAATTTCATTCTGATGGATTACGGCACGGGCGCGATTTTCGGCTGCCCGGCGCACGACCAGCGCGACCTCGATTTCGTCAACGCCTACGGCCTGGGCGCGACGCCGGTGGTCTGCCCGCCCGGCGTCGATCCGGCTTCGTTCACGGTCGATCGAGTCGCCTATGACGGCGACGGCGTCCTGATCAATTCGCGTTTTCTCGACGGCCTGACGATCGAGGCCGCCAAGCAGGAGGTCGCGCGCCGGCTCGAGGCGCAGACGCTGGGCAATCGGCCGCAGGGGCGCCGGCAGGTCAATTTCAAATTGCGCGACTGGGGCATTTCGCGCCAGCGCTATTGGGGCTGCCCGATCCCGGTCATCCATTGCCAAGCGTGCGGCGTCGTTCCCGTTCCGGCGAAGGATTTGCCGGTCCTGTTGCCGGAGGACGTGACCTTCGACGCGCCGGGCAATCCGCTCGACCGCCATCCGACGTGGAAGCAGGTCGACTGTCCGCAATGCGGCGCGCTGGGGCGGCGCGAAACCGACACGATGGACACGTTCGTCGATTCGTCGTGGTACTTCGCCCGCTTCACCGATCCGTGGAACGCGAGCGCGCCGACTTCGCCTGATATCGCGGATCATTGGCTGCCGGTCGATCAATATATCGGCGGCGTCGAACACGCGATCCTGCATTTGCTCTATTCCCGCTTCTTCACCCGCGCGATGCGCAAATGCGATCATCTCGATCTCGACGAGCCCTTCGCCGGTCTGTTCACGCAAGGAATGGTCGTGCACGAGACCTATCGCGACGCCGAGGGGCGCTGGGTCGCTCCGGCCGAGGTGCGCGTCGAGGTCGACGCCGCCGGGCGGCGCGCCTTCGCGCTCACGGGCGACGCGCCGATCGAAATCGGTCCGATCGAAAAAATGTCGAAGTCGAAGCGCAACACCGTCGATCCCGACGAAATCATCGCGAGCTACGGCGCCGACACCGCGCGCTGGTTCATGCTCTCCGATTCGCCGCCCGATCGCGACGTGATCTGGACCGAGGCGGGCGTGCAGGGCGCCCATAAGCAGACCCAGCGCTTGTGGCGGCTGGCCTGCGAGATCGAGCGCGTCGTCGGGGCGGAGCGTCCGGCCATGCCCGCCGGCTTTTCCCGAGCGGCGGCCGAGATCCGCCAGGCCGCCCACGGCGCGCTGGCGAAAATCGAGGACGATATCGAGCGCCTGCGCTTCAACCTCTGCGTCGCGACCATTTATGAACTCGCCAACACGCTCGCCGCCGCGGTCGGAGCGATCGAAGGGCGAGAAGTCGACGAGGATTTGCGCTTCGCCTTCGCCGAGGCCGGCGACATGCTCGTGCATGGTTTCGCGCCGATGATGCCGCATCTGGCGGAGGCGTGCTGGGAGGTTCTCGGCCACCGAAAGCTGGTCGCGCGCAGTCCGTGGCCGGTCGCCGACCGAAGCCTGATCGTCGCCACGCACATGACGCTGCCGGTGCAGGTCAACGGCCGCAAGCGCGCGGATCTGACCATCGAGCGCGACGCCGACGGGAAAACCGTCGAAGCCGCCGCGCTGGCCCTCGACGCGGTGCGCCGGGCGATGGATAATAGGCCGGCCAAGAAAGTGATCATCGTGCCGCAAAGGATCGTCAATGTCGTGGTTTGATCGCGCGCGCGGCGCCGCCGCGCTGGTGATGGCCGTGGGCCTGGGCGGATGTTTCCAACCCCTTTATGGCGAGGCCGCGCATCCCGGCCTCACCGAGGATCTGCGCGCGGTCGAAGTCGCGCCGATCAAGGATCGCATCGGCCACTATCTCGGCGACGACCTCATCTCCAATCTCAACGGCTCCGGCGAAACGCCTCCGGCCAAATACCGCCTTGCGGTCACGGTGGCCCAGACTTCGCAAACGCCGACGGTGGAATCGCAGATCAACGCCGCCAACGCCGCGACCGTCATCGGCAAGGCGACGTTCACACTGACGAAAATCGACGGCGGCGCGGTGGTCTACAAGGGCGACGCGACCGCCGCCGCCGTCTACGACCGCACTTTGCAGAGCTTCGCCAACCTGCGGGCCGCGCGCGACGCGGAAATCCGGGTCGCCAGGTCTCTGGCCGACGAGATCGAATTGCGCGTCGCCGCAGCGCTCGGCGCCCAGCGCTGATCGGCGCAAACGCGGCTGAATTGCAGACGCGCTCGTCGAGCGCGTCCGGCGCGAGGCGCCCCGTTTTCGCCGCCTCGGCGAAGCGGCGATCACGCGGTCGGCGACCGCGCCCACAGGCCCGCCCGGAAATTTGCCCCGCCTGCGGGGAATCGGTTATTTCCTTCGCTTCAGGCCGCGCAACGAAGCTGGAGGCCGCGCCGAGTTCGGAAGCGGCGTCCGGCGATCCCGCGCCGCAGCCCGCGAGAATCGACGCGTCGTGCGCCCCGCGCCCGCGGCGTCGCGTTTTCAAATTCGGGAGCCCGCGATGCCGCGCCTCTTCACCGGCCTTGAACTGCCCGCCCCGAGCGCCGCGGCCCTGGCGAGCGCGCGCGGCGGCGTTTACCGCGCGCGTTGGATCGAGCCGAGCGAATATCACGTGACCCTGCGCTTCATCGGCGACGTCGACTTGCGCGCGGCTCGCGAGGTCGCCGACGCGCTCGCCGATATCCGCCGCCCGCCGGTTTCAATCAGTTTCGAGGGGCTGAGTTGGTTCGGCGCCGACAAGCCGCGCGCCATTGTCGCCAGGATCAAGCCGACCGCGCCGCTGATCGACCTGCAGAGCGAGCACGAGCGGCGGCTGCGCCGGATCGGCCTGGCGCCGGAGGCGCGCAATTTCACCCCGCATGTGACCCTGGCGCGCCTTCGCAGGGTTTCCCCGGCCGCCGTCGCCGATTATTTGAGCGCGCGAGGCGCGTTTCTCGCGCCGCCTTTTGAGGCGTCGCGTTTCGTGCTCTATTCGGCGCGCGATTCCGTCGGCGGCGGCCCCTATCTCGTCGAAGCCGCCTATCCCTTGGGTTGAGGCGCCGCGCGGCGCCGCGTTCGGCTCGATCCCGACTTTTTCAACGATCCCCCTGAATTTCGCACATTGCCGAGGCGCCCGCCTCCCCTTGTCCATATAGCTCGCTTCGGCGAAGGCTTCGGTCGCCTGCCCTCGGCGCAGCGGCGTCGCGAGGCGCCGTTGTGGCCGGCGTCGAAAACCCTTCACAAAACCGGTCTCTCAGCCGATTTGGGCTTCGATCAGCGCCGGACCCATCTCGGCGATCGCGCGGGAAAACTCGGCGTCGAAACTTTCGGCCGTCGCGCAGCGGACAGCCGGCATGCCGAAGCCCTTGGCAAGCGACACCCAGTCCATCCGCGGATGGCCGAGTTCAAGCAACTGACGCGCCCGCGGGCCGGCGTCGCCGGATTTCGTGCGGGCCAGTTCTATATTCAAGATTCGATAGGCGTGGTTGGCGAAGACGACGACCACGACGTCGAGATTCTCACGCGCCATGGTCCACAGGCCCTGGATCGTGTAGGCCCCGGCCCCGTCGCCGGTCAGGCAGAGCACTTTGCGTTGCGGGGCGGCAATGGCGGCGCCGATCGCAACGGGAATGCCTTGGCCAATCGCGCCGCCGGCGAGGCACAGCCAGTCGTGCGGCCGCGCGCCCTTGGTCTGCATGTAGACGGGCAAGCCTGCGGTCACGGCGTCTTCAGAGACGATCGAATGTTGCGGCATGTGTCGGGCGATGGATATGCCGATGGAATCGTCGGTCAACGGTCCGGTCGGGACCGCGTCGCGGACGTCGCGCTCGGCCGGAACCGGGCGTATGGGGGCGGAAAGGACATCCGCAAGCGTATGGAGCGCGAATGTCGCGTCCTCTTCGGGCGTCGCCAGCGTCTGCAGCGCGCAGCCTTCGGGGACCAGCACGCTGGGGACGCCGGGATAAGCGAAAAACGCCACCGGGGTCTTGGTCGAGGCCAGCGCCATGAGATCGACGCCCTGCAGACTGGCCAGCGCCGTCTCGCCGAAATAGGGCAACCGGTCGGGCGCGTAGCGACCGGCGCCGCGAGGCTGGCGGGCGACAAAGGTGTCGATGACGATGCGCACGCCGCAGCGTGCGATGCGACCGGCGGCAATGACGCCGTTTTCGGTGAGCGCGCCCGAGCCCATGAGGATCATCGGCTTCTTCGCAGCCTTCAGCGCCTCGGCAATTTCCAGGATCCGCGCTGCGTCCGGCCGGGCGCGGGCCGGCGCCGTGACCATCGGGCCGAGGCCGCTCGCCTCGGACCATGCGCTGTCGGCGGGCAGAATAAGGGTCGCCACGCCGCAAGCGCCGGTCTGGCAGGCGACGATCGCTTCGGACGCGAGAGCCGCCGCCGCGTCCGGCGTCTCGCCCATCTTGACCCAGACCGAGTTAGGCCGGGCGAGACCGGCGATGTCCGAGGTGAGCAGCGCATCCAACGTGCGATGATAGGTGGCGTGATCGCCGACGATGTTGACGATCGGCGAATGGGCGCGGCGGGCGTTGTGCACGTTCGCGGACCCGTTGGCGAGACCGGCGCCGAGGTGCAGCAAGGTCGAGCCCGGCTTGCCCGCCATCCGCGCATAACCATCGGCGGCGCCGGTCGCCACACCCTCGAATAGACACAGAACCGGCCGCACCCGCGGTTCGCGGTCAAAGGCTGACACCATCTGCATTTCGCTGGTGCCCGGATTGGCGAAGCAGACCTCCATGCCGTTGTTGGCGAGGGTCCGCAGGATGGCTTCGGCGCCGTTCATGGATCATGTTCCTCAGTCGACCGAGGCATTGGGCTATGGCTGCCGGTCAAATGACGACCGGCCGAGAATCGTCGGTCGCACGATGACGCCGGTCGGGTCTCTGTCGCGAACTTGCGTGCCTCCTTCCACCATCCTGCCCCGGATTTCGTCCGTTGTCGCGCCCGAACCTGAAAAAATGCGGACCGTCGCCAAGACGACTGGAGAAATTCATATTTAACTATTATTATTGGTGTAATACTTCTCGTCGAGCCGATATTTTTTCTCGAGCCCGACCACCTTCGTAAGCTCTCCAAACTGTATTAGCCCGGATTATGCGTTGCGGGTTGGCGGGAGTGGCTTAAATATCTGATTTCGTGTAGAATTTGGTTGTCTAAGCCGATTCGCTCGATTTCAGCGAGGCCACACCCGCCATGAACGATC
>JBEKAL010000244.1:0-5984 GCA_050015935.1 Roseiarcus sp.
GCCATCATTTCCGAGCGCTGCGCTCATCTCGCCAACGACCGACAAACCCTAAAGGGCAGAGCCGGCTTCCACTGGTGGCCGCCCATCGCCAATGCGAGCTGATCGCCCGGAAACCGTATTACTCAACCCCTTTTCTCAGAGTCCTCGCTGAGGCCCGAACGACAGTCTGGCCTTCATCGGCCGCCTGCGGCGACGCGGCGGAAAATCGTCACGCAAGTCGTTGAAAACAAGCCATCGCGCCGGAAAATGGCGCCGGCGCCCCCCGATGAGGCGCCCCCTGCCTACCCCAGCGCCTTCTCCATCACCCGGCGCAGGCGGGCGGCGAAGGCGGGGGCGTCGTTTAAGGGTTCGCCCTCGGCGAGGCGCGCTTCGTCGTAGATCAGCCAGGCGGCGTCCTCGACCAGCGCCTTGTCCGGCCCGGCGGCGAAGCGGCGCGCCAGCGCTACAATGAGCGGATGGCTGGCGTTCACTTCGAGCGCCGGCTTGGTGCGCTCGCTCAGACGCCCGTGCGCGGCGAGCATCTTTTCCAACTGGCGGTCGGGCGCGAATTCGGGCGCCACCAGACAGGCGAGGCTGTCGGTCAGGCGGTCGGAGGCGCGCGCGTCCGCGATCTCGCCCTCCAGCGTCTGCTTGAAAAAGGCGATCAGGGTCGCGACCTCGGCCGAAGTCTCGGCGGGCGGCGGCGCGCCCTGCTTCAGCGGGATCGCCTTGATGTCGGCGACGCCTTGGGCGACCGACTTGAACGGCTTGCCGTCGTAGCCCGCCGCGCTCGAAATCCAGAACGGATCGACGGGATCGGCGAGCAGCAAGACTTCGACGCCGCGGGCGCGAAAACCTTCGAGCTGCGGGCTGGCGGCCAGACGCTTGGCGTCCTCGCCGGTCAGATAATAGATCGCGGTCTGGTTCTCGCGAAGCGCGCCGACGTAATCGGCGAGCGCGCGATCGCCGGCGGGGTGGGTCGTGGTCGTGAAGCGCGTGAGCTTGTAGAGCGCGTCGCGGCGCTCGGGGTCCTCGTAGAGGCCCTCCTTGATCACCGCGCCGAAACGCTCCCAGACCTTGGCGAATTTTTGCCTATCGCTTTCGGCGAGCTTGGTCACCTCCTGCACAAGGCGGTTGGTCAGGCCTTTGCGGATCGCGGCGAACACCGCGCTCTGCTGGATCATCTCGCGCGAGACGTTGAGCGGCAGATCGTTGGAATCGACGACGAACCTGAAGAAGCGCAGCCAGCCGGGCAGCAGGTCCGCGTCCTGGGTGATGAGCACGCGCCGGACGTAGAGCTTGTTGCGGCTCTTGCGCGCGGGGTCGAACAGGTCGAAGGGGCGCGAGCCGGGAACGAACGCCAGCGCGGAATATTCGTGCCGCCCCTCGGCGCGCCAATGCACGGTCAGAGCGGGCTCGTCGAATTGGCCGGAGAGGCTGCGATAGAACTCCGCGTATTGCTCAGGGGTGATTTCGCTCTTCGGCTTGGCCCAGATCGCCGCGCCGTCGGCGACGCGGCGCGGCTCGGCGCCGGGCTTCTCCACAAGGTCGATCGGCACGGCGACCGCGCCGGAATGTTCGCGCACGATGCGCTCGAGACGAGCGGAATCGAGATACTCGCGCGAAGCGTCGTTGAGATGCAGGATGACGCGGGCGCCGCGCGCGGGGGCGCGATCCAGCGGCAGCGGCGCGATGGTGAAGGCGCCCTTGCCGTCGGAAGACCAACGCCAGGCTTCGCCGGCGCCCGCGCGCCGGGATTCGACCACGACTTCGTCGGCGACCATGAAGGAAGAATAGAAACCGATGCCGAATTGGCCGATGAGATTGGCCGCCTCCTTGTCGACGTCCTCTGCGGCGATGAGGTCGAGGAAGGCCCGCGTGCCCGAACGCGCGATGGTGCCGAGCGCCTCGGCGAGTTCCTCTCGGTTCATGCCGACGCCGTTGTCGCTGAAGGCGAGGGTCTTGTCGTTCGCGTCGATGGCGATCTCGATGACGAAGGGCCCGCCGCCCTCGATCAGTTCGGGCTTGGCGATCGCCTGGTAGCGCAGCTTCTCGCAAGCGTCGGCGGCGTTGGAGACGAGCTCGCGAACGAAAATGTCGCGATCCGAATAAACGGAGTGGACCATCAGATGCAGCAGCCGCGAGACGTCGGCCTCGAAGCTCTGCGTTTTCGCGTCGTCGCTCGCCTGGGAAGGAACGTCGGTGGTCAAATTCGCCTCGTGAAACAAAAGGAATCCCCGCGCCGGACCGCCTTTAAGCGGCGCCGGCGGCGCTCATATCGCCGCAAAGACGGGAGGTTTCAAGTCGCCTGCGAATCGCCGACCGAGGCAAAAAAAAGCGGATCGGCTGGGAGGGGGCCCGCCGATCCGCTAGCCTGCGTGGCAATTTTCCGGTCGAACAGGCCGCTCGGGGGCTGGGGGGCAAAAAACACCGAGCAAAGCGTCGAACCGAACCATCGCGGCTCCACAGTACTTTGCCTGCCGGTTGCGGCGCCCGCTTGTCCATAAACGGGCTAAACTAAGGTATTTTTCACCCCTTCGTGACGCCTCGAGGCGGCCGGAAAGGAACGTGCGCGGCGACCTATTTGGCCGGCCCGGCGAGCGCGTGTTCGTCCTTCTTTTTCGCCGCCTTGGCGAGCTTGGCGCGAATGGCCGTCTTGAAGGACGCGCCGACCTTGCCGGGCCTCGAGAGCGAAGCCGAGGCGGCGTTCTTGCCGGGCTTCATCGGCCGCAGCGCGCGTTGCAGCGCGATCGGCGCTCTCTCGGGCGCCGCGCCCTCGACGACCGAGGGCTTGTCGCCGGCATAGGCGCTGGCGATCGGCTGGGACCCGGCGGCGGGCGCCTTATTGGGCGCGCGCGCGGCCAGGACCGGGCCGGTCCAGCCCGGCTTCGGACCGACAAAAACAGGAACCGGATCGAAATGGACGGGCTGCGCCGACATCTCGGCGGTCATCGGCGCGCTCGATCCGGCGAGGGCGGCGAAGATCGTGTTCCGGCCGAACAGACCGCCCGGCGCGGGGGCGGCCTCCTCCTCTTCGGCAGCGGCGATGGCGGCGCGGTTGCGGCGCGAACAAATGTCCGGGCGCATGTCGGGCGCCGAGAGCGCGCTCGACGACGGCAGGTTCTCCGGCGCGCCCTCGCCGCCGCCCCATTGGGCGAAGCCTCGATCGAGCAAATGCGCCGCTTCGAGGGTGCGCTCGCGCGCCGAGAGCGCGCCGAGCACGACGACGATCAGCCGGCGCCTGCCCTGCGTCGCGCTTCCCACGACGTTGAACCCGGCGGGGCAGGTGAAGCCGGTCTTCATGCCGTCGGCGCCGGGATAGCGGCCGAGCAGGCCGTTGTGGTTCTCGATGATCTGGTCGCCGAGCTGAAGCGCCCCGATGCCATAGAGATCGCGACGCTCGGGAAAGTCCTTGAGCAGCGCGCGCGCGATGATCGCCATATCGCGCGCCGAGGACACATGCGCCGGGTCATGCAAGCCGTTGGGATTGACGAAATGCGATTCCTTGAGGCCGAGGCGTCGACCCGTCGCGTTCATCTCGTCGGCGAAGTCTTCGACCGAGCCGGAGATGTTTTCCGCGACCATCACCGCGACGTCGTTGGGCGATTTGACCATCAGCATCTTCAGCGCGTTGTCGAGCGTGACCTCGACGCCGGGGCGGAAGCCCATTTTCGACGCGGGCATGTTCGCCGCCCGCGCCGACATCGTCAGCGGCGTATCGAGCGTCAAACGGCCGTCGCGCACAGCTTGCAACGCGACATAGGTCGTCATCAACTTGGTCAACGAGGCGGGATACCAGGGCGCGGTCGCCTCTCGCTCGAACAGCGTCTGGCCGCTGTCGACGTCGACGACCAGCGCCGGCGTCGCCGACGCTTCGCCGGCCCCGAGCGCCAGCGCGCAAACCAGCGCCGCGGCGCACAGCCGATTGGTCGAAGTCGCTGTCAACGCCATCGTTCGAAGCACCCCGCCGGTTTCGGCCGCGCGCTTGCGCGGAACGGACGCAAAGGCGCCCTGCCCTGGTAAAGAATAACGCGCGCGACCTCAAGCCGCGCGACGTCGCGGGATCACACGACATGAAAATGTTGGCGATGCTGGGGCGCCGCGTCGCTCGCCGGGGGAAAGGCCGGCGCCAGCAGGTCGGCGCAACGCGCCGCCACGTTGGCCAGGGCCTCGGCCGAGCCGCGTTCGCGCAAATCGGCGATGAGCGCGTCGACCAACCCCTGCCATTGGCTCTGCGCGATCGCCTGCGCGGCCGCGTCGGCGGCGATGACGCGCGCGTAGCGCTCGGCAAGCGAGACGTAGACGAGCACGGCGTTGCGTTCGCCGGCGCGATCGAGCCCGCGAACCGAGAACTGCGCCAGGGCGGCGCGATGCGCATTGGCGCGCCGCAGGCGTAGGGGGGTCAGCAGGTCGCGGAGCGGCGGCAGCGACAGGATCGCCATCGCCGCAAAGCAGACCGCGAGTTGCGCGATGAAGATCCGCTGCGCCGACAGTCGCGTAAAGACCAAGAGCGGCCAGGGCGTGAGCAGCCCGAGCAGCCCGCTCCACAACAGCGGCGCGAATTCGTAATTGCCCGAAGCGCGCGCCAGCACGCAAACCAGCGGCGCGCGCGTGCGCTGCTGAGCGGCGCTGAAGGCCGCTTCGATATTCGCCTCTTGGCTCGGATCGACCGGCATCACCAACTCCCCGAAGCGCCGCCGCCGCCCGACGATCCGCCGCCGCCGGAAAAACCGCCGCCGCCGAAATCGCCGCCGCCAAAGGAGCCGCCTCGCCCCATGAGCGACGACATGATGAGGATGTTGCCGAGGAGGCCGCCGCCGCCGCGGCCGCCATGGCGCGTGATAAAGAAGACGAACAGGATGAACGCCAGGACGAGAAACGGCGAGATGGCGTCGAGAAAGGAGGGGTCGTCCTCGGCGCGCAGCTCCGGCTTCTTCTGCCAGTCCGCCGAATCCGTCGTCAGCACCGTGATGATGTCGTCGACGCCGCGCGCGACGCCGCCGTCGTAGTCGCCGGCCTTGAAGCGCGGCGCGACCGCGTTGGCGATGATGAGCGAGGAAGTCGCGTCGGTCAGCGTGCCCTCGAGGCCGTAACCGACTTCGATGCGCACGCGATGTTCCTTGGGCGCGATCAGGAAGAGAACGCCGTTGTTCTTCTTGGCTTCGCCGAGCTTCCAGGCGCGAAACAACTCGTTCGCGTAAGGCTCGATCTCCTCGCCGTCGAGCGAGGAAACCGTCGCCACGACCAGTTGAATGCCCGACTTGCTTTCGAGGTCGGCGAGTTTAACCTCGAGATCGGCGCGCTCGCCGGCCGAAAGCACGTGCGCCTGATCCACCACCCGGCCGGTCAAGGCCGGGAAATTCGCCGCGGCGCGCGCGGGCGCCGGGCCGAACGCCGCGACGGCGGCCAGGGCCAGCGCGACTACGACGACGCGCAGCCTCGAGGCCAGGGCGAAGCCCTCCGCTGGCGGTCGTTTTCGAAAGAGCGGGATCGTTGTCGGAAAACGGATGTCCACTTTTCCGCAATCCCGGCTAGAATTTCACTTTCGGCGCGGTTTCGGCGCCCGGCGTCGCGGTGAATTCGACCATCGGCTTGTTGTCGCGGAACATGGTCGACGCCCAGATCACGGTGGGAAACGTGCGCAACGCGGTGTTATAGGCCCGGACCGCTTCGATATAGTCCCTGCGCGCGACCGCGATGCGGTTCTCCGTGCCTTCGAGCTGCGCCTGCAGGGTGAGGAAATTCTGGTTCGACTTGAGATCGGGGTAGTTCTCGCTCACCGCCAGCAGCCGCCCGAGAGCGCCCGACAAGGCGTTCTGCGCGTCCTCCAACTGCTTGACCTTGGCGGGATCGGTCAGTTCCGAGGCGTCGACATGGATCGAGGTCGCCTTGGCGCGCGCTTCGGTCACCGCCGTCAGCACGTCCTTTTCCTGCTTGGCGTAGCCCTGGACGGTGGCGACGAGATTGGGAATGAGATCGGCGCGCCGCTGATACTGGTTCTCCAC
>JBEKAL010000245.1:0-5945 GCA_050015935.1 Roseiarcus sp.
AGACCGCAATGTGATGCCGTCGCCGCAATTGCCCGGCATCCTGCGCGCCTATTGGAAGCTCGCCCGACCGACGACCTATCTCTTTCCCGGACGGGACGAAGAGCGTCCGATTGACCCGACGGTGTCGCACGCCGTCGCCACGATCATCAAGGTCCAGTCGCGCGCCGAACTCGAGGACCGCAGCCGTTTCGAAACGCGCTATTACATCTCTTCCGCAACGCTCTGCGCCAAACAGGCCGCCGACGCCGTTCGCAGTCATTGGGGCATCGAGAACCGGCTCCATTGGGTGCTCGATGTCGTCTTCAAAGAGGACCAATCGCGCCTACGAAAAGGCCACGGAGCCAAAAACATGGCTATCGTCAGACACTTCGCGATCAACTTGGTCCGTGCCGCCAACGACAGGCGCAGCATCAAACTGCGCCGAAAACTCGCCGGATGGGAGCCAAAATATCTCAACGGCCTCCTCAACCCCTCAGCGCGTTAACTTGGATTCGTCGCCTTGGTCGACACCGACCATCTCTTAGCTTGGCGTATCCTGCCTCGGCCTTTGCAAGACGACCGCGCTGTCGAATGATTGCCCGCGTCGCACCAGTTCGCAAGCCACGGTCGTCAGCGGCGGCGGAGACTCCGCCCCGCCAAGCCGCTCCTGCAATCGCTGCAGCGCCGCGGCGGCGATTGCCGCCTCGTCCTGTCGAACCGACAGGACGCGGTTGGGCAGGAAATCCAGCATCGGGTGATCGTCGAATGTCCCAATGATTGTTTCCGCGGGTATCCGTCCAGCCCGCTGCTTCAGCCGCTGCGTCGCGCCTTCCAGAACCAACAGCGAAGAGCAGATGAAAGAGGCTGGCGCGTCGCCGTCCCGGTCCAGCACCCGATCCATAAGTTCAGCCCCAGAGGTCACATTGTCCTCTGAAGCCCGATAGACCATATCCGGCCACCCTAATATGCCCTCTTCGAGGCAGGCGGCCGAGAACCCGCGGATACGGTCCGCGATACTTGGTGATTTGGGGTTCGCGCACAGGAACACCGTGCTGCGTCCGCCTTCTTCCAGTATTTCGCGGGTCAGCTTCAGACACCCGGCGAAATGGTCGCTGGCAATTGAAGCATAGTGCGACGTCGCATAAGGGCGATCGATGATCACGATGGCGACCCGCGCCTTCCCGCCGACAACCCTGCCGTAGTCCGGCTTCTGGCAGGGTGCGATGATCAATCCATCGACCCCACGCGCCCACAGGCTGTGCACGGCTAGGTCCTCCTGGGCGGGGTCCTCGTAGGTGGACGCCGTCAGCACCACCAATCCGCGACCACGGCACAGGCGCTCCAGTTCCGCCATCACGCGAGCGAAAAAAGCGTTGCTGATGTCCGGCGCCACGAGCCCGATCGTGTCCGTCCGTCGCAGCTTCAGGCTGCGGGCCGTGTGATTGACCACGTAACCGTAACGGTCAACGTAGTCCTCTACGATCTGTTGCGTGGACTTGCTGATCCGATATTTCGCGGCCTGCCCGTTGGTGATGAGCCTGATGGTCGTCACCGAGAAGCCCGTACCGCGCGCAATCTCCTCAATCGTCTTTGGCACCCGCTTCTCCGCCCCGTGTATTCGTTTCCCTATAGCACTTTTCCCGCGGCAAGGGCCTGCAACTCCGAAGCCGCAGTCCGCGCCACGTCTCTCCGTGGCGAAGCTTCGTCGCGCCAGCGCGGATCAGCGTCGACGAATCCCGCTTGACGCCGTCTTCCCGCGTTATATGGTGCTAACACGAGGTAGCAAAGTGTCGCTCCGCTCGACGGCAGGCGATAAAGCGTGGGAGGTGTTCCTTGCGTCCACCGGCGTCGGCGACCTCGGGTGGGCGGGGTCGCGTCTCATCGTTCCAACCAAAGTTGACCGGCAGCGACCGCAGGCGCATTCTCATGGCGCCAATACATTCATCCAGCGAAACGCGGGGAGAACGTGCGCGCACAGCCGACGCCGACCTAGGTTCGGATCGCGGGGCAAGCCTTAAGAACCTCTTTTCAGCATGCAGAGGGACGGCGCTCCGGTGCGTGACGTGGGAAACGCCATAGGATCGGGCTCCGCCGATCGGTATGACGGGGGCGGAAGGGTCGTCCTCGAGACGTCAGCCGTCTGCAAATCATTCGGCGGGATCGCGGCGCTCAGCGACGTGGATTTCGATCTCAGGGCCGGCGAGGTGCATGCGCTGGTCGGAGAGAACGGCGCCGGCAAGTCAACCCTGATGAAGATCCTCGCCGGCGTGCACGTCGAGTACGACGGCGCCATTCGGCTCGACGGCGCGCCGGCGCGGTTCGCCGGCGTTCAGGACGCCGAGCGGGCGGGCGTCGCCATCATCCACCAGGAGCTCGACCTCGTTCCCGAGCTGACGGCGGCCGACAACATCTTCCTCGGCCGTGAGCCGCTGATCGCCGGAACGATCGTCGACCGCCGCCGGATCGCCAAGGCGGCCCGCGCGCTGCTCGCGCGGCTCGGCATCGACATCGACCCGCAAAGCCGCGTCGCGGAGCTTCGCGTCGGCGAGCAGCAATTGGTCGAGATCGCCAAGGCGTTGTCGCTCGACGCGAGAATTCTGATGATGGACGAGCCGACGTCGGCCCTTTCCGAGTCGGAGTGCGAGACCCTGTTCAAAGTGGTGCGCCAGCTCGCCGCCGCGGGCGTGGCGATCATCTTCACCTCGCATCGCATCCACGAAGTCGTCGCGCTCGCCGACCGCGTGACCGTGCTGCGCGACGGCCGGCATGTCCTGACCGCTCCGATCGAGAAGCTTTCGTCCGGCGCCATCATATCCGCGATGGTCGGGCGGGACGTCGCGCTCACCCATCGAGAGCATAAGGCCGCTGGGGGCGCGCCGGTGCTGTCGGTGCGCGGCCTCGCGCTCGACACGGTGAGCCGCCGCGGCTGGCGGCGCGTGCTGCACGGGGTGAGCTTCGATCTGCGGCGGGGCGAGATTCTCGGGATCGGCGGGCTGCTCGGGTCCGGCCGCACCGAGATCCTCGAATCCATTTTCGGCGCCGCGCGTGGCTGGCGGGGCGGCGAGATCGCGATCGACGGCAAGCCGGTCGTCATCAACTCGCCGACCGACGCCTGCGCGCTCGGAATCGCGCTAGTGACCGAGGATCGCAAGGCGCGCGGACTGCTCCTTGCCTCGACGGTGCGCGACAATATCGCCCTCCCCTCGGTCGGCCCGCTTTCGCGCTTCGGGCTCCGCGATTTCGTCCGCGAGGCCGCGCTCGCCGCCGACGTGGTCGAAAGGCTTTCCGTGCGTTGCAACGACGCCGATCAGATCGTCTCGACGCTGTCGGGCGGCAACCAGCAGAAGGTCGTCATCGGAAAATGGCTGGGGACGGAGCCTCGGGTGCTGTTGCTCGACGAGCCGACCCGAGGCATCGACGTCGGCGCCAAGCAGGAGATCTACGAGCTGGTTTTCGAGCTTGCGGCGCGTGGACTCGCCATCGTCACCGTCAGCTCGGAAATGCCGGAACTGCTGCTGCTGTCCGACAGGGTTCTGGTGATGTGCGAAGGACGCCAGACCGGGATTCTCGAGCGCGCTGAGGCGACCCAGGAAACGATCATGCGCCTCGCGGCGCCCGGTTTGGGCGAACGGGCGACGGGAGCAGTCGGATGAACCTACTTCGCCTTTTGTCGCGCACGAAACTCTACTGGGGCTTGGCGCTCATCTGCCTGATCGGCGCGCTCGCCTCGCCGCACACCTCCTCGGGCGTCAACATCTTCCTCTCGTACCAAAATCTGACCGACGTGCTGCGGCAGGTGTCGATCGTCGGCCTCGTCGCGACCGGAATGACCATCGTCATCCTTCTGGGCGGCATCGATCTGTCGGTCGGCTCGGTCATGGGCTGTTCCTCGGTCGTCTGCGCGATGCTTCTGACCAGACCGGGATGGACGCCCGCCGCCGTCATGGGCGCGCCCGTCGCAACGATCTCGATCGCGCTCGCGGTCGGCTTCTTCGCGCGGTTCGTGTTCAACGGCCTTGAGCGCGGGCGCGACGTCGATGCGGGCCGGCGGCGGGAGATCGCGCTGGGGCCGTGGCGCAGCTTTCGCATACCTGCGCTGCTCGGTTTTGCCGCCGGCGCCGCGGCCGCCGCCTTCGTCGTGTCGCAGGTTCCGACCAAATTCGGGGTCCTCGCGGTTCTCCTCGTGACGCCGTGCTTCGCGCTTACGCTTGGAGCGATCAACGGGGCGTTCATCGTCAAGGGGCGGCTTCAACCCTTCATCGCGACGCTCGCGATGATGGTCAGCGCGTTGGGCATCGGGCGCCTGACCGGCGGCCAGGACTTCGCGGTCATCCCCGTCTACACGGGAACGAATGCGACCGAGAATTTCGAAGTCCTGCGCTCGATGGTGGGGGGCCTCGTCCCGATGCCGAGCATCTTCTTCCTCGTCACCATCACCGCTTTCGGCGCGATTCTCAAGTTCACAACGTTCGGCCGCTACGTCTACGCGATCGGCGGCAACGTCGAGGCGGCGAAGCTCTCCGGCGTCAAGGTCGCGCAGGTGCAATTCGCCGCCTATGTCATTTCCTGCATGCTCGCCGGACTGGCGGGCGTATTGTTCGTCGCGCAATATCGTCAGGGCAAGCCGGACGCGGGATCCGGGCTCGAACTCGACGCGATCGCCGCCGTCGTCATCGGCGGCACGAGCCTGATGGGAGGGCGAGGAGGGCTCGCCGGCACCTTCGTCGGCGTCCTCATCTTCGGGCTGCTCTCCGACATTCTTCAATTGCAGAACATCGACTCCAACGTTCAGCTCCTGATGAAGGGGCTCATCATCGTCGGAACGGTGCTGGTGCAGGAACAGAATCTTGGTCAGCTCATGACGCGGTGGCGGGGCGGCCCCCCGGCTACCGCGCCGCCGCGGACCGGATCGGCCGGCATCCGTCGGCCGCTTGACGCCATGGAGGCGGCAACAGTAGGGGAGAATGTTCATGAAACGTCGTGATTTCCTAAAACTCTCCGGGACGATAGCGGGCGTTGCGATGACCGCCTACGTGCCTGCCGGTTGGACGCCGGCGCGGGCGGCGGCGAAATGGAAGGTCGGCTTCAGCCAATGCACGACGCTCGAGCCGTGGCGCGTGCAGTTCAACAAGGACATCGAAGCCGAGGCCAAGCTCCATCCCGAAGTGGAGCTCATCATCACCGACGGCCAGGACAGGACGGAAAAGCAGGTCGCCGATTGCGACAACCTGATCGTCCAGCAAGTCAACGTGATCTTGATCTCGCCGAAGGAATCGGCGGGCCTGACGGGCGTGGTGGAGAAGGCGATCGACGCGAAGATTCCGGTGATCGTGCTCGACCGCAACGTCGACACCAAGCGGATCACCCAGTTCATCGGCGGCGACAACGTGCTGATCGGCAAGGCGGCCGGCGAATACGCCGTGAAGCTGCTCGGCGGACCGGGCAAAGCGCAAGGCAACGTCGTCGAGATCTGGGGCGGGATGGGCACGGCGCCCGCTCACGATCGCCATGACGGCTTCCACGCCTTCACCGACAAGGAGCCCGGCATCAAATACCTGCTCAACAACCAGTCCGGCGACTGGAAGCAGGACAAGTCCTACGACATCATGACGACCGCACTTCGGAACAACGAGAAGATCGACCTGGTCTATGGCCACAACGACCCGATGGCTTATGGCGCGTATCTTGCCGCGAAGGACGCCGGACGCGACAAGGACATCAAGTTCATCCTGGGAATCGACGCATTGCCCGACGAGGGGGTGACCTGGGTCCACAAGGGATTCCTGACGGCGACCTTCCTCTATGCGACGCCCGGCGCGGAGGGGCTGCGACAGGCGGTCAAGCTGCTCAATGGAGAGAAGATCGAGCCGGTGATCACCCTGCCGACCTTGCGGGTCGACAAGGACAACGCCGACGATATTCTCAAGAAGAACGGCCTGCTGTGATCGTCTGCAAGATCTCGATAG
>JBEKAL010000246.1:0-5938 GCA_050015935.1 Roseiarcus sp.
CCCACTCCGTCGCTCGGATTTCGACCCCGATCCTTCTTTCGTCCACGCGCGCGACCAAGTGAACGCCAAGATCGCGATGCGGCGAGGGCCGCGTGAAGCGCAGGCTTACGGTGATGTCGCCAGTCGTTGGACTGCCGCGGTCATGCACCACGTTGAACGCGCCGAACTCGGCGATCTTCGCCAGTTTCTCGACAACGCTATGGGGATCCGCGGCAACGATGTGAATAGGCGGCAGGTGATCCCGCATGTTGGCAACTCCGATTGCGCGAGTCCCATCAGGGACGCCGAGGCGCGCGGGCAGGTGACGATCATGTTCGGCCATTGCCCGCCATCGCGAATATAAAACGAGCAACGGCATTCAATTGTTGGCTAAGCAAACTTCACGTTCATGATCAGAAAATTCCTGAGCGCTTGACCAAGAAGTAGTATAGGCTTTTTGCAGGATTAACTTAAGCAGCGCGGTCAGTTGATCGATACCTTCAGTGTGGTCTGGAAACAGCTGGTTTAGTTGCTTTTGTTGATCTTGGTCATCGATCGCGTCAAGAGCGTCTTGATAAGAAACTCCCGATAACTTCTCTCCATACAATTTGAAGGCAACGCGAGCAGAGATATCACACAACACAATTTTATTGGCCTTTGATTTATCTGAATTTTCATTAGAGCCCAGGCGGTCTGTGGAGGGCGCGTCCGCCAGAGGGCCTTTGACGGGGGGCTGCTCGTTTGCTTCCGCTGCCGGCGTCCGAGGTATGTCCGGAACGCCGCCATCCCGCCCGCGGTCGTTCAGGATTGCCTCTGCTTTGGATCGAATCGTTGTCGTGGCGAACGCGCACGCCTTGTCGAGCCCACTGGTCATGACCCCCTTGTTGAAATTGTCCGCTCCCTCTTCCATCCATTGACGCGTGGTGTCGGGATAGGCCTTCGACAACCTCTTAAGCTCCGGAGCAGCTACAAGGTCGATTGCGTCCTTGGTGGTTCGTCCGAAGTCACCCTCCTTGGCCTCACAGACGATGCCGGCTCTCAGCAGGAATCCTGCGAAATAGAAATGAAGGTGATAGTCTAAGGCCGCTGTTCCGACTTGCTCATCCCACAAGGACGGGGGGGCCGGCGCAATGGGAGGCGATGGACTTAGGTCGATCTTCGTCGCCTTCAGGCAGGCCCGCCAATTCGCCGCGACGTTGTCGCTGGCGAGCATTGAGAGCCCGAAGGTCTCGCCGCCGGCGGTAATGACGAAGGGCGCGTCTTGATCGAAAGTGCTCGGGTCGAAGGAGGCTTGGTCGATCGAGATGACGAACGCGTTGCGACTGCCGAAGTCGATCTTCTTGGCAGGCAGGCGGATCGCGCGGCCACCGATGGCTATGTCGGCGCTTGCGATCGGTCCCTTCAGCTTCGGCCCGGCGTAGGAGACGATGAGCAGCAGGCTCCGCGCGTCGCGGCGGAAGCGGAATTCATACGGCGCGCGCCCCATGGCTCCCGCTGCGAAAGCGTCGCAGACGACGCCCTGGCCCGTGTCGACCGCCTGCACCGTCCATAAGCGCG
The DNA here is from genome assembly GCA_050015935.1 of Roseiarcus sp. Lineage (GTDB taxonomy): Bacteria > Pseudomonadota > Alphaproteobacteria > Rhizobiales > Beijerinckiaceae > Roseiarcus. The sequence continues at coordinate 1,537 of JBEKAL010000246.1, forward strand.
CCTGCGCGAGCGCGCCGACACCGCCCAGCGCGGCGATCACGACCGAGATCGCGCCCCAGACCTTTCTCATGTCCCGCTCCGCTCAGTCGCACGCGTGCCCCACGCGCCAGTCAGTGCCCCGTCAGCGTCTCGCCGCGCTTCTCCGCGCTGAAGCGGATGATGACGATGAGCCGACATTCGCTGGATGCCCAGCCCTTTCGAGGCGACGGTAGCCCAACTGGGGCTTTTCGGCGAGTCCGCGCTAGGAATTACCGCGCCCCTTGCATAATTCCCCCACTGCGCGAAAGGCGAGCCTTGCCGCTCCGCCCCGCTCTGTGGCAAGGCACGGCAATGACCGACCCCTCCCCCGCACCGGCCAAGCCGGCGCCGCGCATTTCCTTCGTTTCGCTCGGCTGCCCCAAGGCGCTGGTCGACAGCGAGCGCATCCTCACCCGCTTACGCGCCGAAGGCTACGAGCTTTCGCGCGGCCACGCCGGCGCCGACGCCGTGATCGTCAACACCTGCGGCTTTCTCGACAGCGCCAAGAAGGAATCGCTGGCCGCGATCGGCGCGGCGATGGCCGAAAACGGCAAGGTGATCGTCACCGGCTGCATGGGCGCCGAGCCCGACGCGATCCGCGACGCCTACCCGAACGTGTCGGCGATCGCCGGGCCGCAGGCCTACGAGAGCGTGATGGCGGCGGTGCGAGCGGTCGCGCCGGCGCCAAACCATCCGTTCGTCGATCTCATCCCCGGCGAGGGCGTCAGGCTGACGCCGCGCCACTACGCCTATCTCAAGATTTCTGAGGGCTGCGACAACCGCTGCACGTTCTGCATCATCCCGAAGCTGCGCGGCCCGCTGGTCTCGCGCCCCGCCGGCGACGTGCTGCGCGAAGCGGAGAAGCTGGTCAAAGCTGGCGTGAAAGAGCTGCTCGTCATTTCGCAGGACACCAGCGCCTACGGCCTCGACCTCCGCTACGCCGCGAGCCCGTGGGGCGACAAGACGGTCGCCGCGCGTTTTCTCGACCTGACGCGCGAACTGGCGACGTTGGGCGCCTGGGTGCGCCTGCATTACGTCTACCCCTATCCGCACGTCGACGAAGCGATTGCGCTGATGAACGGCGGCAATCTGCTGCCGTATATCGACGTCCCCTTCCAGCATGCGGCGCCGGGCGTGCTCAGGGCGATGCGGCGGCCGGGCAATCAAGAGAAGACGCTGGAGCGCATCCACGCCTGGCGCATGATCTGCCCCGAGCTGACCATCCGCTCGACCTTCATCGTCGGCTTTCCCGGCGAGACGGAAGAGGATTTCCGCCTTCTCCTGGACTGGCTCGGCGAAGCCAGGCTCGACCGCGTCGGCGCCTTCAAGTACGAACCAGTCGCCGGCGCGCGCGCCAACGACCTCGGGCTGCAGAGCGTGCCCGAGGAGATCAAGCAGAGCCGCTGGAGTCGCTTGATGGAGCGCCAACAGGCGATCAGCGCCAAGAAGCTGGCGGCCAAGGTCGGCAAGCGCATCGAGACAATCGTCGACGAAGGCGGCGCTTCGAGCGCCAAGGGCCGCTCCAAGGGCGACGCGCCTCAGATCGACGGCGCCGTCCACATCGCGACGCGGCGGCCTTTGCGCGCGGGAGACATCGCGACGGTCAGAATCGAGCGCGCGAACGCATATGACTTGTGGGGAAGCGCGGTTTAGGGGGACGTTGGAGCCGCCGCGGGACTTGCACGCCCGCTTCGCGCTTGCGAACTTGGCGAAGCAGCGGGGCGGAGGGAGCCGATGGCGGGCGTTTCGGACACGGCGCGGCGAGTGAAGGCGATTCTGGTCGGCTCGCTCGGCAATCTCGTGGAATGGTACGATTTCTACGCCTATTCCGCCTTCTCGCTCTATTTCGCCAAGGCGTTCTTTCCCGGCGACGACCCGGTCGTCGAGAACCTTTCGACGGCGGGAATTTTCGCCCTCGGCTTTTTCATGCGCCCGATCGGCGGCTGGCTGTTCGGCCTGATCGGCGATACGCGCGGGCGCCGCATCGCGCTGATGGCGTCGGTGCTGCTGATGTGTTTCGGCTCGCTGATGATCGCCTGCGCGCCGACCTACAAATCGATCGGCATCGGCGCGCCGGCGCTGCTGCTGGTCGCGCGCCTGCTGCAGGGCCTCAGCTTAGGGGGCGAATACGGCTCCAGCGCGACTTACCTCTCGGAAATGGCGACGCAGGAGCGGCGCGGCTTCTATTCGAGCTTTCAGTACGTGACGCTGATCGGCGGCCAGTTCGTTGCGCTCATCGTGCTGCTCGCGCTGCAAAACCTTTTCCTTTCCGGCGCGCAACTCCGCGAATTCGGTTGGCGCATTCCTTTCGCCATCGGCGCGGCCCTGGCGCTGTTCGCGTTCGTCATGCGCCGCGACCTCGACGAGACGCAGGCCTTCGAGACGGCGCGCGCGCGCCGCGGGCGCCGCGGCGGCGTCGCGGCGCTGCTCGCCTATCCCCGTCAGGCGCTGATCGTCGTCGGCCTCACCATGGGCGGCACGCTCGCCTTCTATGTCTACACGATCTACATGCAGAAATTCCTCAAGCTCTCGGTCGGCCTCAGCGACGTGCAAACGACTTGGGTCAGCGTCGGCACGCTGATCGTCGCGATGATCCTGCAGCCGATCTACGGCGCGCTCTCCGACCGCATCGGCCGCCGGCCGCTGCTGCTCGGCTTCGGCGTCTTAGGCACGCTGGGCACCGTGCCGATGCTCACCGCGATTCAGCACGCGGGCGGGCCGTGGCAGGCGTTCGGCCTCATCGTCGTGGCCTGGCTGATCGTCTCCGGCTACACCTCCATCAACGCGGTGGTGAAGGCGGAGCTGTTTCCCACGATCGTGCGCGCGACCGGAGTCGGTCTGCCTTACGCGCTCGCCGTTTCGATCTTCGGCGGCTCGGCCGAATATATTGCGCTGTGGTTCAAGAACGCTCGCATGGAGAGCGGCTTCTATTGGTACGCGACGGCGGTGATCTTCTGCTCGCTCATGGTCTATTTCCTGATGCCGGACACCAAGGCGACCTCGCGCATCGACGAAGAGGAGGCGTTCGCGGTTTGACCGGCGGCGCGCCGCCCACAGATTTCGCCAGGCCGCAAAAATTCTTTCCTCGCCGAATCGCTCCCGATGCGCTACACGTCGAATCCCATGGCGCGCTATATCTTCATCACGGGCGGCGTGGTTTCCTCGCTTGGCAAGGGTTTGGCTTCGGCGGCGTTGGGGGCGCTGCTGCAGGCGCGCGGCTATTCGGCGCGCCTGCGCAAGCTCGACCCCTATCTCAACGTCGATCCGGGCACGATGAGCCCGACGCAGCACGGCGAGGTGTTCGTCACCGACGACGGCACCGAAACCGATCTCGACCTAGGCCATTACGAGCGTTTCACCGGCCGAAACGCCAACCGCCACGACAACATCACCACCGGGCGCATCTACCAGGAGCTGATCGCCAAGGAGCGCCATGGCGATTTCCTCGGCGCGACGGTGCAGGTGATCCCCCACGTCACCAATGCGATCAAGGAGTTCATCCTGGAAGGCAACGAGGGCGTCGATTTCGTGCTGGTCGAGATCGGCGGCACGGTCGGCGACATCGAAGGCCTGCCGTTCTTCGAGGCGATCCGCCAGCTCGGCAACGACCTGCCGCGCGGCCACGTCGTCTACATCCACCTGACGCTGCTGCCGTATATTCCGACCGCGGGCGAACTGAAGACCAAGCCGACGCAGCATTCGGTCAAGGAGCTGCGCTCGATCGGCGTCCAGCCGGACATCCTGCTCTGCCGCACCGACCGCCCGATTCCGCGCGAAGAGAGGCGCAAGCTCGGCCTGTTCTGCAACGTGCGCGAGAGCGCCGTGATCGAGGCGCGCGACGTAACCTCGATCTACGACGTGCCCGCCGCCTATCACGCCGCCGGGCTCGACCGCGAGGTGCTCGCCGCATTCGGCATCGAACCCGCCCCCAAGCCCAATATGCGCCGCTGGGAGGCGGTGACGCGCGCCTTTCATAACCCCGAGGGCGAAGTGACGATCGCCGTCGTCGGCAAATACACCGGCCTCAAAGACGCCTACAAATCGCTGATCGAGGCGCTGACCCACGGCGGCATGGCCAACCAAGTGCGGGTCAAACTGGACTGGATCGAGAGCGAGATTTTCGAAAGCGCCGATCCGGCGTCGCATCTGGAAGGCGTTCACGGCATTCTCGTGCCCGGCGGTTTCGGCGCGCGCGGCACCGAGGGCAAGATCATGGCGGCGCGTTTTGCGCGCCAGCGCAAGGTGCCCTATTTCGGCATCTGCTTCGGCATGCAGATGGCGGTGATCGAGGCCTGCCGTTCGCTCGTCGGCCTTCCCCACGCCAATTCGACCGAGTTCGGCCCGACCGACGAGCCGGTCGTCGGCCTGATGACCGAGTGGATGC
>JBEKAL010000247.1:0-5873 GCA_050015935.1 Roseiarcus sp.
TTTGAACAAGTATGATCCCAAGCATGGCGCAGGCACCTATGGCTATGGCTATGGCTATGGCTATGGTTATGGTTACAGTTATGGCAAGGGCGCCGACAAATTCGTCTATGGCCAGAAACCCAAACCGGCGTTGAACAGCCAGCAAGATGCCTCCTAACCGCGCCCTTGCCGCCGCCATCGCTCTGTCGCGGGTGCCGAGCCTGGCGGCGGTATTGCGGTCGCAGGCGCTTCCTGCTGGCGTGGAATTGCTGTTGAGAATTCTCGCAAGTGATCCCGACGCCTCGCAGGAAGCGCGCTCTATGACCGGTTTGAGGGAAACCGAACTGGTCGCGGCCGCCGAACTCTACGTGCTACAGGTGATGCTGTATCAAGGCGCATCGCCGCGTCGGATTCTCGGCGTAGCGCCCAACGCGGATCGCGCCGTGATCCGCGCGCATTTGCGCGATTTGCTCAACTGGCTGCATCCGGATAAAAACAAGAGCGCGTGGCATGCGGCCTTCGCGAGCCGCGTTATCGCCGCCTGGCGACAGGTCGACCGTGGCTTGGACGGTGATGAACGGCCGCGCGGTTTGGCCGGCGGCGAACCTCCATCGGCGCGAGCGCATCGCGTGCCGTGGATCGCGTTGCCGTTGGTTGCCTCGCCCGAGCGTTCGGCGCGACGCTCCATGAAGGGCTTGCGCATATTTCTCGCCGGCCTGACGCTATTCTCTGGCGTCACGGTCCCCGATGAAGTGACATATGGCGTCGGCCATGCGCTGTTCGCGACAACGTTCTTCGACGCCGTGCCGGCGGCGCCGACGCGCGCGGCGCTCTCGGGCCTCCAATGAGGCCAATTCATCGTTTTTCCTCGGTCTCATAGGACCGCTCGCCAATGCCCATGCGTCTTCCCGCATTTCAACTGGCGCTCGCCCCCGTTGGGTGGTTGTTTTTCGCTGCGCTGCTGGCGCTGTTCGCAATAAATGCCATTCGGCTATCCGTCGGCGATTTGTTGAGCGTCTCCAACCCGGAGCTGGCGATCATGTTCGACCCGGGTCAATCAGCGGTGCGGGTCACGCTATCGCAACGCGCCTACCTCGAGGACATTTCGCGCCTCGACGAAGCGACGGCCGGCGCCCGGGACGCGCTTGACCACAACCCGCTCGCGCCCGAGGCGCTGACCCTGCTCGGGCGATTCGCTCAGGAAAAGGACGATGACCGGCAGGCCGCCGACCTGATGCGGCTGGCCAGCCGGGTCAATCTCAGAAGCCTCGAACCGCAGATCTGGCTCCTTGATCGCGATATTCGGCGTGGCGACGTCGCGCCGGCGTTGCAACGTATCGACATTTTGTTCCGCGGGCAGTCGTCCGGGACGTTGGGTCCGTTAGTATTGGCGCTAGCGCCGGCCTTGACGAGCGAGCCCTACCGTCTTGGCTTTACTGGGCTTCTGCGGGCCAATCCCAAATGGCGCGCTTACGTGCTGGACGAACTGTCGGCGAGGTCGAGCGATCTTCCAGGCTTGAACGCCCTCTTCGCCGCCCTTCAGGCCGGCGACAATCCGCCGACGGCGCCGGAGCTGGCGGCGTTTCTGACGCGTCTGATCACTGGAGGCATGCTGGACCAGGCCTACTTGGCTTGGACCAAGTCGCTGCCGCCGGAACGCTTGCGGCGACAAGAGTATCTCTACAATGCGCGATTTCAGTACGCCATGACGAATTTGCCTTTCGATTGGGTTTTCGCGCCGGTATCGGGGGCCTTGATCGGGGTCAGCACCGAGAATGGCCGGCGAATCCTGAACGTCGATTTTTTTGGCGGCCGCGTTCCGTTCCAGAATGTCTCGCACTTGCTGACCCTTGCGCCCGGGCCCTACCGATTTTCCGGCCTGGAACGCTCCGAAAACCTGCAAAACGAACGGGGAATATGGTGGCGGCTCTTCTGCGTCGGCAAGCCCGCCGATTCGCTCGCCGCGACGGACTTGCAGACTGACGAGAAACCCTGGCGCGAATTCACTGTCGATTTCGACGTTCCAAGAGACAATTGCCCATACCAAGAGCTGGTTCTCGAACTGCCGGCGCGGGTTGTCCGGGAAACCGAAATTATCGGCGGCGTTTCATACGCTAATCTCGAAATTAAGCCGAGATAGGTTCGTGAAACGAAACGAGAATGCGACAATCCATTTTTCAACAAGCAATCAGCTGGAATTCGCGCCTTCGCCTTGGAGCCTGGCTTGACGGATTTGCGACGTCTTGCTGTTGGGGAGGGGCGATGCTAACCAAACGCGTTGGGCGCCGAGCATGACGGCGACGGAAAAATCGCGGAGTTCAGCTTGATCTTGATCGCCGCGCTCGTCGCTCTCGGCAAGGTTTGGACGCGATCTTCCCCAATCCTTGGGTGGGGCGGCGGGCGCGCCGCGGTTGGCGCTCGAATGGCTTTGCGGGATCGCGTCGCTGGCGTCGCCTCGAGGCCTTTTCGTTTGGCTTCTTTTGCTGGAGGCGCGCGCGTCGACGTCGCCCTGCCGAACAGCGGTTTTGGCGCCCGGGGCGCTTTCTCAGCGTTTCGCAGCGATGTCGCGGGAAACGCCGACAGCTGCATTTCGCGCTGGCCTCGCCGGCGGCGCGGTTTTTTGCGTCGCCCTCACGATGACCGGGCTTTTGCCGAGCAATTTCGGTCCCTGACGGCGAAGCCATGAAAAGCCTTCTAATTTTGCTCGCCGGCGTAGCGTTGACCGCGGCGCTGTTGTTTGGCGGCGGCGCTCGCCAGGGACTGGGATCGGACGCGATCCCCGAACTCGTCGCGTTGCTCTTGCTAGCGGTGGCGCTGCCGCGGGCCTTGCCGTTTCTGAAGCGGTCGCCCGGCGCGCTCGCTCTTGTGATTGGCGTCATCGCCTTGCCATGCGCGCAATTGATCCCCTTGCCGTCATGGCTTTGGAGCGCCTTGCCCGGCCGACAATCCCTCGTCGATATTTTCACGGCGGCCGGGATCCCATTGTCATGGCGCCCGATCAGCGTCATCCCCGGGGCGACGTGGCGCGCCCTGCTATCCCTCCTGCCGCCCGTGGCTATTTTCTTGGCCGCCGTCAGCCTCGACCGCGACGCGCGCAAATTGCTGGCGCTGGTCGCGGTGGCGATCGGCGTCATCAGCGCGCCCTTGGCGATGTTGCAGGTCCTCGGCGGCCAGGACAGTGGCCTTTACTTCTACGATGTCACGAACGTCGGCAATGGCGTGGGTTTTTTCGCCAACGACAACCATTTTGCCGCATTCGAATATTCTTTAGTGCCCCTCGCCGCCGCCGCGCTGACCGACCTACGCATTCGCTCGGCGGCTCTCACCCTCGCCGTCCTCGGCGGCGTCGTTCCTGCGCTGCTGTTTGGCCTATCGCTGTCGGGGTCTCGCTCGGCCCTTATTCTCGGCGGGGTTTCGTTGCTCGCGGCCACACTTTTGCTGCTGCGTCCGGAAATCGCCAAATTGGGACGCCGTCGGGCGCTGGGGATCGCCGCCGGTCTGGGACTGCTGCTGCTTCCCTTGATGTTGGGTATGGGCATGCTGGCGATTTTGGAGCGCTTCGCGACCAAGGATATCGCGGAGGACGCACGTTGGACGATCGCCGCCGATACCTGGAGCGCTCTTCGGGTTTATTTTCCGTTCGGGGCGGGCTTGGGAACCTTTCCAAGCGTCTATCCGCTGCACGAGCGCGTGGCCGATCTCATTCCGGAATACGTCAATCGCGCGCATGATGATCTCCTGGAGACGCTGCTGGAGGGCGGGCTTGCGTCCTTGACCCTTCTCATCGGTTTTGTCACTTGGCTTTCCCTCTCGACGCGCCGGGCGCTGGTCGGCGCGTTCGAGTCCGAGGGACGGCTGGCGCGCGCGGGCATTATTGTGATGTGGCTGTTGCTGCTGCATTCGCTCTGGGACTATCCGCTGCGCACGATCGCGCTCGGATCCGTCTTCGCGCTCTGCGCGGCCTGGCAATTCACGCCGCCGGCCGTCGCCGATGATGGGCGCGACGCTTGGTGGTCGAGCCTGCCTCGGCGCCGGCGTCGACGCAAACATAAGCGGCCGGCCCCGCCCAACAAGCCAGCGGAAGAGCCGGCGCCGGCGGGAAGGTGACGATTGTTTGGAAGTTTCGCATTCACGCGTCTGTCATATACGTCGCGTCGCTCGGCTACATTCGCACAGTCTTTCCCGAGGAATTGAAGGCTGACATGTTGGTATTCTTCCATTTGCAATGACGCGCAGTTTCGGACGTTGGCGAAAGATGTAACTATATCAATACGATACATGGCGTTCTCCATTCGGACGCCGTTTCTAGTTTCACTTCGACAGATTCTTGCTGCGCTTGCGAAGAGGCGCGCTTTCGGTTAGACGTCTCCTACGTTCGAGAGGCGCGTGACAGGCGGCGGGAGTGTGAAATTGCGAACGCGGATCGAACTGGCGTTGATTGGATGGCGATCGATCCGCGGGGCTGAATAAGCCGATGGTCATCTCAGCCAGGGATACCCAAAGCGCCGGTCTTGTATTCGCCCGTGCCACGCAAGGGGCGGATTCCCGCTTGCCCTTGCGAGAGGGCGAGCGTTGGTTCGTCGCCCAGACCCTGTGCCATTGCGAAAAGATGGCCCGCCTTCACCTTGGCGCCCAAGGCTTTCGGACCTTCTTGCCGCGCTTTCACAAGACGGTTCGTCATGCACGCCAATTGCGCGAAGTGATCGCGCCGATCTTTCCGGGATATATTTTCGTCGTCCTCCATACCGAGCGGGATCGTTGGCGCTCGATCAACGGGACTTTTGGCGTGGCGCGGCTCATCAGCGCGCATCAGCGCCCGACGCCGGTTCCGACGGGCGTCGTCGAAGCTTTGTTGGGGAGCCTCGACCAATCGGGCCTGGTGCGGTTCGACGACGGTCTGCAACCCGGGCAGGCCGTGCGCGTAATCGCCGGCCCCTTTGCTGGGGTCCTGGGCGTGCTGCAGCGGCTCGACGCTGAGGGGCGCGTTCAAGTTCTGTTGAATATCATGGGTGGCCAGGCGCCGGTTACGATGGATCGGGCCCATCTGACGGCGGCCTGATTTTTTCCTTCGCCTCGCCGGCGGGCGCACTTTGGGCGAGGCGACGAAGCATGGCTTTGGGGGAGCGTTTCACCCGAAGTGCGGTAGCATGCGAATTTTCTGGTCTCATTGATTGCTCATGGCGACGCTCCTTGGCGGGGCTCAGGCAGCCGGACGGCCTCGGCCCGTGGCGATGGGCGCGTATCTTTGCGTTGTCTTATCGACGTCCGCGTCCGGCGCGCGTGCGACGCTCATAAAGACGCGAGGATATGCGCGACAGGCGGCGTCATGGCGCGTCGATGAGCGCCCGCGCCCGACCGTCGGGGCGCGACCACGATGTTCACGGCGATCGCCGGCCTTACCGACGAGGTCCCTTGTTTCGCTGAAGAGTTGAACAATTCGTCATGAATGATCTCTCCGAAATCAGGCTCGCGATTATCGGCCTCGGCTATGTCGGCCTGCCGCTCGCCGTCGAATTCGGCAAGAAACGTCTGGTCGTTGGTTTCGACGTCAATCCGAAGCGCATCGAAGCGCTCAAAGCCGGTTGCGACGCGACGCTCGAAGTCGGCGACGAAGAGCTGGACGAAACTGAAGGTCTGCGTTTCACGACCGAACTTTCCGATCTTGCCGATTGCAACTTCTTCATCGTCACCGTTCCGACCCCGATCGACGAACACAAGCGCCCCGATCTCACGTCGCTGATCAAAGCGTCCCACACCATCGGCAAGGCTTTGAAGAGGGGCGATATCGTCGTCTACGAATCGACGGTCTATCCCGGCGCGACGGAAGAGGATTGCGTTCCGGTGCTGGAAAAGGCCTCGGGCCTGAAATTCAACGTCGATTTTTTCGTCGGCTA
>JBEKAL010000248.1:0-6078 GCA_050015935.1 Roseiarcus sp.
ACCCCGGGCGGCATCATTCCGTTCCGGTGGGCGCCATCATCTCGTTATCGTGGGCGGCATCATTCCGTTACGGCGGGCGACATCATCCCGTTATCGTGGGCGACATCGATCGGAATCAGCAGCGCGCGGCCGGGCCAGCTGAACTGCGGCTTTCAGGACGCCGAGGAGTTGGTCGTCGAGTGGCTCGAGGCGCGCGACATCGCGCTCCGTGAAACACGGTCGCCGCGCGAAGCGTTGGCGCACGCGGTGGCGGTGGCGCAAAAGCACGGCGTCGGCAAGCGCGCGCTGAGCAACTTCGATTGCTTCCACTATGCCTACGCCAAGGCGACGAACGAACCCCTGCTGACGCTCGACGCGCGGTTGCGCGCGACGGACGTCGCGATGCGGCCGTAAGCTTGGGCGACGGTCCGCGGCCGGCGCGTTCAGCGCCGCCTCACGGCACTTCCCTTACCGCCCCGCGCGACGCGCTGGTGGCGAACGCCGCGTAGGCGCGCAGCGCCTTGGAGACGGCGCGCTTGCGCGGCCGGGCCGGCTTCCAGGCGTCCTTGCCCTTCGCCTCGACAAGCGCGCGGCGGCGCGCCAGAACGTCGTCGGAAACGAGCAGCCGGATCGAGCGGCCGGGGATGTCGATGGCGATTCTGTCGCCCGCTTCGATGAGGCCGATCGCGCCGCCCTCGGCGGCCTCCGGCGAGACATGGCAGATGGAAAGGCCGGAGGTGCCGCCGGAAAAGCGGCCGTCGGTGATCAACGCGCACGCCTTCGCGAGCCCCTTCGATTTGAGATAGCTGGTGGGATAGAGCATCTCCTGCATGCCCGGCCCGCCGCGCGGCCCCTCGTAACGGATGACGACCACGTCGCCGGCGACGACCTCGCCGCCGAGAATGCCCCGCACGGCGTCGTCCTGGCTCTCGAAGATTTTCGCCGGCCCCTCGAATTTCAGATTGCTCGCGTCGACGCCCGCCGTCTTCACGATGCAGCCGTCCACGGCGAGATTGCCCTTCAGCACGGCGAGGCCGCCGTCCCTCGAGAACGCGTGCTCGGCGTCGCGGATGACCCCGGACGCGCGGTTCTCGTCGAGCGAACCGTAGCGCGAACCCTGACTGAAGGCCTCCAGCGTCGCCACGCCGCCCGGCGCGGCGGCGAAGAACGTCCGCGTCGCCTTGCTCGTCGTGCGCCTGACGTCGTGGCGCGACAGCGCGTCCTCGAGCGAGGGCGCGTGGACCATCGTCACGTCGCGGTTGATCAGTCCGGCGCGGTCGAGCTCGCCGAGGATCGCCATGATTCCGCCGGCGCGGTGAACGTCCTCGAGGTGCACGTCGGCGATCGAGGGCGCCACTTTGCACAACACCGGCACGCGGCGCGACAGCCGGTCGATGTCGGCCATGGTGAAATCGACGCCGGCTTCGTAGGCGGCGGCGAGCAGGTGCAGCACGGTGTTGGTCGAGCCGCCCATCGCGATGTCGAGCGTCATCGCGTTCTCGAACGCCTTGAAGCTGGCGATTGAGCGCGGCAGCGCGCTGGCGTCGTCCTCGTCGTACCAGCGGCGCGCGAGATCGACGATGAGATGGCCGGCCTCGACGAACAATCGCCGGCGGTCGGCGTGGGTCGCCACCAGCGTGCCGTTGCCGGGCAGCGACAGCCCGAGCGCCTCGGTCAGGCAGTTCATCGAATTGGCGGTGAACATGCCCGAGCACGAGCCGCAGGTCGGGCAGGCCGAGCGCTCGATGACCGCGACCTCCTCGTCGCTGACGGCGGTGTCGGCGGCGGCGACCATCGCGTCGATGAGGTCGACTTTCTTGATTCCGCCCTTGGCGACGACCTTGCCCGCCTCCATCGGCCCGCCGGAGACGAACACCGCGGGAATGTCGAGCCGCAGCGCCGCCATCAGCATGCCCGGCGTGATCTTGTCGCAATTACTGATGCACACCAGCGCGTCGGCGCAATGGGCGTTGGCCATGTATTCGACGCTGTCGGCGATGATCTCGCGGCTGGGCAGCGAATAGAGCATGCCGTCGTGGCCCATGGCGATGCCGTCGTCGATGGCGATGGTGTCGAATTCCTTGGCGACGCCGCCCGCCGCCTCGATCTCGCGCGCGACCAATTGCCCGAGGTCCTTCAAATGAACGTGACCCGGCACGAACTGGGTGAAGGAATTGGCGATGGCGACGATCGGCTTGCCGAAATCGCCGTCCTTCATGCCGGTGGCGCGCCAGAGCCCGCGCGCGCCCGCCATGTTGCGGCCGTGGGTGGAGGTGCGGGAACGGAGAGCGGGCATGGGCTTGGCCTTTGGGTGAGGGGCGAGGGGGGGCGTTGTCGCAAATTGGCGGGCGTGGCGCAAGGCGGCGCGGCGACGCGGCAGGCCGCCAAAATCGGGGGGGCCAATGCCGCGAGACCGGGGACACGATGTCCCGTCTTGCCGCTCCGTCGTTATCGACGCCGTGTGAGGCGAGATCATTCGCATTGTCATGCTCGAGAGGCGGAGCCCTTTGAGCGACGGGAACGCCACGAGCAAGGCAGGTCAGACGGCCGCGGCGCGCGAATGGAGGCGACTCGGCGCGACGATCGCCGAAGAGCGCCACGCCGCCGCGCTCGGCGATCCCGACGCGCAGCCGCTAACCCCCGAGGATTTCAAGCGCATGAAGCGCGCCGCGAGCGAGAATCATCCGCCGCGCGCTTGGCCTGTCGCAAGAGGAATTCACGGCGCGCTTTCACATTCCGCTCGGCGCGCTGTGCGATTGCGAGCAGGGCCGCAAGGACCCCGACGCCGCCGCCTGCGCTTATCTCGTCGTCATCGGCCGCAATCCGTCTCCGGTGACGGAAGCGCTGCGATTGCGGTGACGCGACTGGATTGGGCGCATTGATTTTCGACATTCGGCAATGGGCGCCATGCCCTGCAATCCCCCTTGCCATGGAACCCATAAGCATCTAGCCGAGACGTGACTTCAACTCCGGAGCGAAACCATGTTCAAGAGCGCAATCGCTCTCGCCGCCGTGGTCCTCGTCGGCGCGACGGCCGCGATTCCCGCTTTCGCGGACGAAGCGACGGTCCCGGCGCTGAAGGCGGAAGCCGCAGGTCTGGTGAAGGACTATGCCGCGCAGCTCAAGGCCGCGCTCGCCGGCGCGATGGAATCCTCCGGCCCGCTCGGAGCGCTCTCCGTATGCCGCGACCAGGCGCCGATCATCGCCGCCGCTCTTTCCCGCCGGAGCGGCTGGTCCATCGCCCGCACCAGTCTGAAGCCGCGCAACGCCGCTTCGGCGCCCGATGACTACGAACGAAAGGTCATGGAGGACTTCGACGCCCGCATCGCCAACGGCGAGAAAGCCGCCGATCTGGCCAGCGCCGAAATCGTCGAGGACCACGGCGTAAGAATTTTTCGTTTCGTCAAGGCCATCCCGACGACCGCGAACTGCCTGACCTGTCATGGCGGCGAAGTCAAAGCCGAGGTGAAGGCAAAAATCGCAGAACTCTACCCCGATGATCGCGCGACCGGCTTCAAGCTCGACGATATGCGCGGCGCGTTCACGCTGCAAAAGCGATTGGACGCGGCAAGTCGCTGATCAGGTGAAAAATCTCTTGCCATGCGCCGGCCGTCTTCGCGCCCGGCTCTCGCGCGCAAGCGCTGGCGGACGATCTCTTGCAGCGATTTACGGATTTGCGGATTTGCGGGTATTTGCGGCGATACGAACTGCATCGTTGGCGGCGCCATGGTTGGATTGAGCGTATCGATATTCGGCAAGGCGCATCATCTCCCCATACTCCCGTAATCCCGACAAGGCCGTGCGCGAGGCCTGGCGCGGCGACGGCTCGCCGCGCGCTTTCACATCCCGCTCGGCGCGCTGCGCGATTGCGAGCCGGGCCGCAAGGACCCCGACGCCGCGGCCTGCGTTTATCTCGTCGTGATCGGCCGCAATCGGTCCGCGGTGACGGAAGCGCTGCGATTGCGGTGACGCGACTGTATTGGGCGCATTGATATTATATTCGGCAATGGGCATCACGTCCCCGTGATCCGTGCGCCCCGACGGCGCGGGTCACCAGTGGAGGAAGGTTCCACCCAGGGAGTTGTCGATAGACCTGGTAGCTGACGAGCGGTTTGGCTGGGTGACTGGCCGGGCCGGAGCCTCGTGACAAAGGCCGCGTTGGGCGGTTGAGCGATCCAGCGGGCCGTAACGTGAGTGAAGTCCGAGCAGGCCTCGAAAGTCGAGATGCGAACGCCGACCCGCCGGATTACCGGGGAAGGCCGCGTGAATGGGGAAGCAATCGATGGAGGCGCCCATTTGGTTCGCCGGGGTAGTGGGCGCGGCGCGTTGGAAGGGCGATGCGAGTAATCGGGGGAGACCCGTTTGGCATGAGGGTAGCGGCCTCAACGCCGTCTTGGATGGCGATGTCAGCGGGAGTCGGACAGGGTCGTATGGTGCGCTGGGCAGCGCGTGAGTCATGGGGGGTTGAAGTCCCCTCGGCGTTTCGGATGAGGGCCGTATCCGAAAGCGGGGGTAATGCCTCGCTGGCCGGGAGAGCAAGGCGGTATGGAGAAGCCTAAACGGGCACGAAGGCGAAAGCCGGACACGGCCAAGGCGGACCTGGAGCCGATTGCTCGCGTATCCCGGAGGGCAGGGTGTCCGGAGCGATCCGGAATCCGAAGGGCGTGAGGAGAAGTATCGGGCCGTAATCGATGGGGCTACCCCGAAGATGAACAGGTCGGCCAAAGATGGGGCAAGGTCGAGCCCGCAGTATGGGGGCGAAGGCGTTTCTCATTCACCCATGGCGCCAAGGTGCTTGCTGGCGGCACGATACGGAAGATTCACGTGTGACCCCAGGAGACCTGCATGTGTCTCGGCGGCCAGCCGGGTAAGCGACCCTATAAGCGAAAGCGAAGTGGGAAACGATGCTCATGCAGGAGTCCGAGAACGGAATAGCACCTGAAGCGCGAGACGAACAACTCGCGTGACCGGAAACGGCGGATCGTGAGTGATCCGGGGAAGGACGTTCGTGGAGGGTTCGAGACCGGAACGGTCGAGACAGATGAGAAAGGAGCGTGAAGATGGAAAGTTCCCTATGCGAAAAACCCGAACGTCACGCGCCCGGTTTTGGTTCTGAAGCAAGTGGGTTACGGTGATGGGGTGGACGGCGCCCCGAGGGGCATCGATGCGCCAAGATGGTCGTTGTCGAAAACCCATCAGGGGGAAGCCGTCCATGGGCAAGTCTATCAACAATCTGTCGTCTGTCACGGTCGTCGGGCTCGATATCGCCAAGAACGTTTTCCAGGTTCACGGCGTCGACGCGAGGGGCGCGGCGATCATGGCGCGCTCGGTGCGGCACGGCGGGCTGCTGAAATTCTTCGCTTCGCTGCCGCGATGCCTGGTCGGAATGGAAGCGTGCAGTTCATCACATCATTGGGCGCGCGCGCTGAGCGAGCTTGGCCACCAGGTGAAGCTGATCCCGCCGGCCTATGTGAAACCCTACGTTCGGCGCAACAAGAACGACGCGGTCGACGCGGCGGCGCTTCTCGCGAGGCGGTCGGGCGGCCGAACATGCGCTTCGCGCCGGTTCGCAGCGTCGACAACCAGGCCGAGCTGATGCGCCATCGGGCGCGCGAACTTCTGGCGGGCAATCGCGTTGCGATGCTCAATGCGCTGCGCGGTCATCTGGCGGAGGTCGGGATCGTGGCGGCGCAGGGGGCGCAACACGCCTATGGGCTCAAGCGCCTGCTCGCCGACGGCTGCGACGAGAACGGCGAGATCGTCGTTGCCGACTGCGTGCGCAAGGCGCTGGCGCCGCTGGTTCAGCAAATCGACGCGATCGACGAGGAGATCGAGGCCATCGACGATCACATCCCCGAGCATTGGCCCGATCACGGCCTCGGCGATCGTCGCCACCGTGCGCGACACGAGCGCCTTCGCCAGCGGACGAGAGTTTTCGGCCTTCATCGGCCTGACGCCGCGCCAGACCTCGAGCGGAGGCAAGGAGCGGCTCGGGCGGATCACCAAGATGGGCGACCGCTACTTGCGCAAGCTGCTGGTGGTCGGGGCCTGCTCGGTCCTCAACCATCGCAAGGGCCATAACGACGCCTTGCGGGTGTG
>JBEKAL010000249.1:0-5704 GCA_050015935.1 Roseiarcus sp.
GAATACACCCACGAGAATTACGGCCATTTCGGCCTCAACCTGCGCCGCTACGCGCATTTCACCTCGCCGATCCGCCGTTACGCCGACCTGATCGTGCATCGCGCGCTGATCCGGGCGATGAAACTCGGGCCGGGCGGGCTCGAAGAGACGGGCGGGCGCGAACTCGCCGACGTCGCCGAGCGCATTTCCGGCGCCGAACGGCGCGCGATGGCGGCCGAACGCGAAACCATGGATCGGCTGGTCGCCGCGCATCTGAGCGCGCAGATCGGCGCGCGCTTTTCCGCGCGCATCGCCGGCGTCACCCGCGCCGGCCTGTTCGTGCGCCTGAAAGAGACGGGCGCCGATGGATTCATTCCCGCCGCCAGCCTCGGCCTCGACTACTTCCGCTTTGAAGAGGCGAGCCGTGCGCTGGTGGGAACGCGCACGGGCGAAACGTTCCGGCTCGGCGACACGGTCGAGGTCAAACTCGTCGAAGCCGCGCCCTTCGCCGGCGCGCTGCGCTTCGAATTGCTCTCCAAAGGCGGCGCGCGCGAGCCGCGGGCTAACAAGAATCGTCGACGATGACGCCAACGCTGCGAGCGGCGGCGCGTTCGGGCGCGGATCGGTTTCGCAGGCGTCCCTTCCGCCGCGAACTGGGCGGGAAAGCCCGGGGCGGCGAGAACTCTGAAGTTCACGCCGCCTTGCCGGCCGGCGTCAGGTCTTTGGCCAATTCGATCAGCGCGAGATGATAGCCCTTGGCCACGCGTTCGGAGCGCTGAAAGCGCGCGATGACGATTTCGAGCAATTCGGCCATGGTCTGCGCGTCCGCTTCGGCCATGCTGTCGGGCTTGAGGCCGCGGCGACCGATCGCGACGACGAGTTCGCCGCGCAAACGCTCGAATTTGCCCATGTCGCCGGCGATCAGCGCTCGCTAGACGCGGCAATGCAGGCGCGCAAGCGCAAAGCCGGCGTCTTCATCTGCGAGGCGCCGGCAGTAGGCGTCGCGCAGACGATCGAAGATCACCGGCTCCGACCATTCGAGCAGACCGAGACGGCCATCCCTCGCGTCGAAGCTTCGCAAAGCCTTCATCCTCGCACGAGGCCCGACGCGATTCGACTCACGCACGTTGCCGTAGGGTAATTCCCAGCGATCGGCGACGCAATGCGTCGCTTCGCGTCCGACCGCGCCGCGCGGCCCGCCGAAGGCGGCCGCCGAGGCTTCAGGCGCGCGCCGGGAATTCGGCTCGCCGCGATTCGCGCGCCAGGGCGTCGAGCACGGCGTTGATCATACCGCTCTCCTCGCGGCCGAAAAACGCGCCGGCGATGTCGACATATTCCGCGATGACGACCCGCGCGGGCACGTCGGGCCGGCCTTTGAGTTCGTAATAGGCGGCCCGCAGGATTGCGCGCATGAGCGCTTCGACGCGCTTCAGCGGCCATCCCCTGGCGAGCGCGTCGTCGAGGCCGCGATCGATCGCGCGCTGATCTTTCAGCACCCCGGAGACGACGTCGCGAAAGAACGCCAGTTCGGCGGGATTGTATTGATCGCCCTCGACCTCGCGGCCGATCCAGTGCGCCTCGAACTCGGCGAGGATGTCGGCGAGCCCCTTGTCGGCGACTTCCATCTCGTAGAGCGCCTGCGCGGCGGCGAGCCGAGCGGCGGCGCGACGATCGGCCTTGCTCATGGCGCGCCGCCGCCCCGCTTGAGGGCGGCCAGGCTCAGCGCCGCGCGCGCCGCCTCGCCGCCTTTGTCGCCGCGCGCGGGATCGGCTCGCTCCAGGGCCTCGGCGAGCGTATCGACGGTGAGGACGCCATTGCCCAGCGCGAGCTTGCGCGCGACCGACATATCCATCAGCGCGCGCGCGGATTGCCCGGCGACGATCTCGAAGTGAAACGTCTCGCCGCGGATCACGCAGCCGAGCGCGACCGCGCCGTCGTACGGGCGCCCCGCCGCGCTCGCCGCATCGAGCGCGATGGCGAGGCCGGCGGGAATCTCCAGAGCGCCGGGCACGCCGATCGCCTCGTACGACGCGCCCGCCTTCTCGATCGCGGCGCGAGCGCCCGCGAACAGCAGTTCGCCGACGGCGTCGTAATAGCGCGCCTCGACGATGAGAATGCGCCCGCCCGCCAATCGAGGCGCGGCGACGCGAGCGCGCAGCGGTTCGGCCATTTCGTTCCTGTTCGCGAAAGCGGCGGCCCCTGCCATAGAGGGGACGCGCCCGCGAGGCAAGGCGGCCCGGGGTAGCGGGCCAGTTTGAACGACCGTTTTGCGCCCAACTCAGCCCTTCAGCCGATAATCGCTACGCCTCTGAAGCGGACGTTGAGGAGTGGATTTGCACCGAATTGGCCCCCACAGTCGGATTGACCTAAGCTATTGATCCGTCTCAGGAGGGCGCGACGAATTGGGGCCCTGGATTGCGCCCAACCGAGACCCCTCACTGACGTCAAGTTCTTTCGTAATATCAACAGATTACACTATATCGCGGCGGGGGTCTGCGTCGGTGCAAGTTCACCTGCGAAACCATATCCGGCTCAAAAAACCGGAACGTACCGCGGCGCTGAACCTTGGCCATATACAGGGCGACGTCGGCGTTGTTGAGAAGACCATCGGCGGAGCGCGGTTCGTGGCCCGAGAGATCTATGCCAACGCTAACGCCGACGACGACCTCGTCCTCGCCGATCCGATAGGGCTCGCCAACCGATTTGATGATGCGTCGAGCAAGTCGCGCGGCGTCTTCTGGGGCGCTTATTCCGGTCTGGAGAACAACAAATTCGTCGCCACCGATGCGGGCAATCGTGTCCCCGTTGCGCACGGTCTCCAAGAGCCGCGTGGCCACGTTGCGCAACAACTCGTCGCCGACGTTGTGTCCGAGCATGTCGTTGACCTCCTTAAAACGATCGAGATCGAGAAACAGGATCGCGAATTGGTCGCCCCGCGCGGAGTCGACCAACGCCTGTCGCATCCGCTCTTGCAACAGCGAACGGTTCGCAAGGCCCGTTAGCGCGTCGTGTCTGGCGAGAAACTCGATTATTTCCTCTGCGCGTCGTCTTTCCGTGATGTCTTCGTGCGTAGCGACCCAACCGCCGTCGGCCATCGGCTGGGTCTGGATCGCGACGGTTCGACCATCCTTGAGTTCGATAACCGAGTGATTTGGTCGGCCGGCGCGCGCGATCGCCACGAGCGACATCAAGTACTCGGCGCTTTCATAATTGCAGATCCCGATTGCGGCGCAGCAATAGCCGACACTCTCTGCGAGCGTCACGCCGGGCCTAATGGCGTCCGGCGGCAAACCATAGATTTCCTGGTAGCGTCGGTTCGCCACAATCAGCCTGTGGTCGCCGTCGAAAAAGCAGACGCCCTGCGCGATGTTGGACAGGGCGACATCGAGCTGCCGGTGCGCGGTCTCAGCTTGCAGCTTTTTCGCTGCAATCGACAACTCGGAGACTTCCAGAAGATGAACCTGAGCGGCGAAGATGCGCAGTAGCAATACTACGCCGACTGAGGTCAGAACGCCGCCTAGCACCAGACACATGCGTTCCCTGCTCCAGCCGGCCAGCGCTTCAGCCTCGGTCGCCGACGTCTCGATGAAGAGCGGCATACCGCGCATTCCGCAAACCACGGCAACGACGGGGGCACCGTCCACCAAATCCGGTCCGTGATACGCCACACAGGCCGACGGAAGCGGCGCACGCGATGCGAATCCTGGCGCTTTCTGCCCAGTCCGCTCAACCCGATGCGGGTACTGGACTAATATGGTCCCATCACTTCTCATGACGGTGACGACTCGATGCGGCGGCATCGCGACGCTGTAGAAATCCTCCAGATCATCGAGCGCGAGTCGCGCCAAGACCACGCCGGCGAAATTGTCGTGCGAATCCGTCATGCGCCGAGCGATGAAGCTGCTCCATTCGCCGCTTGCGGCGTCTCTCACCGGCGCGCTCACGAAAGGGACGGCGTCCGCGTCGACGCCGAGGCGAAGATCCGCATTGACGCTGAGGCGAACAAAGAACTCGCTTCCGGAAACGTCCGTTCCATCCGGCAGCCCGCCGCGTGAGCTGTTCGCAACCAGGCCGCCCGCATCGACGAGAGTGAGAGTGTCGACGCCCGGCAGCCGCTTCTGGCGGTCCGCCAAGAGGTCCGACGAAGCGCCCGCACGCATCGCCGCCTTTATGAGGTCGGGGGTCGCGATACCCCCGATCGCCAGCGCAGCCGGTATGTCCCGTAGAACCGTATCCACGGTGCCGAGCATTCGGGACGTTTGCGCGTTCATGCCCCTGGTGAGATTGCTTCCCGCGGTCTCGTATGCGGCAAAAGACGCCTCACGCTCCATCGAGACGATCAGCCAGTCGCCCGCAGCGATCGCAAGGATCAGTGCGGCGCCGATCACGACGAAGCGGTTGCGCGACCAAGGCGGAAGCATGGATCGCATACCCGTGGGGAGGCGTTGTTCGCCTTGAACAGGAGCGCTAGCGGTCAAATTTGAAGGCGACGCCACGATGCGATTCCACTGTCAAGTGTGAACCCGGTTCGCATCGTCTCACCCGTTCGTTCGTTCACGCGACGCCGGGCTCCGCTCCACTGCGTCTCGCGCGAAACTTTCGCCGCAGGTTGCGTGTTTGCGTCCAGACAATTGAAATAGTACCGAAATTCCGGAAAGAAACCGACATGAACGTCCGGCGTCATACCCCTCTTCAAGCCGATAGCCAGATTGGGCGTACACGCTATGCGGCGACGTTAGCGCCCGGAAGTGAAACAATCGTTAGCGCATGATGGCATCAGGCTTGTGCATAGCCGGGCGCTTTTGAAGTAGCTGCGATAGCCGTAGCGGCGATACCGGCGGGCCAGTTCAACGATGTCGGCGGTCAACCGTTCTTCGTCGTTTGCCCCCGCGGGAACGTGGCGTTACGTGGATCCATGCGGTCCGAGCACTTGGCAAACCCGTCGCTCGGACAGCTTCAGCTCGGATCGGACGTGATCAATTCACGCCCGACGCCGCGCCTGCGCCAGAGGCCGGCGAGAAATCTGACGGCGATCAACTTCCTCGCGATGGCGGCGCTAGAGGCAACCGCAGCGTCATTTTCGCTCGTCGGTTACACGCCGCTTAGTCCGCTTCGATATTTCGATTATTCGAAGCCGCGATTCCGTTCTTGGCCAACTCCCGAAATTCAAACTGGCCGACCAACCGGTCCGCCCGCCGCCGCTAGCCGCCGATCAGCCGCATCGCCGAACGCACGGCGAAGGCGGCCATCAGCGCGCCGGTCAAGAGATCGACGCCGAAGGTCCACCAGCGGCCGGAATCGCCGGAACCGGCGCGCCGGCCGAGCAGCGTGACCGAACTCGCCCAGATGATCCCCCAGGTCAGCGCTCCGGCGAGCACCGCCGCCGCCATCGTCAGCAGTTCGGCCAGGCGGAAGCCGGCCATCTCCGGCCGACCGATCGCCGCGAGCCAGAAGGCGACGTTCCACGGGCTGGTCAACGCCATCGCGCCGCCGAGCAGATAGCCGGCGCGCCGCGAGTCGAAGCGCGGCGGCGCCGCGGCGGCGGGACGCGGGGCTCGCAACGCGCGCCAGGCGCCGCGCAGGAAGAGGAAGCTCAAGGCGATGAGCAGCGCGACGCTGACGACGCCCATGATCGTGCGCGCCAGCGGGGCGACAAACAGAAAGCCGATTCCGAGCGAGACCAGCACCGCCCACAGCGCGTCGCCGGAGCAGGCGCCGAGCAGCA
>JBEKAL010000250.1:0-5672 GCA_050015935.1 Roseiarcus sp.
CGCCCCCCGGTCGTTTGTCCCGCCGTCTGCTGGCGGATGAACTGCCGCGCCGCCGCCTGCGCCAGGAAGAACACCGCCTTCAGGTTCACCGCGATCACGTCGTCCCAGTCGCGCTCGCTGAACTCGAGCGCGTCGGCGCGGCGGATGATGCCGGCGTTGTTCACGAGGATATCGACGCGCCCGAACGCCGCAGTCGCGCGCGCGATCAGATCCTCCGCCTTGGCGGTGCTCAGATCCGTTGCGATGTCCTGGAACCGTCGCCCCATTCGTTTCGCGGCCGTTGCGGTCTCGTTGGCCGGCACGATGTTGAGGCCGACGATGTCGCACCCGGCCTGCGCCAGGGCCAGCGCCATTCCTTGGCCCAGCCCGGTGTTGCAGCCGGTCACGACGGCGACTTTCCCGCTCAGATCAAACATGTCTTTGTGCTCCCTGCTCCCTGGCGCTCAGCGTAGCGCGGCGACCGCAACCTGATCCATGTCGTCGAAGGTTTGGTTTTCGCCGACCATGCCCCAGATGAAGCTGTAGGCGCGCGTGCCGACGCCGGAATGGATCGACCAGCTTGGCGAGATCACCGCCTGCTCGTTGTGCACGACGATGTGCCGGGTTTCCTGCGGCTGGCCCATGAAGTGGAACACCGCTGCGTCGGGATCGACGTCGAAGTAGAGATACACCTCCATGCGCCTTTCATGCGTGTGGGTCGGCATGGTGTTCCACAGGCTCCCCTCCTCCAGGTTCGTCATGCCCATGCTGAGCTGGCAGGTCTCAACCACCTCGGGGATGAGGAATTTGTTGATGGTGCGGCGGTTGCCGTTGCGCCTGTCGCCGAGCGTGACCGAGGACGCGTCGGCGAGCGTCAGCCGGCGGGTGGGCAGGGCGCGATGGGCCGGCGCGGAGTTGTAGTAGAGCTTCGCTGGACGGGCCGGGTCGACGCTGCTGAAGGCAAGCTCGCGCGCGCCCATGCCGATGTAGACCGCTTCCCTCGCGCCGACCGAGACCGTCTCGCCGTCGATGACGACCCGCGCCGGACCGCCGATGTTGATGATTCCCATCTCCCGGCGTTGCAGAAAGAAGTCCACGCCGAAGCTGCGGCCGATCCCTTCGGGCAGCCCGACCGGGCTGGCGAGCGGCATGACGCCGCCCACCACGATCCGGTCGATGTGGCTGTAGGTCATGGTCGTCTCGCCCGGCCGGAACACTTCCTCGATCAGGAATTGGCGGCGCAGGCCCTCCGTGTCGAGTGTCTTTGCGTGCGCGCTGTGAATGGCTTGGCGGGTGTCCATCAGACGGCTCCTTCAGTTGGTTCGGCGGCGGCGACGGCCGCCATGCGGAGTTGGTAAGCTTCGGAATGAATGCCGAAACGCGTGGCCCACCACGCCGTCGCGAACGGCGTGAGCAGCGCGGTGACCACCACCGAGGTGGCGATCAGGGCCGTCGCCGAGGGCGCAATCGGGACGTATTGCGGCGCGAGCGACGCAATCACCGCCGGCACGGTCACCGCGGCGCCAGCGGTCGAACCGGCGGCGACGCCCGCGGTGCCGTTGCCCTTCGCGAGCAGGATGTCGGCCAGCACCAGCACGCTGCCGGTGACCGCCATCACGGTCAGGCCGAGCAGAATGCCCAGCAGGCCGGTGTGCGCGATGACCGTGAAGTTGAGGCCGTTGCCGAGCGCGAAGGCGAAGAACGGCACCATCACGTTGACGCCCTGGCTGAAGAAGGCGCGAAGGTTCTTGTCGAGATTGCCCAGCACGAAGCCGATCAGGAACGGCAGCAGGGCGCCGACTAGGCTTTGCCAAGGGAAGGCCGCCAACCCGGTGAGGCCCAGCGTGCACATGGTCATGAACGGGCCGGATTCCAGCGACATCAAGCAGAACGCGGCGGCTTCCTCCTTGGTGCCGAACTGCTGCATCAGCGCCATGTAGAGGCCGCCGTTGGTGTCGTTCATCGACGCCATGATGGCCAGCACGGAAAGCCCGGCGAAGAAGCCGCTGTCGATGCTGCCCTGTGGAATCAAGTGGGCGGCGACCATGGCGACGACGGCGGCGGTGAGGACCTTCACCGAGACCAGCACGCCGCTCTTGCGCAGCACCAGCGGCGCCGCCTTCAGGCTGATGCTGGCGCCCATGCAGAAGAACCAGACGGACAGGATGGGCAGCGTGCCGGTGATCATCCCGTTGGTGAACGAGCCGAAGAACTTGCCGGTGTCCGGAGCGAAGGTGTTCAGACAGGCGCCCAGCAACAGCGGCACGATCATCATGCCCCCGGGGATCTTCTCAATGCTGCCTTTGATGTTCACGACAGCCTCCCTGGCGTGAGGGCGAAAGGGCCTGAAACGGCCTGAGGCGCCGAGCCTAGCGATCGCCGGTCCATAAACACCTTCCCCCGACGGATCGCAAGAGCGCCGGCGGGAACGAGATCCCAAGGTCATGCTCGTCGGAACCGCAAGCAACCCGTCGCGGGCAATGCGCATGACGCATGCCCGACCACGACCCCCGGGCGGTCCATCCGGCTGGCCGCCGCATTGACCTGGGTCAACGATGAGCTGACGTGGGAAGAAGACCACGCAAACTGTGCGATCTGGAAGGCCCGACCCCGTCAGGCGGCGCGGCCCCGCCGCGCGGGGCCGCTCCACCCTTCGTCCGGTGGGGGGATCAGCGGATCACGCGGGCGCCCTTGCCCTTCATGATGGCTTCAACCTCCTTGACGTTCGCCATCGAGGTGTCGCCGGGAGTGGTCATCGCCAGCGCGCCGTGGGCCGCGCCGTACTCGACCGCCGCCTGCGGACCCTTCTCTTCCAGGAAAGCATAGGCCAGTCCCGAGGCGAAGCCGTCGCCGCCTCCGACCCGATCGTAGATTTCGAGGTTCTCGCGCAACGGCGCTTCATAGAACTGGCCGTCGGCGAAAATGACGGCGCCCCAGTCGTTAACGCTTGCGGTCTTGGCGTTGCGCAGAGTGGTGGCCGCCACCTTGAAATTGGGGAACGCCTCGACCGCCTTGGCGATCATCTTCTTGAAATTCGCGGGGTCGATCTTGGAGATGTGCTCGTCCAGGCCTTCAACCTCGAAACCCAGACAGGCGGTGAAGTCCTCCTCGTTGCCGAGCATGACGTCCACGTGCGGAGCGATCGTGCGGTTGACCTTCTGCGCGGCGGCCTGTCCTCCTTGGCCCTTCCACAGGGAGGCGCGGTAATTAAGGTCATAGGAAACAACGGTTCCGTATTTGTGAGCCGCTTCCACCGCTTCGATAACCGCTTCGGCGGTGTTGGCCGCCAGCGCAGCGAAAATGCCGCCGGTGTGGAACCAGCGCACGCCTTCTTCTCCAAACAACTTTTCCCAGTTCACTTCGCCTGGCCTGATCTGGGACGCGGCCGAGTGGCCGCGGTCCGAGCAACCGAGCGCCGCGCGCACGCCGAAGCCTTTCTCGGTAAAATTGAGGCCGACGCGCGTATTGCGGCCGATGCCGTCAAAATCGCGCCAGATCAGATGGGATGTGTCGACCCCCCCCTGCCAGATAAAGTCCAGAACCAGCCAACCGACATCGTTCTGCGGCAGAGCCGTCACGACCGTGGCGCGCTTCCCCCAGCACTTGTGCATGGCGCGCGCCACATTGTATTCGCCGCCGCCTTCCCAGACCTGGAAGCTCCGCGCATTGCGCACGCGGCCGAAGCCGGGATCGAACCGCAGCATGACCTCGCCGAACGCCGCGCAATCCCATTTGGTCTCGCTGGCCGGTCGGATTTTCAAGATCTCGCTCATTGCTCACTTCCCGCGAATGGTCTTGATCAACTGAATGGTGTCCCGGACCTTCTTCTCGATGCCGGCGTAATCCTTAGCGTCGAGAAGCTGTTTGGTGATCAGCTTGGAGCCCATGCCGACGCAGGCGACTCCGGCATTGAACCACTTTTTCAGCGAGTCTTCGGTGCAGTCCACGCCGCCGGTCGGCATGATGCGCGTCCACGGACAGGGAGCGAGCACCGATTTGACGAAATCCGGCCCGCCGACCGAGTCGCCGGGGAATATCTTGACGATCTCGCAACCCAGCTCTTCGGCGTAGCTTATTTCCGACATCGATCCGCAACCGGGGCTGTAGGCGATCTTGCGACGGTTGCACACCTTGGCGACATCGGCGTTCAACAGCGGACCGACGACAAATTTCGCGCCGTTGCAGATGTAGACGCCAGCGGTCGGCGCGTCGACGACGGAGCCGACGCCCATGATCACGCTCGGATCCGCTTTGGCGAAGTGCCGCGCGACCTCGAGGAATACATGGGACGCGAAAACGTCGCGATTGGTGAATTCGACGCATTTAGCGCCGCCATTGGCGCAGGCCTGGATGACCTTCTTACAAACCTCGGCGTCGGTATGGTTGAATACCGGGATCACCCCCTGATCCAACATCGCCGACAGAACTGCCATGCGGTCGACTGCCATTCTTCATCTCCTCAGTGGTATTTAGGCGTTCAGCTCGGATCGCCCGGGCTACCTAAACCAATCAATTTTTGAAGTCCATCGGTCGGATTCCGGCGCCATTTTAGACCTGTCGCCGATTTTTGTCACCGCCCGACGGATCAGGCGGCGACGGTTTGGGCTCGAACGTCGTCCGGCTCGGCGATGCCCCCGCGCCTGTCGGCGAACTTCACACTTTGGGTGGTTTTTGGCAATAGGGGATGGCCGTCAAGGCGGCGCGCCGCCGCGCGCGCTCAGACCGTTTCGCCGCGGTCGGCGCCCATCGCTTCGGCGAGGTCCAGGTCGCGCTGTGGAAGCGCAAGGGCGTCGACGCCAGTCGGGTGGCGGCGGCGGTCGACGACGGCCGCGCATGCGAGCCTCTATTTCGTCGCCCACGGCCCCGATGGCCGCGCCTTCCGCCATGCGCGCGCGGGATCGACGTGGAACGAGTCTTAGAAGTCGGGCGTCGCGCTCAGGAGACTCGCGGGACCTGCAATTCCGCGGTCTCGACAGCGCGTATGCGCGGCGCCTTGCGAGCTTCGTCGCCGTCGAAATGAATGCGAGCGGCGTTTCTTGCCTTCGCCGTCAACTTGAGTTCGGAGCCCTGCAAGGACGCTGAAGGAGATTGACAGGGCAATTGGTCGTATTACAAGCTAAAGGAGCGGCAAAGTGGAGAAAGCTGGCGCGCTTCGGCGCCCAGCGGGCCGAAGCTCAAAATCCACAAGGGAAATCTGCAAGGGAGATGCACGTGGAACACGATATCAGAGATCAGGCGGACATAGCGAAGGCCGCAAGCGGAATCAGCCGACGCGGCGCCTTGACGGCCGCCGCGACGCTGGGCTTGGGGGCCGCGGGGCTTGCCGGAGGGATCGGCACGGCCTTTGCGGATAATCCGATGGGCGGCCTGCCGAAGAAACCCTTCAAGTTCTTCTTCGTCTGCCATGTGACGCTGGACCAGTTCTTTACCCCATGCATTTACGGCATCCAGGACGCCTGCGCGGCCTATGGGTGCAGTTACCAGTGGACCGGCTCGGAGAAGGACGTCGTCTCCGAGATGGTCAGCGCCATGCAGACCGCCATCGCGGAAAAGGCGGACGGCATCGCCGTGTGCCTCGTCGACCCCAAGGCGTTCGACGCGGCGACGGACCAAGCGGTCGCCGCCGGCATTCCGGTCATCGCCTTCAATGCCGACGTGCCGGCCGGCAGCCCCAACAAGCGGGCGGCCTATGT
>JBEKAL010000251.1:0-5653 GCA_050015935.1 Roseiarcus sp.
GCCGGCGAACCAGCGCTTCCTTCTCTTCCCTCGACAAAAGACGCGGCATCTTCAATTCCAAGCTCCTTCTCACGAAGCCTGTCACTGAATTAGCCGTGTCGCACTTTCGGGGTCCACTCCAATACTCAATCCCTTTATAGCTCGGCGTCCGCTCGCCAGCAAAACACTCGCCGCGCGACGAGGCGGCGGACACTCGTCACGCAAGCCCTTGAAAGCAAACACACGCGCCCGAAAACGGCGCCGGCTTTGGCCGCTTCTTGCGACGGCGCGCGACCGGCACCGCCCCGCTCAGTAGAACCCCACCGGAAAATACTTGAGATAGATCTCCGCGTAGACGCCGCGCGCCGAAAGACGCGCCAGCGCCCAATCCATCGCGCGGCGCAAGTCGGCGTCCTCCTTGCGCACGGCGATGCCGACGCCTTCGCCGAAAAAGCGGCTCTCGGTGTAGGGCCCGCCCTTGAAGACGCAGCAATCGCCCGACGATTCCCCGGCGAGCCAGACCGCGAGCGACAAGCCGTCGGCGAAGGCGGCGTCGACCGCGCCCGCCTTCAAAGCGTCGTGCAGCGCGGCGAAGCTCGGATAGGTCTTCAGCGTCGCGCCGGGGAAGAAGGTCGCGAGATAGGATTGGTGCGCCGAGCCGGCGACGACGCCTATCGCTTTGCCGGCGAGCGTGGCCGGCGTCGCGTCGGAGAGCGGCGAATCCTTGCGCGCCGCGAACCGCGCCGGCGTCTGATAATAAGGCTGGGTGAAATCGATCCGCGCGCGCGCGGCCGCGCTCGCGGCGATCGAGGCGATCGCGGCGTCGCCCTTGCCCGTCTCCAGCGAGTCGATCAACGTGTCCCAGCGGCGCGCCTGGATGGTGCAGCCGATGTGCAGCTCCTCGCAGATCGCGCGCGCGATGTCGACGTTGAACCCCGAGAGCGAGCCGTCGGCGAGCGCGAAGTTCAGCGGCGGATAATCGTCGTCGGTGAGGAAGCGGATCGCGCGCAGCGCCGAAAGGTCCGGGCGCTCCAGGTGCAGGCCGGGGTCCCAGAAGCTCGGCGCCGGCCCGCGCTCGGCCGCTTCGGCCGACTTCGGCGCAAGGCAGGCGGCCAGGACCAGCATCGCGAAAATATTATAATGGCGCCGCCGAATCCACATGACAAAGACGTTTCCGTAGTATTAACTATGTCTAAGGGGCGTTTTCAGCTTCGCCTTCGGGATCTTGGGAGACAGGGCGCGAAAACCAGTCGCGTTGGCGCGCCGGCTTAGTGTCGTGTCGAGTTTCGTAGCGTGGTCGACTCGTTCAAGCAAGCAGTCGCTGGAGGCGACGCTCTGGAACGGTCCCAGGACGGACAAGACCCGTCCCGAGAGCGACGCGAACATGCGCGAAGCTCCAGCGAACGCGGCGGCGAAATCGCGCCCGAGATCGCCTTCCTCGCCAAGCAGGGCGTTGCGCCGGGCCCATTGCTCCAGGCCATGCGGGTCGCCGAACGCTGCGGGGTCAGCGCCGACGCGGCGCTGCTCGGCGAGGGCCTCATTGCCGAGGAAGTCTATTTTCGCGCCCTCGCGCGGCATCTGCGCGCCCCCTATTTCTGCGGCGAACCCGCGATCGCCGACGGCGTCGACCCCGCGCCGGCGATCGCGAGCGGAATAGCGCCGCTCGCGCCCAACGGCCTCGGCCTTCGCGCCGTCGTCGCGCCGCGCGGGGCCGCGGTCCGCTTTCTCGTCGCCGCCGCGGCGGCCGGCCGTTTGCAAGGGGGCTTGGCCATCTCATCGCCGCAGCGCCTCAGCGCCTTCGTGCGGGCGAAAACGGGTCCGCGAACGGCCGAGACGGCCGCGTGCGGCCTGGAGCGGCGCGATTCGAGCCTGTCGGCGCGTTCCGGGCTGAGCTGGGGCCAAATCGCGTGCGTCGCGGCCCTGGCGGTCGTCGGGACGACGCTGTGGCGCGTCGCTCCCGGCGTCCCGCGCGCCGCGACCTCGATTCTGCTTTGGCTGATTTTCGCAGCCTGGATCGTGGTGAGGAACCTCGCCGCCGCCGCCGCCGGCGCGACGCGCGCCGCGGCGCCGCTAGCCGACGAGGACTTGCCGGTCTATTCGATCGTCGCGCCGCTCTATCGGGAAGCGCACATGGTCCGCAAGCTGGTCAAGGCGCTCGACGCGATCGATTACCCCAGAGCGAAACTCGACGTCAAATTGGTCGTCGAGCGGCGCGACGAAGAAACCTTGGCGGCGATCGCGTCGCTGGGTCTGCCGGCGCGATATGACGTCATCGTCGCGCCTCCGGGCGAGCCTTCGACCAAGCCGCGCGCATTGAACGTCGCGTTCCCCGCCCTTCGCGGCGATTTCGTCGTCGTCTACGACGCCGAGGACGAGCCCGATCCGGATCAACTGCGCCTCGCGGCGGCGCAATTCGCCGACGATCCCGGCCTCGATTGCCTGCAGGCGCATCTGACGATCGACAATGTCCGGGAGTCCTGGATCACCAAGATGTTCGCGATCGAATACGCGGCGTTGTTCGATCTGATCGATCCCGGGCTCGCGGCGCTCGGGCTGCCGATCGCCCTGGGCGGGACGTCCAATCATTTCCGCGCGCGGACGCTGCGGCGCGTCGGCGGCTGGGACGCCTGGAACGTCACCGAGGACGCCGATCTCGGCGTCCGGCTCGCGCGCGAGGGCGCGCGCGTCGGCGCGCTCTCGTCGGATACGCTGGAAGAGGCGCCGAACGATCTCGGCGCTTGGTTCGGCCAACGCATGCGCTGGCAAAAAGGTTGGATGCAGACCCTGATCGTCCACTCGCGCCATCCCGTGAAGTTCTTCCGCGCGCTCGGGCCGGCGTGCGCCCTCGCCGCGGTCGCGCTGATCGCGGGCTCGGTTCTCGGCGGACTGTTCGGCCCGGCGTTGTTCATCGAGGCGCTGTGGCGCGCCTTTCGCGGCGATCTGGCGGGCGCGAACGCGTGGCGCGTCGCCGGCGACGTCGCGATCTATACGCTCACGGCGTCGGGGCTGATGACGATCCTCGTTCCCGCGCTGGTGGCGATGCGTCGACGCGGCTGGGCGGCGCTGAAGGGCGTCTTGGCGTTGCTGCCCGTCTATTACCTGCTGATCTCAGCCGCGAGTTGGGCCGCGTTGTTCGATCTCGCGATCCGGCCGTTTCATTGGGCCAAGACCGAGCACGGCCGCGCCCGCACCGCGACAGGCGAACGCGCCGGCGCGCCCGCGCGCTGAAGCGGTTTCCGGGCGTTATTTGGCTTCAAGGCTGGAAGTTGCCGCGGCCGACCTGGATGTACAGTCGCCCCGGACCCATCGGCGTATCGAAACGGGCGTCGGCGCCGACCCCGGCTCGCGTTCGCAGCGCCGAGGCCGGCGCGGCGTCGAACGGGCCGGAATTGTGCGAGGGGTAGCGCAAGCCGCCGACGAACTCGGCGCCGGCGCCGACATAGCCGGTGATCTTGATGCAAGCGTCCGAGCCGGAAACCGCGAAGAAGCCGTCGCCCTGCGCGCTGCAACGCGCGTCGTTCGGCTTCATCTCGGGCTGCTTCGGCATGAACGAATCGCCCGCGAACGCAGCCCCCGCGACGAGAGACGCCGCGACCGCGCACAGGGACAAACTCACTGTAGGCCGCGCAAAAGAGCTCATTCGATCCACTCGAACCATGGCGCGGAAAATCGTGCGACAACATGGCGGCATGAAGGCGGCGCTCACGCCGGCCAGACGGTATCGCGCCCGTGTGACCGCCGGGCAACAGCCTCGCCGGATCAACGCCAGTCGCCATATTGGCTTTGAACGAGCGCCAGGGCCGCGACCGCGGCGGTGTCGGCGCGAAGAATGCGCGGGCCGAGGCTGAGACGCAACACGCTCGGCAGGCGTCCGATCGCCTGGCGCTCGAAATCGTCGAACCCGCCCTCGGGACCGATCAGCAGCGTGACCCCCGCGCGCGGCGCGACGCTGGCGAGCGCGGCGATCGGGTTCGCCTGCGGCGCGTCCTCGTCGCAAAACACCAGCAGCCGCTCGGCGGGCCAGTCGGCGAGAACCTTTTCCAGCCGCTCCTCCGCCTCGATCTCGGGCAACCAGATCACCCCGCACTGCTCGGCCGCCTCGCGCGCGTTGGCGCGCAGGCGCTCGATATTGACGCGCGCAGCCTGCGTGCGCCGGGTGACGACCGGCCTCAGCCGGCGCGCCCCCATTTCGACCGCCTTCTGCGCGACGTAGTCGAGCCGAGCGCGCTTGAGCGGCGCGAAGAGATAGTCGACGTCGGGCGGATATTCCTGCGGCCGCGTTCGCTCGCCGATCGCCAGCGTCGTGGCTTTGCGGCCGACGGCGCCGATCGAAGCGGCGTATTCGCCGTCGCGCCCGTTGAAGGTCAGCACGCGCGCGCCCGGACCGAGCCGCAGCACGTTGGTCAGATAATTGGCCTGATCGCGCGAAAGCGCCGCGCTCGCGCCCTCGGCGAGGTCGCCGTCGAGATAGAGACGGGGGGTGGTGAAATCGGCGCGGGCCATCGCAAGGGGTCCATGAGCGGTCAGCGTGTCTCGTTCAGACATAACATGGCCGCGCGCGGCGAGGAGCGCGCGTAACGCCGGCCGGCCTCGGCGCGAAACACGGGGGAAGGCTGGCGCCGCCGTGCGGCGATTGGCCGCAGCAGGAGAATCAAATGCGTCCGCTCCCTTCCTTGCGCGCTTTGGCGCCAATCGCTCGCGCCCGTCCGGCGCTCCAACTGGCGATCGGCTTGGCTGGCCTCGCCGCGGCGCCGGCGGGCGCCGCCGACGCCAGGCATCCGGCGGTGATCGAACTCTTCCAGAGCCAGGGATGCTCGTCGTGCCCGCCCGCCAACGCCGCCCTGATCCAGTTCTCCGCGCGTGACGACGTGCTCGCGCTGAATTTCGCCGTCGACTATTGGGATCGCTTGGGTTGGAAGGACACGTTCGCCAAGCCCGAGTTCACTCAGAGGCAATGGGCTTACGCCCGCGCCATGGGGCAGGGGCAAGTCTACACGCCTCAGATCGTCGTCAACGGGCGCGTCGACGGCGTCGGCGCGGAGATAAGCGAAATGCGCGAATTGGCGCAGCGAACCGACCGCGGCGCGGCCGGCCCGCTCCTGACATTCGAACCCGGCGCCGTGACGATCGGCGCGGGCTGGGCGCCGCCGCGCGGCGCGGACGTCTGGCTCGCGCGCTACGACCCGCGCGTGATCGAAGTCGTGGTCCGGCATGGCGAAAACGCCGGCCGCACGCTGCCGCACAAGAATGTGGTGCGCGAGATGACGCTCATCGGCCATTGGAGCGGGGAGGCCGAGCGCCTCGCACTGCCCAGCCCGAGCGATTCCGGGCTCGCCGACGCCATTTTGGTGCAGGCACCCGGCGCCGGCCCGATCCTGGCGGCTGCGAGGGACTGACGGCGACGCCCGCGCGACTGCGCGGCGACGGCATTACCTTGCCGCACACCTATTTCCCGTTTTACAAACAACAACAAGGAAATAGGTGTGTGTCGCCGTAAGCTCTTCAAGCGGCGCGACCTTGACCGGCGCCAGCCTGGCAGGGAGCGCCGTCGACCTCATGGAAGCCTCTTTTTTCCGAAGTTTTGAGGCTGTCAATGGCGCGCAATTGCGTGCCGCCTCCGGCGGTCGAAGACCATTGACAGCCTCAAAATTTCGGAAGTTCATGCTTCCATGAG
>JBEKAL010000252.1:0-9363 GCA_050015935.1 Roseiarcus sp.
CTCAGATGGTCGACGACCCGAGCCATGTCCGCCTCCCGCGAATCATGGCTCTTCCATCTATCATCCTGATCCCCCCTCCGGAATCCCCCCTCGTCGAGTCAATCGCCCGGAAACCGTATCACCGCATCGCGCAGGCTGTCCCGGTAGGTCAACTGCGCGAAGGCCATACAGCGAAACTGGTCTTGACAGCTGAAGCTCTTCACCGAGCGGTCGCCGCCAAAGCGTTCGACGCAGCGCCGAAACGTGTGCTGCGGCAGATGATCCATCAACTGAGAGAAGACGAGTTTGCCCTCGTACATCGTTCGACCCCGCGCTCTTGCATGGACGCGAACCCTCGCGCCAAGCCAAACCGCGGTTCAAGTCGACGACAGGCCAATACAGGCGCTTCGTCTCAATAAATCAAACGCTTATCGAAATTCAGGCCGACATTTTCCCGGACAGAAGTGGGAAGCCAGACGTTTTCGCCCTGGAAGAGCCAGCCGCGGGCGCCGACGAAGCCTTCATGATTCAACGTCGCGGCGATCTCTTTGTCCATCTTGCCGGACCGGTTGAGTTCGCTCACTCGACGGCGCAGGGTCTCGAGGTCGTCGCACTCGTGATAGACATGGACGCACCGGCGCATCGCACGTTCGCTGACGGTCCCGGTTTGCCAAAGGATCCTGATCGCGACCTGGCCTCGCACGCGCTTCTGGTAGAGCGCGACCTCACGAATCATGAAGCGCAGAATCCGCTTGCGGTCGGCGGCGGTCGTCGTGGCGGCGCGCCAGATCCCCGGCAGGTTTTCGCCCAGGGCGAGCAACGCGGCGCGGTCGGCGTCACTGAGGACGAGGGGCTCCTCCAGGCCCCATTGCTCGTACTCCTTCTCGATCGCTTCGGCGGCGCGGAGCTTTTCCTCCCTGAGGAGTTCCAGCGTGCGCGCCACCAAGCGGTTTTCCGGCTCGACGGCGTGATACTGACGGCGCGCCCGCTCGGCGTCGAGCGTGAACACACAACCCTTCAGCCCGAGCGCCTCGATCGGCTCCGGCGCGGCCGGAATCTCGTTGCTCTTCTCCTCGACGATCAGATGGCCGAGCACGATCTGATCGGCCTGCCGCAACGCCGACATCATGTGCGCCGCCTTGCGGTCGCTGAAGGCGTCGAAACTGCCACGCAGGGTTTTGCCGTCGACAGCGGTCGCCACCAAACTGTCCGAGGGAGGCGGCGCCGAAATCGAGGAAGCATGCTGTCGGAATGCCGCCTCCAACGCGGCCGGATCGACGCCCTGAATGATCAACAGCAACCCGGTGTAGGAAGGCGAATAGGGCAGCCGCAAGCCAAACGCCTCGTTCAGACGCTGCAAATGTACGCGAATGAATTCATGCATTTGTTGGTAGGAATTCGCCCCAGCGACCATGCCGAGAATGGCGTAGAGCAACACGGTGGTCAGATCGAACCGCTTGCCTTCGGCGCGACGATGGCCCGGGATCGAGCGCAAAATCTCCAACAGTGAGGCCTGCATGCGACAACCTCCGATTCGGGTTGCCGCGTATAGATTCAGGCTGATCTTCGAGTGCGTCAGGAGAAGCTGATGATGTCCTATGGATGAAAGTTCCATCGGGGTAGGTCTTAGCCAGACGCCCCGTAGCGAGTCTTGGG
Organism: Roseiarcus sp.; assembly: GCA_050015935.1. Taxonomy (GTDB): domain Bacteria; phylum Pseudomonadota; class Alphaproteobacteria; order Rhizobiales; family Beijerinckiaceae; genus Roseiarcus. The sequence goes on from JBEKAL010000252.1 coordinate 1,636, forward strand.
TCCGGAAGGGTAACCGCCCGGGCAGATAGCAAGTGTGCAGGGTCAGTATTGGGCCACGTAATCAGTCCATCGCGGTCGTCGAGGTTGCTTGAAGCGCCGAAGACAACGCCGCGCTCCCCGACAAGGCGGGGGACTGCGGGGCCGCCGGGGTCGGAGACCTGATCATGCAGACACGGATATCATCGGAACCTGAGAAGCCCTGTCGCCTGCTCTGGATTGGTCTCTGGAGGGGGAGGATCGCGAGGGAGACCGGAGGGTCCTCCCTATGGACGGCAGGGTGGCGGATTGAGGCGCAGTACTGTTGATGACGGCGAAGGAAACGAGTCGATCGGAGGGAAGGCCTCAACCATTGGGGACCCCGCACGCGGAGCGGCAGGTCCAGACGCAGAGCTGGGCTCCCCTGCATGCGAACCTCGTGCGGGTGAACGACGCGGCCAAACGGTCGCGCCAGACCCGGTTCACGGCGCTGTTTCACCACCTCGACCACGAAGCGCTCGAACGGGCGTTCCGGCGGCTGCGGCGGCGGGCGGCGCCAGGCGTGGACGGGATGAGCGTGGAAGCCTATGAGCAGCAACTGGAAGTCAATCTCGGGAACCTGCACGATCGGCTCCACGAGGGCCGCCACCGGCCGAAGCCGGTCCGGCGGACCTACATACCGAAAGCTGACGGGGGGGCGACGGCCGCTCGGGGTCACGGCGCTGGAGGATAAGATCGTCCAGGGCGCGGTCGCCGAACTGCTCAACGCCGTCTACGAAGCCGACTTCCGCGAATGCTCCTATGGATTTCGACCGCGGCGCAGCGCCCACGACGCGCTGCGCGCCACGCGAACGGCAATCGTGACGGAGCGAGCGAACTGGATCGTCGATGCCGACATCCGCAACTTTTTCGGGAGCGTTGACCACTCCTGGCTAGAGCGGATGATCGCGCGCCGGATCGCTGATCCTCGTATCCTCAGGCTGACAAGCCTGTGGCTCAAGGCCGGCGTTCTGGAAGACGGAGTGATCGAGGACACGGTCACGGGAACCCCGCAGGGCGCGGGGATCAGTCCCATCCTCGCCAACATCTATCTGCACTACGTGCTCGATCTTTGGGCTGAACAATGGGGGCGGCGATATGGCATGGGGCGACTGCGCCTTGTGAGATTCGCCGATGATTTCCTGTTGCTCCGCCAGGAGCGAGGCGACGCGGAGCGGTTGATGGCGGCGCTGCGTGAGCGTCTCGCCAAGTTCGGGTTAGCGCTCCATGAGGGCAAAACTCGGCTGATCGAGTTCGGTCGGTTCGCTGCGGCGAACCGGGCGCGCAGGGGAGAGGGACGACCGGAGACGTTCGCCTTTCTCGGGTTCACGTTTTACTACGGAAGCTCGCGAACAGGCGGCCTCGTGGCGAAGCTGAAGACGCAGAGGACGCGGCTGATCCGCAAGCTCAAGGAACTGCGTGTCGAGATGAAGAAGAGGCGGCATGAACCCGTGGCGGACCAGAGCCGATGGCTCGGGTCCGTGCTCCGCGGGCATTACGGCTACTTCGGCATCACCGGCAACGCCGACAGCATTGGCAAATTCCACCGAGGCGTTGTCCTGTGGCGGCGATGGGTGCTGCGTCGGCGCGGCCACGACCGAAGCTTCCCTGGGAGCGCTACGCTGCGATCCTTGCCCGTCATCGGTTGCCGACACCACGCATCGTTCACAACTGGCGCGCCCAGGCGGTCTGATCGGGATACTCGATGGAAGAGCCCGGTGCGAGAAAGTCGCACGCCGGGATCTGTAGAGGGGGGGCGACGGGCGACCGTCGCCTCTACTCGACCAGTTGCGACCTGGGTGTGGGCGGTAAGTCATTGATATCGTTGGATCGAGGGGTGGATTTCGCAAACATGTAGTGCCACGTCATCAGTGATTTCAATTGACTTTCTTGGCGTGATCACAGATTGTGTGCGGACCACGAATGAGTCGCTCCCACGGTTCCGCGCCATGTATTTCCGCAAGAAGACCTCCGGCGGCCGCGCTTATCTCCAGATCGTCGAAAGCCGGCGCGAAGGCGCTGCAGTGCGCCAGCGGGTCATCGCCACGCTCGGCCGCGTCGAGGATTTGCGGGCGAGCGGGCAATTGGAGCGGCTGCTGCGTTCGGGCGCGCGCTTCGCCGCCAAGGCCATCGTCGTCGACGCCGTCGCCGCCGGCGGCGTCGCAGCGAGTTCGGCGCGGCGCATCGGGCCGGCGCTGGTCTTCGAACGCTTGTGGGCGGAGACCGGCTGCCGAGAAGTCGTCGAAAACCTCGCGGGTTCGCGCAAGCATGGTTTTGCGCTGGAGCGCGCGGTGTTCCTCACCGTTCTGCACCGCCTGTTCGCCGGCGGCTCCGACCGGGCGGCGGACCGCTGGCGCGAGGATTGCCGGATCGACGGCGTCGAGCGTCTCGACCTGCATCATCTCTATCGCGCGATGGCCTGGCTCGGCGAGGAACTGGCCGAAGATCAACAGGACGGCGTCACGCCGTTCGCGCTGCGTTGTCTGAAGGACGTCGTCGAAGAGGAGCTGTTCGCGCGGCGGCGCGATCTCTTCAGCAAACTCGATCTGGCGTTCATGGACACGACCAGCCTCTATTTCGAAGGCGCCGGCGGCCAGACCCTCGGCCAACGCGGCTTTTCCAAGGACCATCGGCCCGATCTCAATCAGATGATCCTCGCCGTGCTGCTCGACGGCGACGGCCGGCCGGTATGTACAGAGATGTGGCCGGGGAACACCGCCGACACGGGCAGCCTGATCTCCGTGGTCGATCGGCTGCGCAAACGCTTTTCTGTTCGCCGGGTTTGCGTCGTCGCCGATCGCGGCATGATCAGCGCCGAAACAATCGCCGAACTCGAGGCGCGCGGGCTCTTGTACATTCTCGGCGTTCGCGAGCGCACCGACAAACTCGTGCGCGAACTCGTGCTCGACGATCCCGCTCCCTTCGTCCCGCTCGTTCTGACCAAGCGGGGCAAGGACATCGAATACGAGGCCAAGGCCGTAGCGCTGGCCGGGCGGCGCACCATCGTCTGTCGCAATCGCGAAGAGATGCGAAAGGACGCCGCCGCCAGGGCCGCGATCTTGGCCGCGCTGGAGCGACAGTTGAAAAAGGGCGACAAGAGCCTCGTCGGCAATAAAGGCTATCGGCGTTTCCTGACCACGCCCGGCGACGACCATTTCGCCATCGATCGGGCCAAGGCGGAAGAGGACGCCAAGTTCGACGGCGTCTTCGTGCTCAGGACCAACGCCGATCTCTCGCCGCTCGAAACGATGCTTTGCACCAAGAATTTATGGATGGTGGAACGGGCGTTCCGCACCTCCAAGAGCCTGTTCGCGACGCGCCCGATCTTTCACAAACTCGACGAGACCATTCGCGGCCACGTCTCGTGCAGCTTCCTCGCCCTGGTGTTGAAAAAGGAGTTGGAGGACCGTATCGCCAACATCGGCAAGCCGGCCGCCGACGGCGGCGCGCAAAACGGTTCCTGGCCCGACATTCTCGCCGATCTCGACTCGCTGACCGAGACCGAGGTCGAACAGGACGGCAAGCGCTTCCTCCTGCGCTCGGCGCCGCGCCCCGCCGCCAGCCTCGCCCTACGCGCCGCCGGCGTCGCCCTGCCGCCCACCGTGCGCCAGCTCGCCGACGCCTGATCCTCGACCCGTCGATCAACCAAAATGTAGCGCCAAGGCGCTTTTCCATCGCCTATTGGCGTTTGCAATCAATGGCTTGGTGATTCCAGGCGTAGAAGATCAGCCCGACGCCTGTCCGGCCCGAGGGGCCCACTCCAAAACTCAGGCGAAAACTGTTAGAGTTAAACGCCCCTTGCATTCGGCATTCTCAAAACGTTACCAGGCCGATCGGCGTTGAGACCCGCGCCGATTGACAGCAAGGGACGGCCGGCGACGGGCGGAGCGATGAAAAAGCCACTGTGGATTGGGATCGATTTCGGGACCAGCGGGGTTCGGGCGGTCGCCTATCGACCGGATGGGCAGTCGGTGAGCGCCGCTACGCTGGAATATCCCCTGAACTCACCGCAAGCCGGATGGGCTGAGCAGGATCCCGAAACCATCATGGCCGGCGGCGTGACTGTCCTGCGCGAATTATCTTGCGCGCTCACACGGAAGGGATGCCGGCCGGACGGCATGGCGATCAGTTCCGCCTTCCACACCTTCTTGGCCTATGACAAGGAATGGCGCCCGATCACTCAACTGATGACATGGGCCGACACGCGCAGCCAAAAGGCTGTTCAGGATCTGAATCAGACGTTCGCTGACGTCGCCGCCGTCTATAGGCGCACCGGATGTCCGGTCAATCCCGTGTATCCGATGACCAAGATCGCCTGGATGCGCCGGGACCGACCGGAGATGTTCACCCGAACCGCCCGATTCGGCTCGATCAAGGACCATGTCTTTCGCTTGCTCACTGGCGAATGGGTGGTCGATCGGTCGATCGCCAGCGGCTCGGGGCTCTACAACCTGTTCAGCGGGGAATGGGACAAGGAGTTGGTCGCCTACCTGGGGGTTCGCCCCGAATCTTTGCCGCCCATCGTCTCGACCACCTACAGCGCGCCACTGAGCGCAGCCATGGCGGCGAACACTGGACTGCCGGCCGGGATTCCGGTGGTGATCGGAGCCGGCGATGGGGTTCTCGTCAACGTTGGCATTGGAGCGGTGCGACCGGGCCAGATGAGTTGCACGATCGGCACCAGCGGCGCAGTGCGGATGTTGAGCGATGCGCCGCTGACGGACGAGAAGGGGCGCACTTGGTGCTACAACCTGACGGACACGGTGTGGGTGCTGGGCGGAGCCATCAACAACGGCGGCATCGCCCTGCGCTGGATGCGGGACAGGCTCAACGAGATCAATCCGGAGGCGACCCGACGACCGGGAATGGACGCCTACACATTGATGACCCGGAATGCCGGCACGGTTCCGGCGGGGTCCGATGGCCTCGTTATGCTGCCCTACTTCACCGGCGAGAGGGCTCCCAACTGGAACGCCGATGCCCGCGGAGTTCTATTCGGCCTGACACTCGGCCACACTGTGAGCCACATAATCCGAGCGAACCTCGAAGGCGTTTGCTACAGGATGAAGAGCATCATGCTGGCGCTGAGAGACGTCGCCGGTCCAGCCCAGGAAATACGGGTCAGCGGCAACTTCACGCGCTCGGATCTGTGGGTTCAGATTCTTGCCGACGTTTTCGATCGTGAGATCAATGCGCCGAATGTCGATGAGGGTGCGGCCTTCGGCGCCGCGGTTCTGGGGTTCGTCTCCGCCGGAGTGCTCGACGACATCTCGGCCACTGCGGCATCCGTTTCAGTGAAGAAGACCTACCGCCCTCGTCCTGCCGAGGTGGAGGTCTACAGGACGCTCTTTGGCATTTACGATCGGATCTATTGGAACTTGCGCCAGGAATTCTCAGACATCTCGGCGTTCCAGAACGGATAAAATCGCAACATGTGCAAGATCGACGGCGTGACGGATCGCCGTCGTCGCATGGGCGCGCGAACCCTGTTTCCAAGACGACTTTGTGGACGCCATAATGTTTCCGGAAATTGGCGAACATGGCTAGCTTCAAATCGGTTCCGCTAAAGCGCCTGTTGGCGATTGGTTGCGAAGTCCTCTACCGCGAAGCGTCGGCCGCGATTGCGCAAAGCCCCTGCATCGTCGACATCGAGTACATGCGCAAGAGCCTGCACGACATTGGCGAAGGGCCGATGTCGTCGCGCTTGCAAGCCAGAATTGAGCTGTCGCTCGCGTCGCGGACTCCCGACGCCTGGCCTGACGCCGTCGTTTTGCTCTACGGCCTGTGCAACAATGGAATTCGCGGCTTGCACGCGCCCGTGCCGATTGTCGTCCCTCGCGCGCACGACTGCATCACACTCCTGCTCGGTTCCCGGGCGCGCTACGATAAGCACTTCCTGGGCAATCCGGGGACCTTTTATCGATCGCCCGGTTGGATCGAGCGCGACAGCGACCCCGACGCCAATCCGGCGAGCGTGACCAGTCGCCTGGGGATTACCCATGACTATGCCAAACTTGCGGAAAAGTACGGCGAGGACAACGCCAAATACTTGATGGAAACCATGGGCGACTGGTTCAAGCACTATTGTCGCTTGTGCTTGATCGACACCGGCGTTGGCTCCTGCGAGACGTACCGGACGATCTGCCAAGATCAGGTCAAAGCGAAAAATTGGACTTATGACGAAATAGCTGGCGATACCGTCTTGCTTAGAAAGCTCCTGTGCGGCGACTGGGACGAGCAGGATTTTCTGATTTTGCAACCCGGCCAGAAGATTGCCGCGAGCAACGACGCCCGCGTGATCTGCGCCGATGTCGATCTTGATGACGACCATGGCTGGTACCACTCCTCTGCCGCGTTGGCCACATGCCCACAGCAACAGCAGCAGACGGAGCCTTTGGCCGCATGATAGGAAGGAATCGGGAGCGGTCGGATTTCCAACTAACGAACCGATTCAAGCGGTCCCGCTGCGCGGGTCCACTTCATATGCTCAGCAGAGCCTTCAGGTCAACCAATCGAAGCCTGATTCGCATTTGAGCCACATGAGAAAAGGAAAGTCAATCATGAGTAATGGAACGTCCATTAAACCACGCGATCGCGTAAGTATGTCCCTCAACCATCAGAAGCCCGACCGTTGTCCGATGCAAATCAGCTTCACCCCGGAGTTTGCCCAGAGATTGCGCGAGGATATGCATCAGGCCGGCCGGTCCGTCCACAATCCACATGGAGGCGGCAACACCTACGAGCTGGAACGTGCGCTTGGACAGGATCTGTTGCTCACCTCAGTTGGCTGGGCCAACTCGTATTACGCCAACGAGACCTACGCCGGTGGCAAGGACTCCTATACCGATGAGTGGGGGGTGTCGTGGAAGAACGTTTCCTATGAGACCCGTTTCGGCGCCGGGTTTTATACAGATATCGTCGGTCATCCGCTGGCCGACGAACGTTCCATCGAATCCTACCGCCCGCCCGACCCGCACCGTCCGGAGCTTTATTGCGAGGCCGAGCGCCTGATCGCCGCCCATAAGAACGACTACTGGATCGTTGGCGTGACAGTGACTACCATTTTTGAAACTGCTTGGGGCCTGCGCGGGCTAGAGCAGATGATGATCGATTTCACCGAGGACCCGGATCTGGCCGAAACAATTCTTGACATTCCATTCCGATATCATCTGGCTGCCGCCAAGAGACTCGTCGAAATGGGCGTAGACATGATCTGGACAGGAGATGATGTGGGCATGCAGCATGGCATGATGATCTCACCCAACACTTGGCGGCGGTTTCTCAAGCCCCGCATGGCCGAGTTCATCTCCACGTTGAAAGCCATAAACCCGGAAGTCAAGATTGCGTATCATTCCGATGGCAATATCGAACGGATCATTCCGGAACTGATTGAGATCGGACTGGACGTGCTTAATCCCGTGCAGCCGGCCTGCATGGATCCCGCGAAGTTGAAGCGTCAGTATGGAGACAAGCTCTGTTTTTGGGGTTCCATCGACGAACAGCATACCCTCCCCTTCGGCGCCCCAGAGCAAGTGCGCGAGCAGGTCTTGGAGCGCCTGGAGACCGTTGGCTACGACGGCGGACTCATCATCTCTCCAACTCATCACGTTCAACTGGATACGCCGCTCGAGAATTTTTGGGCCATGGTTCACGCCATTGATGGTGAAAACGGGCTGGCGTCGGGGCTGCATTGATTGGATGTACGCGGCGGCG
>JBEKAL010000253.1:0-5542 GCA_050015935.1 Roseiarcus sp.
AACCGTCGACGCCCTATGGGACGCGATCGGCATCGCCATCGACGATTTCCCGCCAACCGAATGCTCCAACTACTTCAAAAACGCCGGATACGGTTCCAGCTAAAAGGGATACGCTCTAGCGATCAGCGGCGAACGCCGCCTTCGGCCGCGCCGCGTTTCCTCTCGAATCGGCCGTGCGCGTCATTTCCGAATACGATCCGCGGGGACGCCGTCTGACCCGTCAAAATGCGCGAGGTCGCGTCAAATCGAGGGGGATCGCGCGCGAAGCCCTTCACAGGCTCGCTCACAACAAGGCGCGCCGCATGTCTCCGAGCGTCTGCGCGAGATGACGCGAAAAACGCGCCGCCGTCGCGCCGTCGATCACGCGGTGATCGTACGAGAGGCAAAGCGGCAACATGAGGCGCGGCTGGAATGCGGCGCCGTCCCAAACAGGCGCCATCTTGGATCGCACGACGCCGAGAATGGCCACCTCCGGCGCATTGACGATCGGGGTGAACGCCGTGCCGCCGATGCCGCCGAGCGACGAGATCGTGAAGGTCGAGCCGTGCATTTCGCTCGGCAGAAGTTTTCCTTCGCGCGCCTTGGCCGATAATGCGCCGAGTTCTCGAGCCAGTTCGATGACGCCTTTTTTGTCGACGTCCTTGACAACCGCGACCACGAGCCCTTCGACCGTGTCGACGGCAACGCCGATATGCCAATAGTGACGCAGAATCAGCGCGTCCTGCCCTTGCGCGAGCGCGGCGTTGAAAGTCGGAAACTGTTTCAGTGTCGCCACCGACGCCTTCATCACCAGCGGCAGCAGCGAAACGCGGTAGGGCGCCTTCTTGTCCGCCTTGGCCTCTTCGTCGAGCGTCTTGCGGAAGGCGTCGAGATCGGTGACGTCCGCCTCATCGCAGTGGGTGACGTGCGGGATGTTGAGCCATGAGGCGTGCAGGCGCGGTCCTGCGATGCGCTGGATGCGCGAAAGCGGCGCGGTCTCCACGGGACCGAATTTGGCGAAATCCACCGTCGGGACGTCGGGCGACGCCGCGCCGCCGCTCAGGGCGCCGGCAACTGCGAACGCCGCCTTCGCCTCGTCGGTCGTCCCCGGACGGCTCTCGCCCGCGCCTTGCGCAAACCGCTCACGGTCGTCGGCGCGATCGAGCTTCGAAACCGGCGCGATCATCGTAGCGCCGGCCGCAACGTCGCGCGCTTGAACCCGGCCTCGCGGGCCCGAGCCCTTGATCGCCGCGATATCAATTCCGCTTTGGCGCGCTTTCATGCGCGCCTGCGGCGTCGCACGGACGCCTATCGAGGGCGACACGGACCCGGAAATGGCCTTGACGCGGCCCTGATCGGGAGTCGCATCCGTCGCCGCCGGCTGGGGAGCTGCGACGCTCGGACGGCCAATGCGCGCCGCGGCGGCGTCGTAGGGCTCATCGACCGCATATATCCAAGCGATGACGCTTCCGACCGGTAATTCGTCTCCTGCTTTGGCGCTGACGCCGCGAAGCACGCCCGAGGCGGGCGCGTCAATTTCCATTGCAGCCTTGTCGGTCTCGATCTCGAACAGCGTCGCGCCTTTGTCTACCGCTTCGCCTTCGCTCTTGAACCAGCGCGTGAGCTTCCCGGTCGTCATGTCCATGTCGACGCGCGGCAGAATGACCTCGACAGCCATGCTATATGCTTCCGTTCGCGAGTCGGTGGGCGGCTTCGACAATATCGGCGACCTGCGGAGCCGACGCCCTTTCGAGAATAGGGCTGTAAGGAATGGGGGCCTCCGCGCCGCCCAACCGAACGATTGGAGCGTCCAGGAAGTCGAACGCCTCGCTCTCCGCGATCGCGGCGCTAATTTCCGCTCCGATCCCCAAGGTCTTCACGCCTTCGTAGACGCACATCAGTCGCGAAGTCTTCTTCACGCTCTGGCAGATCGCGCCGATATCGAGCGGACGCAGCGAGCGCAGATCGACTACTTCGGCGTCCACGCCACTTTGCGCGAGCGTTTCCGCCGCCTCCAACGTCCGCACCGTCATCAGTCCGGAGGCGACGATCGTCAGGTCGGAGCCTGGCCGAACGACCTCCGCCCTATTGAGCGGCACCGTATAATAGCCCTCCGGCACGGGGCCCTTCGTTTTGTAAAGAAGCTTGTGCTCGAAGATCATTACGGGGTCGGGATCGGCTACAGCCGCGAGCAGCATGCCCTTGGCCTCGCGCGGCGTCGTCGGTTCGACAACCTTGAGCCCCGGCACATGGGCGAACCAAGCTTGCAGGCTCTGACTGTGCTGGGCCGCCGCGCCGGTTCCCGAGCCGGTGGGCAACCGGAACACGACCGGCACGGAAACAGCGCCGCCCAGCATAAAGTGCAACTTGGCGGCTTGATTGACGATCTGTTCCGACGCGAGCATGGAGAAATCGGAAAACTGGAATTCGTAAATCGGCCGCATGCCGTTCAGCGCCGCGCCTACCGCGACTCCCGCGCCGCCTAGCTCGGAAATCGGCGTATCCATCACGCGCTCTTCGCCGAATCTGCGGACGAGATCGCCGGTCACTTGGAAGGCGCCGCCATAGACTCCGATGTCTTCCCCCATCAGGAAGACATTCTCGTCTGCCTCCATCGCGATCGCCATCGCTTCTCGGATGGCTTGGGCAAAGCTGAGATCACGTTCGGGCGCAGCCATCGTCTCACCGTTCCGACGTTGTGTAGACGTCGCGCAGGAGCTCTTTGGCCGAAGGGACGGGGCTCGCTTCGGCGAACGCGACGCCCTTCGCAATCTCTTCTTCGACTTGCGCGTGGATGGCCTCGATTTCCGCCCGGCTTGCGAGTTCAAACGCTTCGAGTTCAGCCTCGAGGAACCGGATCGGGTCCCGCTTCTGCCAAGACTCGATCTCTTCCTTGGTCCGATAAAGATTGCGATCGCTTTTCGAGTGTCCGCGAATTCGGTAAGTCTTACACTCGATCAAACTCGGGCCGTCGCCGGCTCTTGCCCGCTCGACCGCTTGGAAAGAGGCTTCGGCGACTTCCGCGAATTTGTTGCCCTCGACGATGACGCCCGGCATCGCGTAGGCAACCGCGCGTTGCGCCACATCCTTGACCGCCGTCGATCGCTTGATCGAAGTCGACATGCCGTACAGGTTGTTCTCGCACGCGAACACGACGGGCAGCTTCCAAACCGACGCCATGTTGAGGGACTCGTGAAACGCGCCCTCGTTATTCGCTCCGTCGCCAAAAAAGCAGACAACGACAGCTCCCGTCCGGCGCCGCTTGACGGCGAGCGCCGCGCCGACGGCGATCGGGATGCCGCCTCCAACGACGCCGTTTGCGCCGAGATTGCCTTTGCTGGGATCGGCGATGTGCATCGAACCGCCGCGGCCGTGGCAATACCCGGTCTCCTTGCCCAGAAACTCCGCGAACATGCGCTTGACGTCCCCGCCCTTGGCGATGCAGTGGCCGTGGCCGCGGTGCGTCGAGGTGATCAAATCGGTGTCGCTCAGCGGCGTGCAAATGCCGACGGCCGTGGCCTCCTCGCCGATCGACAGATGCATGGTGCCGTAACTCAAGCCGCGCGTATACTCGTCCTCCGCGGTCTCTTCGAAGCGTCGGATGAGAATTATCTTGCGCAGCGCGTCACGGATTTGCGCGCTGGTGAGACGATCATAAACCGCCGGCCGATTGGCCGCAGGTCGAGTGAGAGGGGAGGCCACTCTGTGGTCCATCATGCAGACCTCGATTTTGGGCGCAGAAGAACGTCTCGTCACTCGCGCCGCGCCGCGTTCTCGCTTCACGCGCGGAGGAAGCGAGCGTCCGCCTGGTCGAGGCGGCGCCGAATTTGCGTGACGATGAGGGATTCGTCGGGCGCACAATTTTTGTAGGTTAGGAGCTCGCCCGCCTTGATCGGCTGCAGCGTGCGGGCGCGTTCGGCGAGGCCGAGCGGAAGGGCGCCCGCGTCGCGCGCGTCCGACCACGTCATCGCGAACCCGCGGTAATCGTATTCGCCGATCTGGCCGAGCGTTTGCGACGGCTTGAGGTCGCGCTTGGCGACGGCGGCGCATTCCCCGACGGGCTCGGCGATCGGCTCGAGATCGGCAGCGCGGTTGCGCGCCGCGCGGATCGCGGAAAGCGGGACTTCGAGACTGGTCAGGTGATAGGGCCGGATGAGCCCGAAACAAGGGCCAGGCCCGACCTTCAAGTCGATCATGCGTTCGAGCACGCGCGGGTGCCGCGGCTTGACGACGCAGAACACGCCCGGGGCCACCCCCTCGCCGATCGAATAATCGACGACGCCGGATTTCTCGAGAATGCCGCCGTCCTGCTTGGTGCACAACACCTGCGCGAGTTCGCTTTTCGTCGCTTTGGGACCGTGCATTCCCGGAATATCGGGTTTGAGTCCGGTTGCGTTCGCCACCGCGGTCATTTCGATCATCGTCTTCGACCCGTCGACGAACTCGACCAGCATCCGCGCGTTCATGTCGCGCCGCCGCGCTTCCTCCTCGAACTGGTCGGGAGTGGCGTCCAATTGAAGCGGATTGTTCTTGCCTTTGCCGGCGGCGACGATCTCGAATCCGAGCGCCTGCGCGAACCCCACGAGTTCAACCGTCGCCGCAGGCTCGTCGCCAGCCGCGCCGGTGTAGACCACGCCGGCCTTTTTCGCTTCCTCTTTGAGGAAGCGGCCGATCGTAATGTCCGACTCGACGTTGAGCATGACGATGTGCTTGCCGTTCTTCATCGACTCGAGGGCGATCGACGTGCCGACGTTCGGATTGCCCGTGGCGTCGATGATCACGTCGATCCGGCCCGCCGAGCACAGCGCCATGTAGTCGTCCGTCAGCGCCACTTTCCCCGCTTCGATCGCTCGATCGATCGCGGAGGCGCTGGAGGCCGAAACGATATCGCTCGCGTCGCGCCCCGACATCAGAACCGCGTCGCGCGCCGCCGAGGCGCGAATCTCCGATACCGCGCCGAGCTTGACGCCGGACATCAGAGACAGCTCCACGACCATGTCGGTGCCCATCTCTCCCGCGCCCGCCAAACCAATGACAAGGTCGCCGTGCGCCTCGGCTTGTGCGTCCATGGCGGCGGCCAGACCAACTCGGTGAATGGGCGACACGCGCTTCTCCCCTTCGGTGAACGCCCTAGCGAGCGCTTCATAGGAATAGACGAGTAGTGTACTTTTGACTTCGCGTCAAGCACTATGTTCACAGCGCCCGCGCTTCGATGGCCAGTGTTCTCGCTGATCAGCCCTTTTGGCTTCCCGGCGCCCTTTGGCCCCTCTTCGCCGTTCGCGGAGGCTTCGATCGCGGCGGCGCGAGAAGAGGCGAGAGCGGCGCGAGCCGACCTCACATCTTCATTCCTTTCATGTCCTCGCCCTTCGCGGCGCCGCTCGCCTCACCCCGCGTGTCCGCCCAGCACTCTGGCATAGACGCGGCGCACCTTATCGCGCGCTTCGCGCACCGCCCCTTGCAGCGATTCGAAGTCGGGCAGCGCCGCGGCGGCGGCGATGCGCCGTTTGACGCCGCTGGCGGCCCTTGCGGGATCGAAGGGGCCGGCGACGGCCAGACGCATGAT
>JBEKAL010000254.1:0-5529 GCA_050015935.1 Roseiarcus sp.
TGGCGCCTCACGAATCGACGCCACGCAAGGAATCACAAAAGAGTCGGGCTCTTCAAGCGATTTTCTCCACCGCCGACAACCGACTCAAATGACTCGAAAAGTCTCTGGACGGACACTTAGGCGCCGATCAGCGGAAAGCTGGCGACCACCCCGCTGGCCCGCGCGCCGAGCAGGGAGGCGAACGAAGTCACCGCCACCACCAGCGTCGTCACCAACGCCATGCGCGCCGGAATTTCCCACCATGGCGCTTCGGTCGGCGCGGACGGGCGAAATTCGCGCGGCAGCAAACGGAGCGTGACGACGAGGGCGCCGAGCGCAAGGGCGAACAGGATCGCCGGCGCGAGCCCGCCGGCCTGCAACGCGGCGGCGCTGACCGCGAAGGCGCCGGCGCCGCCGATGAGGCCGGCCGGCCAGCCTCGCGGCGCCGCCAACGCATAGCCCAGACAGAAGCCGGCCTGCGCGATGACCCCGGCGAGCGAGCCCGCGCTCGCTTCGGCGGCGAAATCCGCGCCGTGTTCGACGGCCAGAAACACCGCGACCGGCCCCGAGGTGAGGCGCAAGCCGACGAGCCAACCGCCCAGGGCGTCGCCCCAGCGCCCTCCCACCAGGCTGGCGGCGAGAATCATCAGCGGCGTGACGATCAGTTTGACGGCGAGCAGGCTCACGCAGACATTCTTCCTCTTTTCCCGGCGCCGCGAGCGAGACGTCGCGCCCCGCCCTCGATTCGACGCGCGGCCTGCTGTCGTTCATCGAGAGGCCTGTTGGCAAGCCGTCGCAGCTTTTTCTTATCCTCGAACATCGACGGCCGTCTCGCTCGCGGCGCCGCCGCCGTTGTGCGGGCGGCCGGGATGGCGCAGTTTGGCCGCCGGAGGTTCGGTCGGTCAGCGAACGAGGAAGCGGGGGCGAGATCGCCGCTTCGGCGCGGGAAGCGGCGCGCGCCAAGCTCGGCCTCGGCAAGGCCCGGCGGCGAATCGCGGCGGATCGTCGGAACCCGCCGATCGCCCCGCGCAATCGACGCCGACTTCATACAAAATCGAGAGGAGCCCCGATGACGACATCCGTTCATGTCGCGCGCCACGGCGCGCTCCGCCAGGTGACGCTCGATCGGCCCAAAGCCAACGCCGTCGACGCCGCGACGAGCCGCGCGCTCTACGTCGCCTTTCGCGCCTCCCAGGACGACCCGGAAGCGCGCGTCGCGATCCTGACCGGCGCAGGGGGACCGGTTCTTCTCGACGGGCTACGACTCGGAAGACGCGCGGGAGGGTCCGCGAGCCTTCGCGGAGAAGCGCCCGCCGGTGTGGACGGGACGGTAGGATGGCCGACGCGGCGGCGACGAGATCGCAGACCCGCTTGCTGGCCGGCGCGCTCAGCGTGCTCGCCGGGAGACTGTGCTGGAGCTTCACCGGCGTTTTCATCCGTCTGGCGCCGCATCCTCGACGCCTGGCAATTCCTGGTCTATCGCGGGCTCGGCGTCGCGCTCGCTTTTCGCGTTGCTCGCGCGCTCGAAGGGCCGCGGCGCGATCCTCGCCGGCTTCTTCGCCCTGGGGCCGCTCGGAATCGTCGCTGCGTTCGCGCTCAGCCTTGCCGCGATCGGTTTCATCGTCGCGCTGAAACTCACCAGCGTCGCCAACGCGCTGTTCCTCTCGTCCTGCGCGCCGTTGCTCTCGGCCATCCTCGGGTTTCTCATCTTGCGCGAGCGACTCGAGGCGCGGCAGGTCGGATCGGCGGCGCTCGGCTTTTGCGGTCGCGTCATTATCGTCGGCGGCGGGTTCGAGGCCGGCCACGTCGTCGGCGACGTCTCGGCGCTTCTCTGTGCGCTGAGCTTCGCCGTCGTCAGCGTGTGCATGCGCCTCGCGCCCGAACGCGACTTCGGTCCGGCGATGGTCGGCTACGGCGTGTTCTCGGCGCTGCTCGCGGCCGGCGTCTGCTTGGGCGAGGGCGCGACGTTGGCGCCGCCGCCGTGGGAAACGCTCTCCGCCTTCGCCGCCGGCTTCGTATTGATGGGGCTGGGCTTCGCCCTGTTCCTGCGCGGCGCGCCGTCCGTGCCCGCAGTCGGCCAGACGCTGCTCGCGCGGACCGAGACGATTTTCGGCCCGGTTTGGGTTTGGCTGGCGTTCGGGGAGACGCCGGCCGCGGCCACGCTCATTGGCGGGACGGTGATCTTCGCCGCCGTCCTCGCCATGGCTTGGTCGGGCGCCGGCGCGCCGCCGACGGCCGAGACGCGCGCGCCTCAGCGCTCGAAAGGGCAATAGTCCCACGCCGCGTGACTGCCGGCGCTTGGCCGTCGCCATCGTCGGCGGTTACGCGGCGAGACCCTGGGGGTCGAATACGCCTTCGAAAAGCGCCGTGCTCAAGTAGCGTTCGCCGGAATCCGGGAGAACCGTCACGATGGTCTTGCCGGCGTTCTCGGGGCGCTTGGCGAGGCGCACGGCCACGGCGGCCGCCGCGCCGCCGGAAATTCCCGCGAGGATGCCCTCTTCGCGAGCCAGACGAAGCGCAAAGGCGATCGCCTCCTCGTTGCCGACCTGCTCGATCGCGTCCACCAGCGACAGATCGAGCACGTCCGGGACAAAACCGGCGCCGATGCCTTGGATCTTGTGCGGGCCGGGCTTCAACGGCTGGCCCTCGCGGCGCTGCGTGAGGACGGGGCTCGCCGACGGTTCGACGGCGACCGAGACGATCGGCTTTCCCCGCGTGCGCTTGATGTAGCGCGAGACGCCGGTGATGGTCCCGCCGGTGCCGACGCCGGAAACGAAGATGTCGACGGCGCCGTCGGTGTCGTTCCAGATTTCCGGCCCCGTCGTCTCCTCGTGAATGGCGGGATTGGCCGGATTCTTGAACTGCTGGAGAAGAACAAAGCGGCTGGGAGCGGAGGCGGCGATCTCTTCGCTCCTGGCGATCGCGCCATTCATGCCCTTCGGCCCCTCGGTGAGAACCAGCTTCGCGCCGAACGCGATCAGCAGTTTGCGCCGCTCGAGGCTCATGGTCTCCGGCATCGTCAAGGTCAGCGGAATGCCGCGCGCGGCGGCGACGAAAGCGAGTGCGATGCCGGTGTTTCCGCTGGTCGGCTCGACGAGCTCCTTGCCCGGACCGAGCAGGCCGCGTTTCTCGGCGTCCCAGACCATCGCGGCGCCGATGCGGCATTTGACGGAGTAAGCGGGATTGCGTCCCTCGGTCTTGGCCAGGACCGTGGCGGGCGCGCCGTCGACGACCCGGTTGAGGCGGATCAGCGGCGTGTGGCCGATGGAAAGCGAGTTATCCTGATAACAGTGCGACATGGCGGCGACCCATTCCTTCTGACTGCGCAAGCGGGAGCGATGTTGATAGTCACTCGATGGACATACTGTACTATTTGGCCGCGTCTGTCAATGCGTCGAGTGTCGAGACGGCCGCAGCGTCGTTGGATCAGGCTGCGAATTTGGTTCGGGCGGCGCTTGGCTCGGTTAGTCCCGTCGTCCCCTCGCCGCTCATGCGCTGGGATCGCGAGCCGCGCTCACGCCCCTGGCCAATCGAGGCGGGCGGCTGTTGACGGCCGGCGGTCCGCGGTCTATAGGGACGCCATCCCGAGCGCGTTCAGGGTCCCGGCGCCGTTGCGAGCGCATGGGACTTTTTGCGTTTTGCGGTCTCTTGGCAAGGGCCGGCCTCCACCGGACGTCGAGGGCTCTTCAACCGCCGCGCATCGGCTTCGCGCCGGGGCGCCGCCGAAATGGAGCATGGGCCATGGCTCGTATCGCAGGGGTCAACATACCCACCAACAAGCGCGTCGTCATCGCGCTGCAATATATTCACGGCATCGGCCCGACGAAATCCAAAGAGATTTGCGAGAAGGTGCACATCCCCGCCGAGCGCCGCGTCGCCCAGCTCACCGACGCCGAAGTGATGCAAATCCGCGAGACGATCGATCGCGATTACATGGTCGAGGGCGATCTGCGCCGCGAAGTGGCGATCAACATCAAGCGCCTGATGGACCTTGGCGCCTATCGCGGGCTTCGCCATCGCCGGTCGTTGCCCGTTCGCGGCCAGCGCACGCACACCAACGCACGCACGCGCAAGGGCAAGGCCAAGGCGATCGCCGGCAAGAAGAAGTGATCGCGGAAGCGCAACGTCTCACGGATTTGAGGGTTTTTCGCGCCGCTGGCGCGTTTGAAGGACGAAGCAATGGCTAAGGAAGCGACCCGCGTTCGGCGCCGCGAACGCAAGAACATCGTGTCGGGCGTCGCCCATGTGAACTCGACGTTCAACAACACGATGATCACCATCACCGACGCGCAGGGCAATACGATCTCGTGGTCGTCGGCGGGGACGATGGGGTTCAAGGGCTCGCGCAAATCGACGCCCTTCGCCGCTCAGATGGCCGCCGAGGACGCGGTCAAGAAGGCCGCCGAACACGGCATGCGCATGCTCGAAGTCGAGGTCTCCGGTCCGGGTTCGGGACGCGAGTCGGCGCTTCGCGCGATCCAGGCCGCCGGCTTCAACGTGACCTCGATCCGCGACGTGACGCCGATCGCGCACAACGGTTGCCGCCCGCGCAAGCGTCGCCGCGTCTGATTGATCGCGGCGCGCCAGCGCGGGCGCTGAGGGGCCGCGCGCCGGACCCCGCAAGGCGTCGCCCGGCAGAGCTTGGTCGAACGGAAGGCTCAAGTCGTGATTCAGAAGAACTGGCAAGAACTCATCAAGCCGAAGAAGCTCGAAGTCATTCATAGCGACGATCCGCGCCGCGTCGCCACCGTCGTCGCCGAGCCGTTGGAGCGCGGCTTTGGCCAGACGCTCGGCAATTCGCTGCGCCGCGTGCTTCTGTCGTCGCTGCAGGGCGCGGCGATCACCTCGATTCACGTCGACGGCGTGCTGCACGAATTCTCGTCGATTCCCGGCGTTCGCGAGGACGTCGTCGATATCGTGCTCAACGTCAAGGACATCGCGGTCAAGATGCAGGGCGACGGCGTCAAGCGTCTGATCCTCAAGCGCCGCGGCCCCGGCGCCGTCACCGCCGCCGACATCCAGACCACCGGCGACATCCAGATCCTCAATCCGCAACTCGTCATCTGCACGCTCGACGAAGGCGCGGACATCCGCATCGAATTCACGGTGACGACGGGCAAGGGCTACGTGCCGGCCGATCGCAACCGCGCCGAGGATTCGCCGATCGGGCTGATGCCGATCGACAGCATGTTCTCGCCGGTCAAGAAGGTCTCCTACCGCGTCGAGAACACTCGCGAGGGCCAGGATCTCGACAAAGACAAGCTGACGATGACGATCGAGACCAACGGCGCGATGTCGCCGGAGGACGCGCTCGCCTACGCCGCGCGCATCCTGCAGGATCAGCTCGGAGTGTTCGTCAATTTCGAGGAGCCGCGGCGCGAGGAGGCGCAGCACGCGATCCCCGAGCTCGCCTTCAACCCGGCCCTGCTGAAGAAGGTCGACGAACTCGAGCTTTCCGTGCGCTCGGCCAATTGCCTGAAGAACGACAACATCACCTATATCGGCGACCTCATCCAGAAGTCGGAAAGCGAAATGCTGCGCACGCCGAAT
>JBEKAL010000255.1:0-5497 GCA_050015935.1 Roseiarcus sp.
GTGAAGACCAGATCGACGCGTCCGTTGGGCAGTTGCACCAGGCGATAGCTGACCTGCGCGGCGCTGAGACCGATTTTCTTGTAGGCGCCCTTGATGCGATCGATGTCGGCGTCGGCCTTGGCCTTGTCGAAGCCGGTGCGCGGCTTCGACTGGATTTCGACCGCGAGTTGGTCGCTCTTGAGCTTGTTGCCGCCCTCGAACGCCACGCGATTGATGATCTGCGTGCTTTCGACCACCGTGACGACCACCTGGCCGTCGACGATCTTCGCGCTCACCTTGGAGAACATGCCCGTCGCCGACAGGTCCGCGACGGCGCGATTGACGCTCGCCTGGTCCGTGCCGGAGAAATAAGAACGAATCGTGGCCGCGTCGACGCGGCTCGCGCCTTCGACGACGACGGTTTGCGGGCTGACTTGGGCCGCCGCCGGCGCGCAAGACCAGAGCGCGCCCGAAACCAACGCAACCGCGAGAAGGAGCGCACGAAAATAGCCATGAAATAAATGCATTTGGCTCGTTGTCCCTGCATCGCAACCAGGCCAAACGGCCTCGGTCTTTGGCGCCCGCGCCTCGCGGCGCGTCACGCGTCATGGCCGAATCCGCGCTTTGCGTCGAAGGTAGCGCGTTTGCCCGCTGCCGGGCGAGCAAATTCTTAATTCGCTTTTACCCGTTTTGCGCGCCCATGCAAACTCGAATTCGCCGCACCCTACGCCAATTCGCCGCACCGTTGCCGATGCGACACGATTCATGGTCGACTAAGGGTTAATTGCCGCCGCCTACGAGCCGAAAAATGTCGTGCGAAGTCGTGAAAATCACCAGCAGGGCGACAAAGGCGATGCCCACGCGCAAGCCGATTTGCTGAACGCGCTCGCTCAGCGGACGACCCCGCAGACCTTCGAGCGCGAAAAACATCAGATGGCCGCCGTCGAGCAGGGGAATCGGCAGCAGATTCATCAAGCCGACCGAAACCGAAAACAGCGCGGCGAGGTTGAACAATTGCCAGGGGCTGATTTTCGCCATTTCGCCGGCGATCTGCGACACGGCGATCGGTCCGGAAAGGCTGTCGGCCGACTCCCGGCCGGCGAACAGTCCGCCGACGTAGGCGCCGGTCGCCCTGACGATGAACCAGACCTGCTCCGCGCCCCAAACGGCGCAGGTCGGCGCCCCGCAATGCTCGAACGTCACGTCGGCGGGATCGCGCGAGGAGGCGAGCCCGAGATGTCCCATCCGGCGCTTGCCGAGCGGGCCCTGATCGACCACGGCGATCTCGGGCGTCGCGTTCAGCGCCACCTCGCCACCCGCGCGCTCGACGACGAACGACATCGGCAGCCCTGTGCTCAGCATCGTGGCCTGCTGCAAGTCCTGAAACGTCTCGACCGGCTCGCCGTTGATCGACCTGACGAGGTCGCCCGCCAGGAATCCCGCCCGCTCGGCCACCGACCCGGTTTCGACGCCGCCGATCCGCGCGGTGTGCTCGAACCGTCCGAAAATCATGAAAAGCGCGGTGAAAATGACGAAGGCGAGAATGAAGTTGGCGATCGGCCCGGCGGCGACGATCGCGGCGCGATTGCGCAACGGCTGGCCGGCCAGGGTCTGCGCCCGCTCGCCGGGCGACATCGCCTCCACGCCCGCAACGTCCGGCGCGCTCGCCGCGTTGGCGTCGCCGTAAAATTTTACGTACCCGCCAAGAGGAAAAGCGGCGAGCCGCCAGCGCGTGCCCAATTTATCGACGCGGGCATATAATTCGGGCCCAAAACCGAGAGAGAACGCCTCGATTTTTACACCACACCAGCGTCCAACAAGAAAATGGCCGAGTTCATGAAAGAAAATGATCACGCTCATGACGAAAACGAACGGCAGCACATACCAGCCCATCCACTCGATGGCCGCGCGCAATTCGTTCAATAGCGCCATTCCATGGCCTCCGTCGCCCGCAGGAGCGCAATGCGCGCTCGACCGTCTTGGTTACCAATTCGTTTACAATGACCTATAGCCGGCCCGAGGCCAAGAGGGCCAGCGCCCTATCTCGCGCGATATGGTGAATCGCCAGCGCATGCGCAACCGTTGTCGGCGCGCCGCGTTCGAGGCAGGCCGGGCGAAGGACTCTGTCACGTTTTCACCATTGGAAGAGACCGCCCGCGATCCAATCGCCGTTGGCGCGCGCCCAGCCGACCAGCGCCGCGAACGCCGCCGCGGCGACGAACCCGTCGAGGCGATCCATCATGCCGCCGTGGCCGGGAATGAGACCGCTGGAATCCTTCACGCCGAACCTCCGTTTCAGCGCGGATTCGAAGAGATCGCCCAGCTGCGCGACGACCGAGGCGGCGAGTCCGAGAAGCAGGATGGGGACGAGACGCGCGCCCGAAGGCGCGGCGAGGAGGCCGACGACGGCGCCGCAGAGCGCGCCCGTGAGCGCGCCGACGGCGGCGCCGGACCAGGTCTTGCCCGGCGAAACGCGCGACCACAATTTGGGGCCGCCGATCAGCCGACCGCCGAAATACGCCATGATGTCGGTCGTCCAGACGACCGCGAACAGCCAGAGGACCGCGGGCAGGCCGTAAGACGGGCTCGCGCGCAGCAAGGCGGCGCTCGCGACGAGCGCCCCCGCGTAAGCGACGCCGGCGCCCGACCAGAAGCGCGCTCGCGGGTCGGCGCCAGCGACAAGTCCCGTGAGGACGGCCCCGACGGCGAGCGCCGCGAGCGCCCCCCTCGCCGAGCCGTGCAAGGCGAAAGGAGAAACCGCGACGAGCGTCAGCGCGCCCACGCCGAGCCGCGCCAGGAACCGCTCGCCGCCGATCAGCCTTTGCCATTCCCACAAGACGATCGCCGAGGCGAGAAACCAGAACGCCAGAAACGAAAAGCCGCCCGCCCAGGCCGCGATCAGAGCGACGGCCATCAGGGTCACGCCGGCGGCGGCGCGCAGCGGCAGGTCGGCGCCGACCCTGCTCCCCAGGCCGCCCGAAGCCGTCGCCCCGCTCGTCGCCCGATCTTGCGCAGGGTCAGGCATCACGCGCCCTCACGAAGCCGACTTGACCGGCGCCGGCGCGCCGCAGCCGCCGTACCGCCTCTCGCGCGCCGCGAATTGCGCCAGCGCGGACTCGAAGGCGGCGTGATCGAAATCCGGCCAATGGATCGGCAGGAAGATCAACTCCGCATAGGCCGCCTGCCAAAGCAGAAAATTCGAAAGACGCTGCTCGCCCGAGGTGCGGATGATGAGGTCGGGATCGGGAATGCCCGCGGCGCCGAGCCGCGTCGCGAAGAGATCGGCGTCGATCGCCGCCGGATCGAGCTTGCCCTCGGCCGCCTGACGCGCCAAGCTGCGCGCCGCCTCGACGATCTCCTGCCGCGCGCCGTAGTTGAAGGCGACGATGAGGGTGAGGCCGCGATTGGCCGCCGTCAGCGTCTCCGCTTCGTCGAGCAGCGCCGCGATGTCGGCGGAAAGCCCCGCGCGCTCGCCGATCACCTGCACCCTCACGTCATTGCGATGAAGATCGGCCAGATCGTTGCGGACGTAACGTTCGAGAAGCCCCATCAGCATGGCGACCTCTTCGGCCGGCCGGCTCCAGTTCTCCGACGAAAAACTATAAATGGTCAGATATGGGATGCCGAAATCGATAGCCGATCGCACCGCGCGGCGCACCGCCTCGACGCCCCGCCGATGGCCCTCGAACCGCGGCAGGCCGCGCGCCTGCGCCCAGCGCCCGTTGCCGTCCATGATGATGGCGACGTGCTCGGGCTCGCGGCGATGGGCTTTGAAGCGCGACGTGGCAATTGGGGACGACGACATGCGGCAGCCTCGGCGGAGTTGCGGCGCGACTAGACCTGCATGATTTCCTTTTCTTTGGCCGCGAGCAAGGCATCGATTTCTCCGATCGCCTGATCGGTCGCCTTCTGCACTTCGACCTCGTGGCGCTTTTCGTCGTCCTCGGCGGTCGCGTGCTCCTTGAGCAGTTTCTTGAGCACGTCGATTCCCTCGCGGCGGACGTGACGCACGGCGACGCGCGCGTCCTCGCTGTACTTGTGCGCGACCTTGACCATTTCTTTGCGGCGCTGCTCGTTGAGTTCGGGGATGCGGATGCGCAGCGTCGTGCCCTCGACCGTCGGGCTGAGGCCGAGATTGGCGTCGCGGATCGCCTTGTCGACCGCATGGACCATCCCCTTGTCCCAGACCGAAACGGACAAGGCGCGCGGCTCGGGCACGCTGATCGTCGCCACCTGATTGAGCGGCATGCGCTGCCCATAGGCCTCGACATGGACGGGTTCGAGGAGCCCGACGCTCGCTCGGCCCGTGCGCAGGCCGTTCAGCTCGTGCTGGAGCGTGGCGATCGCGCCCTGCATGCGGCGCTTGAGGTCGGCAAGATCGAAGTTCGGCAAGGAGGCCATCGTTGGACCCACATCTCTCGTTGGACGGACATCGTTTATCCGCTGGCCGCCGCGGCGGCCGATTCGCGGCGCGCCGGCGGCGCGCGAGCAGCCCTTGATAGCATAGGTTGAGGCGCGTGACAGCGGGGCCCGCCGCGCCGCCTCCTTCCCCCCGGCCCCCGATCCGACCCCGAGCGCGCTTTCAGGGGCCTCGGGCCCCGCTCGCGCCGATCGCCCGGCTTTCGCGGCGCGCCGCCTGGGCCATCGCGGCGAGCGCGGCCTGGCCCTCGGGCTGGATCAGCCCCGCCGACATGATGAGCTTGGCCGCGTCGTCCGGCGTCATCGCCAATTCGATGACGTCCGCCGTCGGCAGGAAGAAATAGAAACCCGTCGTCGGATTGGGCGTGCACGGCAGGAACACCGACGTCATGGCGCCGGGCGGCAGAACGTCGGCGACGGCTTGGGCGGGAGCGGAGGAAATGAACACAATGGTCCATGAACCCTTGGAGGGAAACTCGACCAGCCCCACTTTACGAAAATGCGTGCCGCTCTGGCTGAACAAGGTTTCGAATATCTGCTTCACGCTCTTGTAGATGCCGCGCACCACCGGCGTGCGATCGACCATCGCCTCGCCGATGTTCACCAGCGTGCGGCCGGCGATATTGGCGGCGAGGAAGCCGAGCAAGGTGAGGCTGATGAGCACGATGGCGACGCCGAAGCCGGGGACGTGGAACGGCAGATAGGAATCGGGCCAGAGGCTCGCCGGGGCCAGCGGCCTGACCCAATTGTCGACGGTGTCGACGAACCACCACGCGATGTAAGCGGTGACCGCGACCGGGCCGAAAATCACCAGCCCGGTGAAGAACCAAGATCGCAGTCGCGCGGCGAGCGAGCGGTGAAACGCGCCGCCGGGCTTGGGCTCTGACGTCATCGTCGCTCTCGGCAGGAAGGGACGCGGCGAACATGGCCGCCCTAGCCGGCAAATGCAAGGCGCGAGCGCGCCGCGAGCCTACTCCACCGTCACCGATTTGGCGAGATTGCGCGGCTGGTCGGCGTCTTTGCCCATGATGACGGCGGTGTGATAGGCGAGCATCTGCACCGGCGCGGCGTAGACGATCGGCGCGAAGGAAGCGCCCAT
>JBEKAL010000256.1:0-5482 GCA_050015935.1 Roseiarcus sp.
AACCGCTCGATGAAAGCAGCCAACTCGTCACCACCAGCGTCCAAAACGTGTCGCGAATGGCGGATAACTCCCGGCAATTGAACGGCGAGCACCCATTTCTTCTCGCTCAATTCCACCGCGCCGATAATAGTAGAATTGTAGTCGAGGGCAGGCTGCGTGGATCCCGAGAATTGAGACATCTTCCTTCTCCTTGAGGTCATTCGACAGACCAAGGATACCCGACCTTGGCCGCCGATCGCCCTCATAGGATCTTCACCTAAGCGGTCGTACGTTGGCGCCGCGCCGTGCAGCTCAGAACGACCCTAACCGGATGCGCGGTAAACCTCGATCGGCGCGATGGCGCCGCCGGCGCGCAGTCGCGCCATGGCGAGAATTGGCGAAACGTCCGCGGTGAAGGCTCGCTTGAGTTCGAGATGGGCGCCGAGCGCGTCGCTGGCCGCTTGCGCCGCCGAGAGCGCCTCGCGATCGACGATGAGCGCCTGTGCGTAGGCGCGCTGCAATTCGATCGCCGATTGCATCAAGCTCTCGATCGGGTCGGTCACGTTGTGCGATTGATCAAGCATGTAGGCGGGGGCGAAACTATCGGGCTTGCGCATTTGTGCGTCGACCAGCTCATCGAAGACGAGAAACACGCGGAATGGTTCGACCGAACCGGCGTCGAGATCGTCGTCGCCGTCCTTGGAATCGTTGAAATGAAAGCCGGCCAGCTTCTTGAAGCGCACGAGCCGCGCGACGATCTGCTCGATGTTGACGTTGGGCGCGTGGCGCCCGAGGTCCACCAGGCGCAGCGCCTTGGGGCCGAGCTCCTGAGCCGCGGCGAAGCTCGTGCCCCAGTCGGAAATTACCGTCGAGTAGAAGGCCGGCTCGAATAACTTGTGTTCGATGAACACCTGCCAGTCGCCAGGCAGGGCGCTGTAAACCTCGCGCATAGAGTCGAGGTAGCGATCGAGCGCGAGCGTCATGTTGGATTGGCCGGCGAAGTTCGAACCGTCGCCGACCCACACGGTGAGCGCCTTCGAGCCGAGCTTGCGGCCGATTTCGATGCACTCGACATTGTGAGCGATCGCCTGTTCGCGCACCGCGCGATCGACATGGCTCAGCGAGCCGAACTTGTAGGAGAGCTTCTGGCTGGGCCGATTCTGGTAAGGTGTTGGAATTGACGGCGTCGAAGGCGAGGCCGCGCGCTTCAGCCGCTTCGCGCAAAGCCGGATAATCGCTGGTCGAATCCCAGGGAAAATGGAGCGAGATCGTCGGCGTCGCCCGGACGAGCGGGTGAATCGTCGCGCAATCGTCGAGTTTGTCGAAGACATTCCGAGGTTCGCCCAGACCCGGGAAGCGCGCGAAACGGGCGCCCCCTGTTCCCGTTCCCCGGGCGGAAATCGCGACGCCGAAGGCGACGACGGCGTTGGTCGCGTCGACGATCGCCGGCCGCGCCCCCGACGCGCCGACGTCGATCCCGAGCGCGCGGGTCATGCTGATCCGGGCGACGTCAAACGGTATTTCTCGGCTTCCCAATGGGTAAGGTCGTGCTCTTCCTGCGCCGTGAAGTAACGCGGACGATCGTCCGGCGCCAGCCTCGCCGCCACGTCCCCGAGGCACTCGGCCAAGGCGAGCTGCGCCGGCGTCAGATCCTCTCTCACCAGCGGCGGAACGCCGGGGGCGAGAATCACCGGCGGCGCGCCGACGACGCTGTCGATGAGCGAGGCGCCGCTGCCGAGGAACACCAGATGGTCGGGATAGAGCGTGCCGGCCGCGCCGAACGTCGCCCCGTGCGGCGTGAGCGCGGGCGCGTCGGTGAAGCGGTAGCCCGCGCGTTCGACGCCGCGCGCAGGCCCGGTCGGGGCGGCTTGAACCGGGCGCGCCAGCCGCCGCCTCACCGTCTCGGCCAAGCCGACGGCCGCCTCGAGCGTGTCCGCGGCGACCACCAGCCCATGATTGGCGAAAACGTAAATGTCGGCGCCCGGCGTAATCGTCCGGAACAACGGCAGGCCGGGACGAGTATAGGGAACCCATTGCCATTTGAGGCCGTCGAGCAGCGGCGCGACGCGGGCCGCGCCATCGACAAGGACCGCGTGGGAGATCGTTTCGACGCAATGGAGATGAATGACGAAGCGCTGTGGCAGGCCGGCGTGCAGCGCCGTCTCGACCGAGGGACGCAGACCAGGGGCGGACAAATCGCCGCGCACGAACGCCTCGCAGGTCTCGCAGGCCGGATCGCCGAGCGCGAGCGCGCGGGTCAGGCGGGCGAGATCGAGCGCGGCAAAAATCGGTTTGTCCAGCGCTCTGGCGAGCCAGCGTCCGGACGCCTTCACCCACAGGACGCCGTCAGCCTTGATCGAGGTGTTGCCGCCCGCCGCCTGGATCAGGAGACGGTTGCCGCCGAGCTCGGCGGAAACGCGCGCGAGCGCCGCGAGATCGTTCATGGTGTTTCCCCGACACGCGCGCCCGGCCAGATTCCGGCCGCCTCCCCATCCGCCGATTCGCGGCCGCCGCGACGTGACATGACGATCCCTTAGACGATGCCGGCCGAGCCGGCCGCGACCGCCGGACGCTCGCGCGCCACCGCGGCCCGGTAGCCGCTGGCGCGATAGGCCGCGGTCGGATCGAGCGCGCCGCCGGCCCTGAGCCGCGCTTCGGCGATGAGCGGCGAAACGTCGGTGAGGAAACCGCCCTTCAGCAGCCGATGCGCCGTCAGCGCGTCGTTGGCCTCCTGTGCGGCGGCGAGCGCGTCGGCGTCCACCAACCGCGCCTGCAGCCGGACGCGGGCGATCTCGATCGCCGATTGCATCAGGCTTTCGATCGGGTCCGTCACATTGTGCGACTGGTCGATCATATAGGACGGCGAAAAGCTGGGCCCGAGCGCCCGTCCGGCCTCCGCCAGCTCGTGGAACACCAGATAGAGCCGAAACGGATCGATCGAGCCGGCGTCGAGGTCGTCGTCGCCGTATTTGCTGTCGTTGAAGTGGAAGCCGCCGAGCTTGCCGAAACGCGCGAGGCGCGCGACGATCTGCTCAATATTCACGCTGGGTGCGTGATGGCCTAGATCGACCAGGCATTCGGCCTTGGGTCCCAAGTGTTGGGCGGCAAGATAGCTGCTGCCCCAGTCGGAAATCACAGTGGAATAGAAGGCGGGCTCATAGAGCTTGTGCTCGAGCAGCATATGCCAGCCCTCGGGCAGCGCCCGATAGATCGCGGCGGCCGAGTCGAGATAGCGGTCGAAGGCGCGCGCGAGGCTCGACTGCCCGGCGAAGTTCGATCCGTCGCCGATCCAGACCGTCAGCGCCTTCGAGCCGAGCGCCCGGCCGATCTCGACGCACTCGACGTTGTGGGCGATCGCCTGATCGCGCACCGCCTTGTCGGTATGGGTGAGCGAGCCGAATTTGTAAGAGAGCGGCTGGCCGGGCTGGTCCTGGAAGGTATTGGAGTTGACCGCGTCGAACGCGAGCCCGAGGCTCTTCGCCGCCTCGCGCAGCTCCGAATAGTCCTTCACACGGTCCCAGGGGAAATGCGGCGAGACGGTCGGTGTGAGACGCGTCAGGCTATTGATCACGCCGCAATCGGCGAGCTTGTCGAAGACGTGGCGAGGCTCGCCGGAGCCGGGAAATCGGGCGAAGCGCGTGCCGCCGGTTCCGACTCCCCAGCTCGGCACCGCGACAGCGAAGGCCATGGCGTCGCGCACGAGCGCCTCGGCGTCAAGCCCGCGCCGCGTCAGCCGGCGGGCGCACGCCTCGAAGTCCTCGCGATGATCGGCGAGCCGCGGCCGGTTTTGATCGGCGATGAAATCGACTGATATCGCGGGCATGGCTCGTTCCCCAACTGCGACCTGGAGCGCTGCGAATCCTACCTGGCGAAGGAAACCGCGTTGCCGGCGTCCACGTTGACGATGTCGCCGGTCGATTTGGACGCCAGATCGGAGGCGAGGAAGCAGACCGGCTCGGCGGCGTCCTCTGGCGCGATCAGCGGACGGATCTTGGCGCGCAGGAAATGGTCGGGGCAGCTCGCGCCGAGCGCGGCGAGGTTCTCCAGATCTCGGGAATTGACGAACTGCAGCGCCTCTGGCGCATCGGTGAAATGGCCGACCTTGCGCTTGGTGGAGGCGATCCGGGAGCGGATCGCCGGCAGGAGGCGGCAGGCCGCCTTGCGGCGATCCTCCGGCGACGGGCTGGGCGCGCGCTCGCCGCCGAAATTGGCGATGCGCAGGTCGCCGCCGAGCAAGTTCGAGCGGTACAGCAGCAAGCCGGGCTCATCGAGCGAGGCTGCGTGAGCGTCGTCCCATAAATTCGGAAGCTGCGTTGCTGCGGCGGGGGCCATCGGGACGTTCCTCCGAGGAAATCAATTGCCTCGCTCCCTAAGGCGCCGCTCGATCACAGTCAATCAAAAATGGGCACGATTGCAGCGCAATATGATTGGTGCGGCGCGATATTGATCGGCTTTGAAAATTGTCATTGACGATGTGATTGAACAATGACTATTTGTGACCAATCGGGGGACTGCAGTCGTGCACGAACGCGAGCGCTGGCAGATCATCAAAGCGATGTTGCGCGACAGCGGACTGGTCCGCGTCTCCGACGTTTGCCGAGCCACGGGGGCTTCCGAAGCCTCGGTGCGTCGCGATTTCGCGCGGCTTGCCGGATCGGGCCTCGCAACGCGCGTGCACGGCGGACTTGAGGCGGCGCCGGGGCCGAACGTCGGCCCTTCCGATCGACCGGGCTTGGCCACTAGTTCCTTCGATTTCAGTCAAACGTTGAACGTCGCGGCCAAGCGGGCCATCGCCAAGGCGGCCGTCGCCCTTTGCGGAGACGGCGAAGCGATCATCATCAACGGCGGCACGACGACGTTCGAGATGGCCGTCTTCCTGCGCGGGCGCCGTCTGAAGGTGCTGACCAATTCCTATCCATTGGCGGAGACGTTGATCCACGACAGCAAGTGCCGCGTGGCGTTGCCGGGCGGCGAGGTCTACCGCGAACAGAAGCTGATCGTTTCGCCGTTCGAGGAGGACGCGATTCAGCACTATTCCGCCAGCCGGATGTTCATGAGCGCGATTTCCATCGGACCGCTCGGCGTCATCGAGGGCGATCCCTTGATTGTGCGCGCCGAGACCAAGCTGCTCAAACGCGCGGACAAGCTCATTGTGCTGGCCGACAGCTCGAAATTTGTCTCGGGCGGCAGCCTCGTGGTCTGTCCGTTGTCCCGCATCGACATTCTCATCACCGATCGGGCCGCGCCGCCCGCGGCGCTCGAGATGCTCAGGGAATCCGGCGTCCAGACCCTATTGGTCGACGCCGAACCGGCGATCGCGCCAAGAGCGCGGGAAGTCGCCTGATCTTCCGGCGTCGCCGGAAGCAAGACCATGCCGCATCCGCGGGATGAAGAACGGAAACAGGAGGAAGACATGCTTAATCGACGGTCCGTATTGCAACTCATGGGCAGCGTTTCGGTCATGGCCGGCGCAGGCGTCGGCGTCGGTCCGACGCTTGCCGCC
>JBEKAL010000257.1:0-5476 GCA_050015935.1 Roseiarcus sp.
CGCCTTGATCAGCTTGGCCGGGCCGGCGGCGTAGCCGATGCGCCAGCCGGTCATCGCATAGGCCTTGGAGACGCCGTTCATCGTCAGCGTGCGCTCGTAGAGGCCGGGCTCGACCTCGGCCGTCGTGGCGAAGACGAAATCGCCGTAGACGAGATGCTCGTATATGTCGTCGGTGAGCACATAGACGTGCGGGTGGCGCATCAGCACTTCGGTCAACGCCTTCAATTCGGCGCGCGTATACGCGGCGCCCGAAGGGTTGGAGGGCGAGTTGAGGATCACCCACTTGCTGCGCGGCGTGATCGCGCGCTCCAGGTCCTCGGGCCTCAGCTTGAAGGCGTTTTCCAGAGTCGTCGGCGCCAAGACCGGCTCGCCGCCGTTGATCAGCACCATCTCGGGATAGCTGACCCAATAGGGCGCGGGGATGATCACCTCGTCGCCCTTGTTCAGCGTCGTCAGGAAGGCGTTGTAGAGAATCTGCTTGCCGCCGGTGCCGACGATGGTGTCGGAAGCCTTGTAGTCGAGCCCGTTCTCGCGCTTGAACTTGGCCGCGATCGCTTCGCGTAAGGGGGGAATGCCGAGCACCGGGGGGTACTTGGTCTCGCCGCGCCGGATGGCGTCGATCGCCGCTTGCTTGATGTTGTCGGGCGTGTCGAAGTCCGGCTCGCCGATCGACAGCGAAATCACGTCGCGCCCCTTGGCTTTGAGATCGCGCGCCTTCTGCGTCACCGCGATGGTCGCGGAAGGCTTAACGCGAGAAAGGACATCGGCGATAAAGGCCATGATTGCGCAATCCTGTTGTTCGGGCGCCGTTTTTTCGCGCGTCGCACCATAGTTTCGGCCGAGGCCGGCGGCAACCCGATTCGCGAGTTCTCGCGGCGCCGGCGGGGGGTTGCGACCCTGCGTCGCGTTGTCCGCGCATCCCGCCGGCGGCAGGATGGGCCGGCGAGCGAGGCGCCGCGGCTCGGCGGCTCGGCCATTTCGCCAAAGCGACGATCGATAGGAGGACAACATGCGCCGCCGCAATGGGATTGCCGGCCTCGCGCTGACGTTGGCGGTTTGCGCCGCCCGCGCCGACTCGCCGCCGCCGCCGGTTCTATTCGTCGGCGTCGCCGCGGCCGGCCTGAATTTCGAGACCATCGTGCGCGACTTTTCCCGTCCGGTTCGACCTGTCGCCGAACTCGTCGGCTGCGTCGACGGGCGCCCCAATTGCGCCCTGGCCCGATCAAAGAAGCTCATCGGAATGGAGGTGCAAGGGATCGACGGCCAGAACTTTCGCGACGATCTGAACGTCGCCGAGCAGATCATCGGCGCGTTCCATCGCGAAGGGGCGGCGGCGACGATCGAGCTCGACTTCCAATCGAACGCGTCGACCGGCGAGCCGGTCAGGGTGGAATTCTCCCGCCGTTGACCGCCCGCGAGGCCTGGCGACAGCGGTCACGGCGGGCGCCGGCGTTCAGCTCGCGAGCCACAGCCCGAACAGGAACGACGCCGAATTGGCGATCGAGGAGACGATCATGGCGCGGGAGAGAGCGAGCTGAGCCATCCAGGCGATCATCACGCCTTCGGCCGCGATCACCAGCGCCTCAAGAACGAGGATCGCCGGCCAATAGGGGAATCGCGGATAGGCCCAATAAGCGGCGGCCCAGAGCTGGGGATGCGTCACCGCCGTCGCCGCCATGGACGCGACGCCGACGTGCAGGGCGCCTCGGCTCGGCCATTCGGCGGCGCGGACGATCGCGAAGGCGATCGGACCCTCGATCGCCGCGGAGATGACGAGCGCTTGGGCTTCCGATAGGAATATCATCCATTCCCCCGATTATTCGAAAACGCCGTCACGGACAGTAGAGGAGGATAGCATGGGTCGCCGGATCGAGTTGGCTTGCTTTGCGCTGGTGCTGGCGGTCTCGACCGCTCGAGGAGACATCCTGCCGACGCCGGACCGGGGGCCGCCGATGGGCGACGCCGGCGGTCTGAGCTTCGAAGTCCAATCGGTCGAGGTTCAATTCGGGCCGGTCAACGGGCCGCACTACCAAAAGAGCCGGCAGGTCGTCGTGCTGGTCGGATGCGACGACGGGCACCCCAATTGCGCGCTGGCCAAATCCAAGAATCTCTTGGGCATGGAGGTCGGCTCGGTCGACGGCGAGAGCTTGCGGCCCGAGCGGGGCATGGTGCGGCAGATCATGGCGGCGTTCGCCGACAAGGCGGCCGCCCCGACGATCGCCCTCGAGCTGTTCTCGCGCGCCTCGGACAGCGAGCCGATCGACGTCGCCTTCGCCCGGCGCTGACGGCCCGCGAACAGGCCGAATGTTCGGCGAGCCCGCGCGTCGCGCCCGACGCGATGGCGATCGTCGAGCGCGCCGCCGAAATCCAAGGCGGCGGCGGCGAATTCGTCGTCGCCGCCGCGCGGGAAGCGGCGAATCGAATCATCGAAGAGACCGGCGTCATTCGCTTCGCCGTCGCGGGACAACGCGGGTTCGCCGAAGCCGTCGTCGGCCCGCCGAAGCCTCCCGACGGGCTGGAGAAGGCGTTCGCGAGCCGCCGCCCTCGGAGCCTTGCCTCTCGCCCTCGAGCCCTAGCCTTTTGCCCCGCCAGGGCTTAAGTAGCCCCCTGCGGAGCTGGGGGGCGCGTCAGGACCTTTATTCCTCGGGGCCGTACGATCCCCATGGGAGCTGTCCCTGTCCTCGCCCGTGGGCCTGGGCACACGGCGCCCACCTACTTACGTAGGCGCCCGGGATCTCCGTCCAACGGCTTTCTCGGCTCCGCGCTTCAACTCGAGGGATCGGCGAATCGACGCCAACATGTCCGTAGCCGCCGAACCCAAATCGCTGCTGCGCCGGCGCGCGCTGGCGCGCCGCGCCTCGCTCGATCCGCAAACGCGCGCTTTGTTGACCGCCCGTCTGGTCGAGGAGGGAGTCGCCTGCGCGCGCCAATGGGGCGCGCGAATCGTTTCGGCTTTTTCGCCCATCGGCGAGGAGCCCGACGCGCTCGCGCTTGTCGCCGCGCTCGGCGCCGCGGGCTTCGCCACCGCTTTGCCGGTCACGGCGCCCGCCAGCGCGCCGCTGACCTTCCGGCTCTGGCGCGTGGGCGATCCGACCGTCGTCGGCGCCCTGGGCATCCCCGAGCCGAGGCCCGAAGCGCCCGCCGTCGATCCCGATCTGCTGTTCGTGCCTCTTGCCGCATTCGATCGGCGTGGTCATCGCATCGGCTACGGCGCGGGCTATTACGACCGCACGCTGAGGCGCCTGCGCGCGGCGCGGTCGATCCGCGCGGTCGGCGTCGCCTATTCCGTCTGCGAGATCGCGGCGGTGCCCGACGAGGCCTACGACGAGCCGCTCGATTTCATCCTGACCGAGCGCGAATGGATCGCCGCGCGGAGATTCGGCTGATGCGCCTGCTCTTCATCGGCGACATCGTCGGCCGTTCGGGGCGCGCCGTCCTTCTCGCCCATGTCGCCGATTTGCGCGCGCGCTGGCGGCTCGATTTCGTCGTCGCCAACGGCGAAAACGCCGCCGGCGGCTTCGGCGTCACCGAAGCGATCTGCGAGGAATTCCTCGCCGCCGGCGTCGACGCGATCACGCTCGGCAACCACGCCTTCGACCAGCGCGAGGCGCTGGCGTTCATCGAGCGCCAGCCGCGCCTCATCCGCCCCGCCAATTATCCCCCGGGAACGCCGGGGCGCGGCGCCAATGTGTTCGAGGCCGCCAACGGCGCCAAGGCGCTCGTCGTCAACATGATGGGGCGGGTGTTCATGGACCCGCTCGACGATCCCTTCCAGCGCATCGAGCAGGAGCTCGCCGCCTGCCCGCTCGGGATCGGCTGCGACGCGGCGATCATCGATTTCCACGCCGAAGCCTCCAGCGAAAAACAGGCCTTCGGCCATTTCGTCGACGGCCGCGCCAGCCTCGTCGTCGGCACGCATACGCATGCGCCGAGCGCGGACTGGCGCGTCCTTTCCGGGGGCACCGGCTTCATCACCGACGTCGGCATGACCGGCGATTACGATTCGGTTATCGGCATGGCGAAGGACGAGCCGTTGCGCCGCTTCACCCGCCGCATTCCTTCCGGGCGGTTCGAGCCGGCGAGCGGAGCGGCGACTTTGTGCGGCGTCGCGGTCGAAACCGGCGCCGACGGCCTGGCGCGAAAAATCGCGCCGCTGCGCATCGGCGGCGCGCTCGCGCCCGCCGAGCCCGATTTTTGGAATTCCTGACCTTCGCGCCGAAAGACCGTTCATGCCCGTCGCTCCGACCCTCGTCTTCGACCTCGACGGCACCTTGGCGGAAACCGCCGGCGATCTCATCGGCGCCCTCAATTTCGTGCTGGCGGGCGAGGGGATCGCGCCGGCGCCGGTCGCCGCCGCGCGCTCGCTGCTCGGCGCCGGCGGGCGGGCGCTGATCGCGCGCGGTTTTGCGCTCTCGGGGCGCGAACTCGCGCCGGCCAAACTCGACGCTTTGTTCGCCGAGTTCCTCGCCCGTTACAACGCGCATATCGCCGACGAGACCTCGCTCTTCCCCGGGGTCGAAGCATGCCTGACGCGCTGCGCCGAGGCGGGCTGGCGGCTCGCCGTCTGCACCAACAAGATGGAGCGTTCCTCCCGCCTTCTGCTCGGCAAGCTGGGCGTCGCCGATCGCTTCGCCTTCGTCTGCGGCCAGGACACGTTCGGCCTCGCCAAGCCCGATCCCAGGCCGCTCCTGGAGACGATCCGTAGGGCCGGCGGCGATCCCGCCCGCGCGGCGATGGTCGGCGATTCGCGCATCGACGTCGAGACCGCGCGCGCGGCCCGGACCCCGGTCATCGTCGTCGATTTCGGCTACAGCGACGTTCCCGTGGCCGAACTCGGGCCGGACCGGGTGATCTCGCATTTCGACGCGCTGTTCGAGGCGGCGCAGGAGCTGCTGCGGGAGCGGGCGGCCTCGCCTTGACTTGCGGTTCGCCCCGGCCTTAAACGAAGCGCCCGCGGTCGGGGCGATTAGCTCAGCGGTAGAGCGTCCCCTTCACACGGGGAAGGCCACAGGTTCGATCCCTGTATCGCCCACCATGCAGTCCCGGCAAACCGACGCGGTTTCCGGGTAGGCGGAAACCCTCGCAATCCCGGTCGGTTAGGGAGGCGTGTCGCGGTCTGCGAACCGAATTACGACCGTTCTCCCGCGTTCTGCGCGCGAAATCCCCCACCAGTCTCAGCCGACAAAATTCCGTTTCCCGGACCACGAGATCGAGAGGCCGGAGCCGAGGCTGGCCGCTTTCCGACGAACACGCGGAGATACGCGGCGCGGAGAAAGGAGCGGGATGGTCAGCCGAGTTCGGCTCGAACCTGAACCGGCGCCTGCAGTCCCAGGGCCCCCCATTGCTCGGACCAGAGCATCGGCAGGTCGACGAGGCGCTTGACGCTGAACCCGCGCGGAAGGCGACCCTCCATCGCGGCTTTCGCCAGGACGGGGGAGATGAACGCGAGGGACAGCGTCATCCGGATCGAGCGTTC
>JBEKAL010000258.1:0-5459 GCA_050015935.1 Roseiarcus sp.
GCGCGCGGCGGGCGATGGAACGGCGCCACGGTCTGGCGGAAGCCGATCCAGGCGAACATGCCGCGCACGAAGCGGTCGCGCTCCGGCATGGCGAGGAAGGCGTCGAGCGCCTTGCGGTCGACGAGGCGGAAATCGCCGACGTTGCGGGGAATCTCGACGTCGCTCAGCTTGCCCAGCAGGCGGCAGAACAGATCGGCCGTGACGCGCTTGAATCCGCTTTCGCCCTCGCGCGAGAGGCGCTCGGCGTAGACGATCTCATAGCCCTCTTTCCACTTGGCGATCATGTCGAGCACGACCTCGGGCGGATCCTGGAGGTCGGCGTCCATGACGATGACCGCCTCACCTGCGGCGCGGTCCATGCCGGTGGTGATGGCGATCTGGTGACCGAAATTGCGCGACAGCCGGACGAAGCGGTAGCGCCGGTCGGCGCGCGCCTTGGCCTCCAGGACGACGGGACTGGCGTCGCGCGATCCGTCGTCGACGAAGATCGCCTCGGCGGGCGCGTCGAGCGCGTCGAGCAAGGCGTCGAGCCGCCGCAGCAGGATCGGCAGGACGGCCTCCTCGTTGTAGATGGGGATGACCAGGGAATAGACGGGGGTCATGGCGGCGCGGGTTTTCGTGTGGGCGGCTCGATCAGCGTTAGCGCCCAACGCTTAAGAAAGGCGTAACCCGCCGGCTTCGAGCGCCTCTACCCGCGCGCCGGAGTCTCTGCTAGGAATCCTTCGTTTGTCGCCGCATCGCCGGACGCCGCCGGGAGCGAAGCCATGGAATGGGAAAACACCCCCGAGTCGACGAATGTCGAAGATCGTCGCGGCGCGGGCGGCGGCATACCGCTCGGCGGCGGCACGGGCGGGCTCGGCCTCGGCGCCGTCATCGTTCTCGCCCTCATCGGCTATTTAACCGGCATCGATCCGCGCGTTCTCATCGGCGGCGCGCAAATCGTCACCGGCGCCGGCTCCAATGGCGCCATCCAAGCGCCGGTCGCCAATGTCGGGCAGCCGGCGGCCGACCGCAACGATCCGATGAAGACCTTCGTCGCCCATGTGCTGGGCGAGACGGAGGCGGTCTGGGCGCAGATCCTGCCGGCGCAGAAGGGCGTGCCCTACGCCAACGCCACGCTCGTGCTCTACAGCGGCGCCACTTCCTCGGGCTGCGGCGGCGCGCAGGCTTCGATGGGTCCGTTCTATTGCCCCGTGGACAAGAAGGTCTATCTCGACATGTCGTTCTTCCGCGACATGCAGAGCAAATACGGCGGCGGCGGCGAATTCGCCTACGCCTACGTGATCGCCCACGAAATCGGCCATCACGTTCAGGACCTGCTCGGCATTCTCGACAAGGTCGACGCGGCCAAGCAGAACGTCAGCCGCACTCAGGCCAATGCGCTGTCGGTGCGCGTCGAACTCATGGCCGATTGCCTGGCGGGCGTCTGGGCGGCCAACGCCAATCAGAAGTGGAAAATTCTCGATCCCGGCGATATCGAAAAAGCGCTCGCGA
This sequence comes from Roseiarcus sp., assembly GCA_050015935.1. Lineage (GTDB taxonomy): Bacteria > Pseudomonadota > Alphaproteobacteria > Rhizobiales > Beijerinckiaceae > Roseiarcus. The sequence goes on from JBEKAL010000258.1 coordinate 1,495, forward strand.
CGGCGGCTGCGATCGGCGACGACCGCTTGCAACGGGAAGCGCGCGGCTACGCCGTGCCCGACAGCTTCACCCATGGATCGTCGGCGATGCGTCAGAAATGGCTGACCGCCGGCCTAAGCAGCGGCCAAGTCGACTCCTGCACCGTGCTCCTCCCGTAGGGCGAGGTCGGTTCGCTTTCGAAGGGGCTGACGCGCCGTTCGCCCCTTGTAAGGCTGCTTTAGCCTTAAAGCGGTCGGGAATTCCCCCGGCTCGACCGGCGCTCGGCGGCGAACGGGATCCGAACGAGGCATCGTGGAGGAGGTCATGCAGAAATCTGGAAAAGTGGCGCTGGTAACCGGAGCGTCCTCCGGCATCGGCGCGGCGATCGCCGCCGCTTTGGCGAAGTCCGGCTACCGCGTGTTCGGCGCGTCGCGCCATCCGGACGCTTCATCGAACGAAATCGAGACGATCGTCATGGACGTGGACGATGACGCGTCGGTCGCTTCGGCGGTGGCCGGCGTGATGCAGCGGGCCGGCCGGGTCGACGCGGTGATCAACAGCGCCGGCTGGGCGCTGATGGGCCCGATCGAGGAGACCTCGATCGCCGAAGCGCGCGCGCAGATGGAGACGAATTTCTTCGGCGTTCTGCGCGTGTGCCTCGCGGTTCTCCCGATCATGCGCGCGCAAAAGAGCGGCTACATCGTCAACATCAGCTCGTTGGCCGGCGTGTTCGGCAATCCGTTTTCCGGTCTCTACAGCGCAAGCAAATTCGCCGTCGAAGGCCTCAGCGAAAGCCTGCGCTTCGAGACCCGGCCGTTCGGCGTTCGCGTGGTTCTGATCGAGCCGGGCGACACCCGAAGTCAGCTTCCGGCGCGTCGCCGCACCGTCGCGGGAGCGCTCGCGCAAGGCGCCTATGCCGAAGCGTTCGGGCGGCTGCAAAAGGGGCAAGCCAAGGACGAGGCGGGCGCGCCGAGCTCGGACGGGGTCGCGCGGCTCGTGCTGCAAATCCTCGCCACGCCCGATCCGCGGCTGCGCCATAGCGTCGGCGCGGCGGGACAACGGATTGTCGTCCTCCTCAAACGCGCGCTGCCCTATTCCTGGTTCGAGCGGATCGTCGGCGCCGCGCTGGGCGTTTGAGAACCCGCCGAGGACGAAGCGACTGGGAATGTCGCCGGCCTCACTGCGCCTCGAGCCATTTCCTCGCGCGCTCGGCGGCGAGGGCGCCCGAGCGCGCCGCGCTTTCCAACGTGTCGGGCAGCCCGTTCTGGACATAGGCGCCGGCGAGAAAGAGATTGCGCCAGCGCGTCTCGCAGTTCGGCCTCAGCGCGTCCTGCTGCGGCGTCGCCGCGAAGGTCGCGTGGCTTTGCCGAATGATTCGCCAGGCCGGCGTCGCGTCCGACAATCCCGTCAACGCCGCGACGTCGCGCCACAGATCGGCCGCCAGCTTTGCGCGCGGCGTCTCCATCGACGCGCCCGCGTCCTTGATCGCGACCGAGATGCGATCGTCGCCGCAAAACATCCAGTGGAACGCGCCGTTGACGGCGCCGAGGATCGGCGGCGCGCCGGGCGGCGGGCAAATCGCGAAATGCGCCGAGATCACGCCGTTGAACTCTTGCGGCGCGCTCAATCCCGGCGCGAGCGCCGCCGCGACGTGCGGCGGCGTCGCCAGGATCACGGCGTCGCCGGGCGCGAGATCGAGGCGGTCGTAGTCAAATTCGAGTCCCGCCACCTTCTCGCCGAGAAGATCGAGCGCCGCCAGCCGGCGCTCGAAGCGGATCGCGACGCCGCGTCGGCGCAAGGCTTTCATCGCGGGCTCGACGAACGCCCGTTCAAACCCATGAACCGGCGTCAGCGATCGCGCGCCGCCGAGCCGGGCGCCGCGCAGCGCGGCGGCGGCCAGACGCGCCGAGGCGCGGTCGAGATCGGTGTTGAGCGCGGCCAGCGCGAACGGACGCCAAAGCCGCTCGGCGGCGGGACCGACGCTCGGCGCATAGTCGCCGAGCAGGGCGGTCGCAGGGGCGCGGCCGAGCCGCGCCGCGGGCCAGTAGTCCATCAGGCGCGTGCGCGGCGCGCGCCGGCGCGGGTCGAAAATCCACCAGGGCAGGGGCCCGCCGTTGGGCCGCAGCGTCCAGCGCTCGCCGCTCGCCATATCGGCGAACGCGATCCCGTTCGATGCGGCCTCGCGCCATTGGGCGCGCGCGCCGATCGTCTCGATCACGCCCAAGGCGAATCGCCAGCTCGACAGCACGAGGTGATGGCCGCTGTCGGTGGTCATGGCCGTCGGGTCGTCGAAAAAAGAGCGACGCCTGCCGCCCGCCTGCGCCGCGCTTTCGTGAACGACAATGTCCGCGCCTGGCGTCTGCGCGAGATGGGCGGCCGCTGAAAGTCCGGAAAATCCCGCGCCGATGACATGGACGGTTGGGCGCTTCATCATGATTTTCCAACGCCGACGGCAGCAGAACCGCGCACAAGAAACTTGTCGCGCGCCCCGGTGAATCCCCCGCTCCCCCGCAAGGGCGCAAACCGCTCGCGGGAACGTAGCCGCGCTTCGACCCGCGCGCAACGCGCTTCGATAATCCCCGTTGACGTCTAGACGTCAAACAATTATCCCTTTCATGGGGATGACCACGAACCAGCGCGCAGCCCGCGGACTTGTCCGGTATTCTATCATTGCCTATTTGACCGCGGCGGAGAGCGCGTCGATTGCGGAGATACAGCGAGCCGTCGCGGCGCGGCTCGGCGGCGTCCCGGCTTCCTCGGTTCGTTCCTACCTCAACATCAACACGCCCGAAATGTTCGAGCGCACCGCGCGCGGCCAATATCGCTTGCGCGCCGTCAACGGCGCCGCGAGCAAGCAAGAGCCGGAGGCGGACTATGCAATTGGCCGCGCCAAGCTCATTCACGCCAGTTGCTTCGATTGGCTCCGCACATGTGAACCGCGCTCGATTCACGCCGTTGTCACCGATTCACCCTATGGCCTTATTGAATATTCCGACGTCGAGCAGACCAAGCTGCGCAAAGGGCATGGAGGAGTGTGGCGAATACCGCCATCGTTTGACGGCCGCCAGCGCGCGCCCTTGCCACGCTTCACCGTCCTCGATGAGGGCGACCTTCACGTGACGCATGAGTTCTTCTTGGAGTTTGGCCAGCTCTTGCTTCGCGCGACAGTGCCGGGCGCGAATGTCATCGTCGCCAGCAATCCTCTGCTTGCTCACGTCGTCAGCAACGCCATGACCGTCGCCGGTCTTGAATTGCGCGGCCAAATCGTGCGCCTGGTCATGACGATGCGCGGCGGCGACCGACCGAAGAAGGCCCACACGGAATTTGCCGACGTCAGCGTTATGCCCCATTCGATGTTCGAGCCGTGGATTGTCTTGCGGCGCCCGCTTGACGGTCGGGTTCAGGATAATTTGCGTAAGTGGAAAACCGGCGGATTCCGCCGCCCGTCGGCGGCGCGCCCTTTCGGCGTCGTCATCAAATCACACCCGACGCCAAAGTCGGAAAAGCAAATCGCCCCGCATCCATCGTTAAAGCCACAGGCGCTTTTGCGCGCGCTTGTGCGCGCGGCGCTGCCAATGGGCGAGGGCGTCATTCTTGACCCCTTCGCCGGTTCCGGCTCGACCTTGGCCGCAGCCAACGCCATCGGTTACAACAGCATTGGCCTTGAGAAAGACGCGCAATATGTCGCTATGGCGCGCCGCTCAATTGCAAAACTTGCCGTGTTAGCCGTCGAGACGATAGATCCAGTTGACGCGTAGCTTCTTGATCCCCTCGCGATCGAGAGTCGCCGTGCGGGTTCCGAGTTCGCCGCGCGGATTTTTTCGGAAGTCAGCAGGCTCGACGTGTAACCGGGGCAAATTCCCGGTAATTGCTCACGTCCGTTCGGTCATGCCGGGATAGGGAGGGGTTTTGCGGCGAGGGTCAATCGGATGGCTTCGAGGGCGCGCAGGGAGCGTCGGCGAGCTGTTTCGACGACGGAGCGGATG
>JBEKAL010000259.1:0-5392 GCA_050015935.1 Roseiarcus sp.
AAGCACGCCCAGCAGGCGGAGAATTTTCGCAAGCTCCTGCTCGCCATCGCCGACGACGCGCGCGTGCTGCTGATCAAGCTCGCCGACCGCCTGCACAACATGCGCACGTTGAATTTCATGCCCGAGGCCAAGCGCGCCCCGATCGCGCAGGACACGCTCGACATCTACGCCCCGCTCGCCGGCCGCATGGGCATGCAGGGCATGCGCGGCGAACTCGAGGATCTGGCGTTTCGCGGCCTCATGCCCGAAGCCTATGGGCTGATCCTGTCGCGGCTGGAGGAATTGAGGACCAAGAACGGCGCGCTGATCGCGCGCATCGCCGCCGAGCTGACCGACCAGTTCGCAAGGCGCGGCATCAAGGTCGAGGTCACGGGGCGGCAGAAACAGCCCTATTCGATCTGGCGCAAGATGGAGCGCCACTCGATCGCCTTCGAGCAGCTCTCGGACATTTACGGCTTCCGCATTCTCGTCGACACCGTCGCCGATTGTTACGCCGCGGTCGGCGTCGCGCACACGACCTGGCCGAACGTGCCCGGCCGCTTCAAGGACTATATTTCGACCCCCAAGCAGAACGACTATCGCTCGATCCACACTACCGTCATCGGACCGGGCAGCCAGCGCGTCGAATTGCAGATCCGCACCCGCGACATGAACGAGATCGCCGAATACGGCATCGCGGCGCACGCGCTCTACAAGGATCGCCAGGGCCGCCCGGAGGCCATCGACGCCAGCGAGAGCCGCGCCTACCGCGCCCTGCGGCAGACCATCGAGACGCTGGCGAGCGACGATTCGGAAAAGTTCCTCGAGCACACTAAGCTCGAACTGTTCCAGGACCAGGTGTTCTGCTTCACTCCCAAGGGGCGCCTGATCGCGCTGCCGCGCGGCGCGACGGCGATCGACTTCGCCTACGCCGTCCACACCGATGTCGGCAATTCCGCGGTCGGCGCCAAGATCAACGGCCGCATCGCGCCGCTGATATCGACCTTGCGCAACGGCGACGAAGTGCTGATCACGCGCTCCGAGAGCCGCACGCCGCCGGCGGCCTGGGACAGCCTCGTCGTGACCGGGCGAGCGCGCGCCGCCATCCGCCGCGCCACGCGCGAAGCGGCCAAGGCGCAATATGGCGGCCTCGGGCGCCAAATCATCGAGCGCGCGTTCGCGCGGGCGGGGCGCAAGTTTTCCGAGGCCAAGCTGAAGAGCGCTCTGTCGCGCCTGGCGCGCAGCTCCGTCGACGACGTGTTCATCAGCGTCGGGCGCGGCGAACTCTATTCGGCCGACGTGGTTCGCGCGATCTACCCCGATTTTCAGGAGGAGCGCAAAGCCGGGCCGGCGCTGGCGCCCGGCGAAAGCGGCTGGTTCGGCTTGGCCAAGGCGGCCAATCTGGTCTTTCGCGTGCCGGGCAAGGGCGAGGACGGCGAAGCGTTGCCGCTGCGCGGCATCGAATGGGACATGCCCGTGCGGTTCGCGCCCAAAGGCGGCGCCGTTCCGGGCGAACGCATCGTCGGCATCCGCACGCCGGGGGAGGGGATCACGATCTATCCCATCCATTCTCCCGCGCTGGTGGCCTACGACGACAAGCCGGAGCAGTGGCTCGACGTCCGCTGGGACCTCGACACCGCGACGAAGTCGCTCTACCCCACGCAGATCCTGGTGACGATTCTCAACGAGCCGGGCGCGCTCGGCGTCATCGCGACGACGATCGGCGAAGCGGGCGCCAACATCGACGACATCGCGTTCAACCCCACCGGATCGGATTTTCGCGAACTTCGCTTCGACCTGCAAGTCTCCGACATCCAACACCTCAACGCCGTCCTCGCGCAATTGCGCGGCAAGAGCGTCGTCAGCAAGGTCGAGCGGCTCAGCGGCTAAAGGAGAAGCGATCGATGCCGCTCTATTTCGCCTATGGCGAGAATATGGACGTCGAGGCGATGGCGCGGCGCTGTCCGCGCTCCAAACCGCGAAGCGTCGCGCGCCTGATGCGCCATCGGCTCGCGATCGTGGGCGAGGGTTGGCCGACGGCGACGCGCGACGCCGACGCGAACGTCGACGGCGTGTTGTGGGACGTCGCGCAAGCGGACTCTATCGCCGGCGTGCTCGGCGCGGCGCGGCGATGGAGCCTGCCGGCCGCCGCGATCGCGCGCCTCGAACGGTTCGCCGCCGAGGCGGGAGCGGCTGCCGGGCCGGGCGGCGCCGCGGCCTCGGCGCCGAAGGCGGTCCGCCCGCGCTTCGCCACACCTTTCGACCGAAGGTGAAGCTCGTCATTGCGAGCGAAGCGAAGCAATCCAGCGATCGTGACGCCTGCTCGTTAGGCGGCTCGGCGGCCTGGCGAATCTTGCGAGCGCTACGAACTCTTTCGGCGATCGCCTCGATCTCTGGATTGCTTCGCTTCGCTCGCAATGACGGAGTGCGTGGTCGTTCCCTTGCCGCCCTTCATTGCGACCCCGCCGCGCTCTCGCTCCAGCTCATGCCCTCGCGGCCTCTGATATAGCCGTTGACGAACGGCGTCGGTTCGACGAGGGCGCGCAAGCCCGCGAGAGCCTCTTCAGCGGCGATTCGGCGGTCGAGCGCAGCGCGATACAACTCGGCCACCCTCACCATGTCGGTCGCTTGCGGCGACAGGCGGAAGTGCGTCACGCCCGCCGACTGCAAATCGTCCAGCTGGCTCAGCAGCGCGGCGTAGCCGTGCGACAGGGTCTGCGTGCCGTTGATGACCAGCAGGCGCTTGCCGTCGAGCTGGTCGGCGGCAAGACCGTCCGGGTCGAGCTCGCAGACGAACTGGCAGGAGTCCTTGGTCAGCCCGTAGGCGCGCGCGTGATAACAGCGCATCGAAATCGAAAGCGGCTGGCGGCCGAAGACAAGCGTCTCGGTCTCGACCGGGCTATGGCGCGCCAGCGTCGCGACGGCCGCCCCCGACAGTTCGACCGGCGTGTTCACCCTGACCGCGCCGCCGCGCACCAGGAAGTCGAGCGTCGCCTCGTTGAAGACGTTGATGAAGGGGCCGGCGATATACGGCGCGCCCGCGAGCAATTTGACGCTGGCGACGTCGTTGGCCTCGATCATCAGCTCGCCGCCGCAACGCTCGCGGATCGCCTCCATCTCGCGGTCGGTGGTGACCAGCGCCAAAGTCGACAGCGCCACCTGTTTGCCGGCGGCGCTGAGCCGCTCGGCGATCGCCGGCAGGTCGTCGACGAAAAACGGTTCGCGCTTGGAGCACACGACCTCGCCGAGATAGACGCAATCGATCGGCGCCTCGTCGGCGATGCGGAAGTAGAAGTCGCGCCGTCGCTCCCGCTTCCAGTTGAACAGGATCGGCCCCAGCGTCAACGCGCTCATCGCCAGCCCTTCCTGTAAGCGCTCAGAGTGACGCGCCCGCCCTCGGCGATGGCGTTGAGGTCGCCGACCGCCGCCGGCGTTTCTTCGCCGCGCGCCAGCGCGTCGAGCACGGCGCGGAAGGCCGCGACGACCTGACCGACATAGGCGCGGCTGCGCTGCCGTCCCTCGATCTTGAGCGCGGTCACGCCGGCCGCCTTGAGTTGCGTCAGGATCGACACGGCGTTCAGCCCCACCGGCTCCTCGAACAGATAGGAGGCGGCGCCGTTGGCGATGAGGCGGCTCTTGCAAGGGGTGGGATAGGCGGCGTTCTCGTGCTTCGCGTAACGGTTCGTCATCACTTCGCCGAGCCGCGACACCATGAACTCCCCGTCCTCGCGGTAGGAAACGAACTCTGCCGGCGCGCAGACGCCGTCGCTGCTCGGCGAGCGGCCGGTGATGTAGGAGGACAGGAAACAGCGTCCCTCCACCATCGTGCCCAGAGAGCCGAAGGCGAACACTTCGGCCTCGACCTGCATCCGCGCGATCAGCGCCGCGACCTCCTGCACCGACAGCACGCGCGGCAAGACGACGCGGCTGACGCCGAAATTCTCGCGGTAGAAATCGATCGAAAGGGGATTGGAGGCGGCCGCCTGCACGGAGAGGTGCCGACGCAGCGCGGGATGGCGGCGGGTCGCGTAATCGAGCAGGCCGATATCGGCGAGAATGACCGCATCCGCGCCGCATTCCGCCGCATTGTCGACCGCGCGGCGCCAGGGCTCGATGTCGCCGGCGCGCGGAAAGGTGTTCACGGCGACGAGCACGCGCCGCCCGCGCGCGTGAGCGTAAACGACGCCCTCGCGCATCTCCTCGAGGTCGAAGTTCAGTCCGGGATAGTTGCGCGCGTTGGTGCAGTCGCGAAAGCCGCAATAGACGCTGTCGGCGCCGGCGTCGACCGCCGCGCGAAGCGCCGCCGGCGTGCCGGCCGGGCACACCAGTTCGAGATAGGTCGGGGCTCTCACGCCGCCTGTCCCTCCTTGCGACGCTGGCGCGCCTCCAGCTTGCTCAGGCGCGTCTTCAGCGCCTCGATCTCGGCGCGCAGCCCCTTGCTTTCCGCCGCGGCGTCGCGCTCGGCGCGCGCGAGGCCGTCGGAGGCGGCGCGGACGGGAAGGAGAACATCGCGCAGGCCTTTCGCGCGGCGTTCCCAGCCCAGGGCGGCGGCGCGGGCGAAGCGCCGCAGCGGGCCGAGCAAAGAGGCGGCTTCGTCGAGCACGCTGATCGGCTCGCGGTCGAGGATGTTGCGCAGCGCCACCACCGCCGAAGTGTCGCCGGCGATGACGATCTCGCGGGTGAAAAACAGCGCGTCGCTGTCGACGCGGCCTTCGAACAGCGCCAACAGCGCCTCGAGCGACCCCTTCACGCTCGCGTCCGCCTCAGTCGCGCGCGCGCCGGTGAGCTTGAGGGACGGCGCGCCTTCGCCGAATTGCAGCAGGAAACGACGGGGCAGATCGGTGAGTTCGATGGCGATGACGGTGCGGCGGCGCTCGGCGAGGACGCGAAACAGATCGGGATGGTTGCGCGCCATCGCGCGAAGAAGCGCGGCGGCGCCGAGATCGAGAACGGGCGGCGGCGTCGCCGCGATCAATCCGCGAGCCAGGATGATCGGAAATTCAGCCTCTTCCATTTCGCGTTCCCCGGAAATCCCGCTTCGTCGCGCCGTCGCGCGCCGCCGCCGCCGGACGCCGATTGGCACGAAGCATCTTTTCCGCCGGCGGCATTGATTTGGGTCAACGCTCGAGCCGTCGGCGTTCCCATCGCCCAGGGCGATCGGCGGAGCGCCGCCCGAGTTCGGCCGCACCCCCCGAACGCCTTGCAAGATATCGGTTCGCGCGCCGTCGCGGCGCCGTCGCGCGCGTTAGTCAATTCCACACGAAAATGGCCCGGAGCGGCGCGCGCGCTAAACAAAAAGATCGAATTTACCGGCGCGCCGGCCTCGCCTTAACCGAATTTTTGCCGGCCGTCGGCATGCTTGCGAGCCGAGTTCCGCGGGCTTCGCGCCAACTCCGCGGCGGTAGGCGCCCTC
>JBEKAL010000260.1:0-5363 GCA_050015935.1 Roseiarcus sp.
CCTTGATCAGCGCGCGCCCCTTCGTCCAGCAGAGCCAGGCGCCGATGGCGATGATGCCGCCGTAGCTCGCCAGCGCCAGCCAATCGGCGGCGCGGTTCATCTGCGAGGACGTGGCGTTGAAGGCGAGCGCGGCGATCCCGACCAGCGCGACCGCGACCGAGCCCTGCAACAGCGCCGCCAGAAACGCGAGGACGACGCCGCGCCGCAGCGCGCGGTCATTGGCCATCATGTAGGAGGCGATCACCGCCTTGCCGTGTCCGGGTCCGGCGGCGTGGAAAACGCCATAGGCGAAGCCGATGCCGACGAGGCCCCACATCGCGGCCGGATCGCCGTGCAGCGCGTGCACCTGCGCCGCGATGAGATGGGTGAGCTGGGATTGCTCGGCGATGAGCCATCCCGTCACGCCGCCGCTCGCCCCGCCCCCGCCTTCGCCGCCGCCGACTTCGAAGGGCCGGCGCGCGAGCTGCGCCAGTGCGGGCGCCGCGCCGCAGGCGAGGAGCGCCAGGCCTAAGACGGCGCGAAGGGGGAGGGCGCGAAGGGTTCGTTTCATGGACAGGCGACGATCACGCGGCTGGCCATCTTGAAGCCGAAATTCGTTCCCGGCGCCAGGTTGGTGAAAAACGACTCGGTGAGGGCCTGCTTGTCCTCGCTCGCCAGCGGCTTGGGCTTGGCGATCGAGGCCGAGCAGCCCGACGGCGCCGAATCGAGCTTGATCGCGTCCTGGTCGTCGAATTCGAAGTCGATGAAATATTCAGGGTCGGCGACCAGCAAGGAGAAATAACGGCCCGGCGGCGTCGGCGTCTTCAAAGGGAGGACGACATGGAACGTCACGAGATGATCGGGGCGCTCCTCCATCCAATAGTCGGTGACGTTGCCAAAATCCACCGCCTTGCCGCCGATCTTGAGGGTGGTGAAATAGCCGATTTCGGCGAGGCCGCCGGCGTTTTCCTGCGCCAGCGGGGCGAAGGTCTCGCGCTTGACCAGTTCGCCGGGCTTGGCGAGGCCCTGCGTGGCGAAGGACGAATACATTTCGTCGAAAACCCAGTCGTGCACGATCGAGGCGACCTTGCCGTCCGGGGAGAAGGCGATCTGGCTGCGCACCGTCACCCAGACGTGGGGATGGGCGAGCGCGGCGCTCGCAGCGACGCACGCGCAAAGCGCAAGGCCCGCAGCGGCGAGGTGTTTCATACGCTTGGCCATAGGCATGGATTCGTCACCGCCGGGCCCGCCCTACTGAGAAAACCGGATCGCCGCAAAGGGCCTTTCTACCCATTTGCGCGATGCCACGAACATTTTTGTTCGATTTCGCTTGAAGCTCGAACATTTTTGTGTGAGATTGTCGCTGTCGAAAACGGAGCGAGGGAATGAATCGGGAGCAGCTGATCCGAGCCTTGCGGGCGCTGGCGAAAGAGAAGGGAGTCTCCTTCGCGGTCGACCGGCAGGCAGGCAAGGGATCGCACTACCGGATCGAATTCGACGGGCGCAAGTCGACGGTCCAAGACAAGCTGAATCCCGGACGAATTCGGCGAATTCTGAAGCAACTTGAAATCGACCCCGCCGCCATCTAGGCGGGGTGGGTCCCTCTAACGCAAGGACAATGCAATGCCCTGGATCTATGGCGTCAAAATCGACGAAGACGAAGCCGGGGACCAGGTCGTCGCCGTGCGCGATCTGCCCGAGGTGCAGACCTCCGGCGACACCCGCGGCGAGGCGCTTGCCCTCGCCGCCGACGCGATCAAGGTCGCGGTCGCGAGCCGAATGCGTCACGGCGAAGAACTCGATGCGCCCGGCCGCGTGGCGCCGGGCGAGATCGCGATCGCGCTTGAGCTGCGCCTCGCCGCCAAGGCGACGGTTTATGTACTCTGGCGGCGCAAAGGGATTTCCAAGTCCGAACTCGGACGGTTGATGGGCCGCAGCGAGACCGAGGCGCGCCGCGTGCTCGATCCCGACCATGGCACCAAATTCGACCAGGTCGCCGAGGCCGCGCGCGCCCTCGGCGCCACGCTGACCATCGCGGTCGTTCCCGACGCGGCGTGAGCCGGGCGCACACAATGGCCGGGCGGCGGTCTCGCCGCTCGGCGTCAGAACCTTGCCCTTCAACGCCCCGTCTCTCCGAATCGTCCTGCCGACGCGAGCGGCTGTCCCTTGCCCGCAAACTGCGGCGTCACCGTGGCCGGCGCCCTGGTTTAGGCTTTCTTCAGGCAATGCGCGCATTTTGACGCGATGGCGCGTTGCGTATGGCCAAGAGCGTTGGGCGTCCTCGCCCTGCTGTCTGTCGGCGGCTGCGGCTGGTTCGAGCGCGCGGAGCGTCCGATCTGGCGCACGCAGGCCGAAAACCTCTGCCTGTCGCGCGGACTGGTCAAGCCTTCCGCCTATGTCGCGCCGCAGCCCGAGATCGACGGGCCCGGCATCTGCGGCATGACCCATCCCTTCAAAGTGTCGGCCCTCGCCGACGGGACAGTGAGCGTCGACAAGGCGGTGACGATCGATTGCTCGATGATCCCGGCGCTGGAGGCCTGGCTCGCGGAGGTCGTGCAACCGAGCGCTCAGGCGCGCTTCGGCGCGAGCGTGGTCGGCCTGGAGGCCTTCGGCGCCTATAGCTGCCGCGGCGTCGACAACGTTCCGGGCGCGCAATTGTCGGAACACGCGTTCGGCAACGCCATCGACGTCGCCGGCTTCACGCTCGCGGACGGTCGGGACATCAGCATCGTGCGCGACTGGAAGAAGGCCGACAGTCGGGAATCCGCCTTCCTGCGCGAGATTCACGCCGGCGCCTGCCAACACTTCACCACGGTGCTCGGCCCCGGCGCCGACGTGTTCCATTACAACCATTTCCATCTCGATCTGGCGATGCACGGCGCGACGAACACCGGTCCGCGCCGCTATTGCCGGCCGCAACCCCCGCCGGACCTCACGCCGCCGCCGAACCGCCCCGACGGCCTGCCGCCGGCGCCCGATATCGAAGAGCCCATGGACGTCGCCCGCGCGGCGCCGCGCACGAATCCGGGCCTTGGCCCGCTCGTGCTGCACGGGCCATCCGGCGCCCTGCCGCCGCCGGCGCAAATCCTCGACGACCGCCCGGCGCCGCCGCCGATCCTGCCCGCCGAGGACGGCGCGTCGATCGATTCGACGCCGACCTCCGCCATTGCGCTTTCGCACGACGATTGAGCGAAAAGTCAATCCCCCGCCGAAGTCGCGCCGCCAAAAGTGAAGTTCGGCGCGCGCTTGGCGGCGAAGGCGGCGCGCCCTTGGAGAAAATCCTCGCCGAGCGCGGCGTCCTCTGTCGCCGCGCGAAACTCGCCGCCCTCCTCGTTCATGCCGCGCGCGATCGCATCGACCGCGCGTTCGGCGCCGCGGATCGCTTCTTGGCTCAGTCGGGCGAGATCCGCGGCGTATTCGTCGATTACTCCGGGCAACGCCTCGGCCGGGACGAGCCGGTCGACGAGGCCGATCGCCAGCGCCTCGACGGGGTCGATGCGCCGGCCGCTGAACAGCAGATCCTTGGCGCGCGCCGGCCCGACGAGTTCGACGACCCGTTGCGTTTCGACATGGCCGTAGAGGAGGCCGAGCCTGGCGGGGGTGATCGCGAGATGCGCGTCCTCGGCGCAAAACCTCAAATCGCAACAGAGCGCCAGGCCGAACCCGCCGCCGACCGCGACGCCGCTCAAGGCCGCGATTGTCGGCCGATCGAGGGCGGCGAGCGCGCCGAGGCCGCGCTGGATCGCGCCGACGTATTCGCGCGTCGTCGCCGCGTCGCGATAGACCTCGGGAAATTCCGAGATGTCGGCGCCGGCGCAGAAATGGCCGCCGGCGCCCTCGACGACGACGGCGAGCGCATCGGAGCGCGCTTCGATCGCGACGCAGATTTCCGGCAAGGCCAGCCACATCACGCGCGAGACCGCGTTGCGGCGCGACGGTCTATTCAAGCGGATGCGCGCCAGCGGCGCTTCGAAAATCAAATCGATGTCGCTCATGCTGGAAAAACCGAAGTTTTGTCGGCGACCGTCGAGCTTTTGACGCAAAAAGGGCCCTGAAGCAAACTGCGGGTTTGTCGGTTGCGATCGCCGCAGGCGATTTCCCGGCGACGCCGACCCATCGCCCACGCGTCTTCGCGGCTCGACGAGGGAGGATAAAGAGGGAATCCGCATGAGCGAGAACGATCCGCGCGACATGATCGGCTATGGCCGCACGCCTCTTGACGCGGATTGGCCGGGCGGAGCGCGAAGCGGTCCGGCTGCGCGGGTCCAGTTCAGGCGCGCGCGGTCGTCGCCCGCATAGGACAGTCCCTCGCCTTTACGGATCGCCGAGCGCGCCTTAGGACAATCCGATGTTCGCCTGCACCATCCTCACGCTGTTTCCCCAGATGTTCCCCGGCCCGCTCGGCCTGTCGCTGGCGGGCGACGCGCTGGCGCGCGGCTTGTGGTCCTTGGAGGCACGCGACATTCGCGAGCACGGGCTCGGGCGCCATCGCGCCGTCGACGACACGCCGGCGGGCGGCGGGCCGGGCATGGTGATGCGCGCCGACGTGCTCGCGGCGAGCCTCGACGCCGCCCTCGCGCCCGACGATCCGCGCCCGCGCCTGATCATGAGCCCGCGCGGCGCGCCGTTCACGCAAGCCCTCGCGCGCGAGTGGGCCGCCGGCCCCGGGCTGGTCGTCGTCTGCCCGCGCTTCGAAGGCGCCGACGAACGCATCGTCGCCGCGCGCGATCTGAAAGAAGTCTCGATCGGCGACTATGTTGTTTCCGGCGGCGAGATCGCCGCCCTTGCGGTGCTCGACGCGTGCGTGCGGCTGATCGCCGGCGTGATGGGCAAAACGGAATCTGGCGATTCCGAGAGTTTCGAGGCCGGCCTGCTCGAATATCCGCATTACACCAGGCCCCGCGAATGGGAGGGGCGCGCCATTCCCGACGCGCTGCTGTCGGGCGATCACAAGGCGATCGAAAAGTGGCGGCGCGAGCAGGCGCTGCGCATCACGCGGGAGAGGCGGCCGGACCTAGTTTGACGGCAGTTCCACCTTGTTGCCAAACTTAAGTCTGAGCGTTTGATTAAGGGCAGTGCTACGCCATGCACTTTTGGTATATTTAAGGTGGTCCACTCCGGCAAATTTGTTGGCACCCATGGATCTTTATCGCACTGCACGGTGGCGAGAATTTCGGGAAGACATTATCCGTTTGGACGGCTACAAGTGCAGACGATGCAATCGGACTCGAATCGAAGGCGCAACTCTTCACGTACACCATCTAATACGGTTTCCGGGCGATCAGCTCGCATTGGCGATGGGCGGCCACCAGTGGAAGCCGGCTCTGCCCTTTAGGGTTTGTCGGTCGTTGGCGAGATGAGCGCAGCGCTCGGAAATGATGGCC
>JBEKAL010000261.1:0-5344 GCA_050015935.1 Roseiarcus sp.
GCCTCGCCAAGGACTGGGAAAACCGCAACCACAACGCCCTCGCCTTCCTCCGCCTTGCCTCCATCCGCCTCATGCTCAGAAAACTCTGTAATCCCTCATGAAGTCTCCGGACGGACTCTTAGTGCCGAGGCCGATCGCGATCACTCGATGGGTGTTCGAGCGTAGCCGTTCGACGAGCTGAACGCGGCCGGCTCTCTCGAATAGATGCGGGCCGTAGTTCGGGCCTCTCGGAGAGTCGTGCCAAACAATAAGCTTCGAGTTTGGCAGCTGGGCGATCGTCCTCACCTTTGTCGAGTCATGGCCCCAAAATCCGGGATAAGGGGAATAGTCCTCTGTCGAGACGGTGAAGCCCTCATGAATGCGCTTTCGATCGGGTCCAAGAGCGCCAATCTCCTCTAGCTTGCAAAGCTTGACCGGGGTCTCTGTGGCGTGACCAGGGACAATCAGAACTCCGTCCCTCAACCGCCAGAATGCGCGGAAGAGTTCTGTTTGAGCGAACAACGCGCCAGACCAATTTTCTTCACCTTTCGGGGCCGGAGTGGTGACGATCTCCCCCAGTTTTCCGCCTGGGGAGGGGATGCTGGTGAACCCTAGGCCGCTGACATCGACCGGAGCGGTTCGGTCGGTAATCCGCGTCGCCAGATCGAGAGCTTCATGAATCGACCTTGGGTTTCGCCACAAGTTTACATAGGTCGTTAGGCCAGCTTTCTCCCTATCAAGCTTTCTGGCGATGAACAGCACCTCGGACAGTTCGGTATTCTCTGAGAAATTGGGTTTTTCGGCATCGTGACTCGTGATGACCATTTCCAGGTGATAGCCGTCGGCAATGAGCTTCCGCGTTGGAGCCCATGCCTCGCCAGAGATCAAAGCGGCAGGGAGGACGAATGCGAGTCGCCCACCCTTTTGAAGGCGGCGGTCAGCAAGCGCGACAAAGACGCTGCCAAGGCCTGCTGTCGCATTCGCGCCGATCTTCTTGACCCGAGATTTTAATTCGGTTTGTAAGCGGCCTCGCTCGTCGGGGAGTGAGCCGAAGAGAAGGTTGCCGCCGACGCTGCGAACAAAAGGCGGATTCATCACGCAAAGGTGGAGGGGTGGGACTTTGGCGTTTGCATAGGAGGATTTGGCGGCACCCGTTCTGACGCTGTCGAGCTGAGTGTCGTCCAGCGAGAACTGCGTCCGTACTTCCGGCCCCTCCAGGAAATCGAGGCTTCCAAGACGCGGTGTGCCGTGATCCATCCCCATGGGCATTACGAAAAGATTCATATTCCGAAAAGCCACTTCCGGTGCCAGCAACGCCAGAGTCGACGCCGTCAGATGGAGCGCCGTCGGCAGAACGTCATAGCCGTGCATGATGTTCTGCATCAGCGTCTGATGCAGAACGGAAATGTCTTTGTCGGTAAGTGATAGGTCTTGAGCGGCGCGGTCACGGATGTAGCGATCGGATAGGGACTGTGCAGCGGCCATGAGCAAAGTACCGGTGCCGCACGCGAGGTCGGCGACTTTGAAATCCGCGAGTTCGCGCGGATTCGCGAAATCCTGTTTCCATTCGAGAGAGAAAGCGAGCTTCAGAAGCAGCGTCGCGGCTGAAACAGAGGTGTAGTAGGTTCCGAGAAATTTCGCCTCGTGGAGGAGCCAATGATATATTCGGCCCATGAGGTCATGGCGTAGTGCGGCTTGCTGCTGACATATCGCCCGCGCCTCGGCGAGGAGCGCCTTGACGGCGACCGTTGAATTTGGGCTTGCGGGCAGTTCGTTGAGCACGTGCTCGCCAAGCTGGAAGATTGGCACGTAGTTGATGTTCTCCCATATCCATCGCCAGTGGTTGGCGGTGGTGCCGATCATGTCTTTGCTTTTTTCCAGTTTGCGCAGCGTGTCGATGCGCGTGTCAGTAAGCGCGAGCTGTTCCTGGAAAATGTAGGCGTTCGCCAGAACAAGGGCCGATACTCGCGCTGCGGTCTCGCGCCTCTGATTGGCCGTTTCGCGTTTCTCGCCCTTGGGGGGAACGATTCCGAGAATGAGAGACAGCCTGTCGCAGATGTTATGCTGCCCGATCCAAAGGCGAGCGATAGTCTCAAGTTGCAACGACAGGGATTTTGCTGCCCTTTCTACGATATCGTCCCTTGTCAGCGCCTCTTGGGCGCGGCGAAGCGCCTCCATGAGTTCCGATGTGGTCCCTTCGGACCAGGTCTCATTTTCGTGCGTTTCGGAGACGATGCGGTATCGAAGCTGGGCCTTTTCGAGCACACTAAGTATCTTAGTGGTCGGCGTGGTTCGAAGGGCCTTAGGATAGACAGCGGCGGCGGCGATGTGCGCGATGCCGCTTCTCACGCGCTTTCGGGCATCATCGAGGACGACGCTTTCGGCCGACGGGTGATCGGCGAACTTGCCTTCGATGACAATGCGGAGACCTCGAAGCTGGAACAGCACGTCGGGGCGGTGCTTGCCGTGAACGTGGATCGTCTCGCCGTCTGCGGTCACGCCGAAACGAGAGACAAGAATAGCGAGCTGCGTGTTGACGGCTTCCTCGCGGTTACGTTGGCCTGCCATTCCCCCTGCTTTCGCTGCTCTCTCGCAGCCTAGAGATTGTGTGCGCGCTGACATTGTGGCTGCGGGCCATCGACCGCAGCGCCTCGCCGTTCTGTCGTGTTGCACGATTCTTTTTTCGATAATAGCGCGACGCGCTCGAAGCGCGCATACCTTTGCGAAATCGCCGGTACGCAACTCAGAGCGCAAAATCCCTTGAGCTGGCATGGGCCTTCCATGGGGTAGCGCTGACAGGCGTTCTAGGCATTCTCGAATGCTGATGATCTCGGCGTTCGTATCTTCTCAGAAGATGATACTAACCCTCGGATATAAGATTGACATTGCCGATGATTTGTATCATACCCGTCGGCATGAATGCCCGCGTCAGAACCCAGCCCGAGCAAGCGCTCACCCTGCTGAAACAGCACGGTCTCGTTCGCCTCGGCGAGTTTACGAAAGAGGGCATCACAGCCGCGACAATTCGGCGGTTGGAGCAAAAGGGGCAAGTGACGCGGCTTGCCCGCGGTCTTTACCAGCTGCCGGGCGCTGAGCTGAATACGCACCACACGCTGGTCGAAGCGGCGAAGCTGGTTCCTAAGGGCGTCATCTGCCTGACCTCGGCGCTCGCCTATCACGAACTCACCGATGCAATTTCCTCGCGCGTCTGGATGGCGATTGGGCCTAAGGATTGGCGACCGCGCGTTGCCGACCCGCCGCTGCAACTCGTTCGCTTCGGACCTAAGGTTCTGGAGTCGGGAGTCGAGACGCACAGAATCGAGGGTGTGCCGGTTCGCATCTACAATCCCGCCAAGACAATCGTCGACATGTTCCGTTATCGGCACGCCGCCGGGACGCGCTACCGCCAAAGCCCCGGCCTGAATCTCGCGATCGAGGGGCTTCGCAACGGGCTGCGAAGCCGCAAGGCGACCGCTTCGGCGATCGCCAAATTCGCCGCAGACGCGGGCGTCTGGAAAGTCATCGAGCCTTATCTCGATGCGATGACCGCAAATGAATAGGCCGGTGGTCAACATGGCCGCGTCCGTCATGGACCGGCTGCGGACCACCGCGAAAGAACGGGGCCAGCCTTTCGACCTGCTGCTCACGCGCTATGTGCTCGAACGCCTTCTCTATCGGCTGAGTACAACGGCGTACCGCGAGCGCTTCGTGCTCAAGGGCGCGGTGTTGATGACGACATGGTTCGAAAGCCCCTTTCGTCCGACCCGCGACCTTGATCTTCTCGGCTTCGGTGATAGCGCGTCGGATGCGCTGCTCGCCATCTTCAGGGAAATCTGCGCCATTCAGATCGGTGATGGCGTTGACTTCGATGCAGCGGCGCTGGCGGTAAGCCGCATACGCGAAGAATTGGAATATGGCGGATTGCGCCTTGAGACAGTTGCGCGGCTCGGCAAAACGCGAGTCAAGGTTTCGATCGACGTCGCCTTTGGCGACGCCACGGAACCGGGACTCGAAGAAGTGGCCCTGCCCGTGCTGCTTGACCAGCCGCCGCCGCGTCTCAGAGCCTATGCCAAGGAGACGGTGATCGCTGAGAAGTTTCAAGCGATGGTGTCGCTCGGCCGCGCCAACTCGCGTATGAAGGACTATTACGACATTTGGCTCTTGTCGAAGACCCACGACTTTTCCGGCGACGGGCTCGCGAAGGCAATCGCCGCAACATTTACGCGGCGCAGAACGGAGATCCCGGACACGGTGCCGGACGGCTTGAGCGTTGCATTTGCAGCGGACCGCGCGAAGCAGCGGCAGTGGCAATCCTTCGTCTCAAACATTGAGACTGAAGCCCCGGCTCTTGAGGTCGTCATTCAAGCCCTTGCCGACTTTCTGATGCCATATGCGAAAGCGGCGCGGCGTATTTAGCTAATCCGGACATGCAATTGACCCCTCGCGTAGCTCACGTACGCGAAGCTTCGAAGAGCGTAGGAATGCACGTCTCCTGAATGTGAACGAAACCAGTTCTGTTATCTCTGCCCTTGTGCCACGTTGTGCCATTTTTGTGCCACGGAATTTTTGCCGACGGTTTGTTATCGACGCCGGAATCCTTCTAACTCGTTGAAAATAAGCGTCTTTCTTTTGAACTGCTTGGGAGGGGTTTGGCACACATGAAAAAGCCCGCCGGAGGCGGGCTAATTCGTTGATTTGGCTTTGAAAAGACTGGTTGCGGGGAGAGGATTTGAACCTCTGACCTTCAGGTTATGAGCCTGACGAGCTACCGGACTGCTCCACCCCGCGGCAGGAAGGGGCGAGTGGCGAACGGCGAATGGAATATCCCTGTTCGCCATGCGCATTTTTCATCAAGAGGATGCTTCCGTCCTTTGCAGGCCTGGCGACGACCTACTCTCCCGTGTCTTGAGACAAAGTACCATGGGCGCTGAGGCGTTTGACGGCCGAGTTCGGGATGGGATCGGGTCTGATCGCCTTGCAAAAGCCACCAGGCCGGCAAAGGGCGGAGTGAAGCAAGAGCGAGCGGCGAATTGAGGAACGGAAAGAATTTCTCTTTCCCTTCGCCATTCGCCGCTCGCCAAACTGGTCTTTCGATTTCGCGCCGTTTTCGACGCGCCTTGGCAAATGAGAGCAATCAAGCCGAACGAGCGATTAGTACCGGTAAGCTACACGCATTGCTGCGCTTCCACACCCGGCCTATCGACGTGGTCGTCTTCCACGGCTCTTCAGGGAGAACTTGTCTCGAGGCTGGTTTCCCGCTTAGATGCCTTCAGCGGTTATCCATTCCGTATATAGCTACCCTGCACTGCGGCTGGCGCCACAACAGGTCCACCAGAGATACGTTCACCCCGGTCCTCTCGTACTA
>JBEKAL010000262.1:0-8396 GCA_050015935.1 Roseiarcus sp.
CAGCGTCGCCTCGACCAGCCCTTTCGCCCGTTCGTGGATGAGGCCATCGTCCGTTCCATGAACGAGGAACAAATGCGTCTCGCGCGGCGGCCGTTTGACGTATGCGTCCGCCGTCGTATTGCTGATCGTCGTCACCGAACCTGCGAGCCCTCGCCGGCGCCCCACGACGCGCCATCGCCCCATCATAGCGCCGCCGGCGTCCCGCGCCACCCGCGCCCGCGCTGTTGCGACCGCAAGCCGCTTTTCTCCTGCGCGAAAATCGTCTAGCAAGCCTTCCGTATCCGGGCGAACACCACTCGCCCTTTCCCCGTCATGGCCGGGCTCGTCCCGGCCATCCACGACTTCCCGGTGCGCCCAACCTCGATCAGGAAGCCTCCGCACGCAAGACGTGGATGGCCGGGACAAGCCCGGCCATGACGCTCGCAAAAGCGGCGAACGCCCATGGCGACTTACAATCTCTTGCTTCTTCCCGGCGACGGCATCGGGCCGGAAATCATGGCCGAAGCCGAAAAAGTCATCGCCTGGTTTTCCCGCGCCGGTCTCGCGCGCTTCGAGATCGACAGGGGCCTGGTCGGCGGCTCGGCCTACGACGCGCACGGCAAGGCGATCAGCGACGCCGACGTCGCGCTCGCCCAATCGGCCGACGCGGTGCTGCTCGCCGCCGTCGGCGGGCCGAAATGGGACGGCGTCCCCTACGACGCGCGCCCCGAGGCCGGCCTGTTGCGCCTGCGCAAGGACCTTGCGCTCTACGCCAACCTGCGCCCCGCGATCTGCTATCCCGCGCTCGCCGACGCCTCCTCGCTCAAACGCGAACTCGTCGAGGGCCTCGACATCATGATCGTGCGCGAGCTGACCGGCGGCGTCTATTTCGGCGAACCCAAGCAGATCATCGATCTTCCCAACGGCCAAAAGCGCGGCGTCGACACCCAGGTCTACGACACCTTCGAAATCGAGCGCATCGGCCGCGTCGCCTTCGATCTGGCGCGCAAGCGCGCCAACAAGGTCACCTCGTCGGACAAGCGCAACGTGATGAAGTCCGGCGTGCTCTGGCGCGAGGTGATCACCGCGCTGCACAAGCGCGAATTTCCCGACGTTCAGCTCGAGCATCAGCTCGCCGACGCGCTCGGCATGCAGCTTGTGCGCCGCCCCAAGCAGTTCGACGTCATCGTCACCGACAATCTGTTCGGCGACCTCCTCTCCGACATCGCCTCGATGCTGACCGGCTCGCTCGGCATGTTGCCGTCCGCCTCACTCGGCGACGTCGACTCCAGAAGCGGCAAACGCAAGGCGCTCTACGAGCCGGTGCACGGCTCCGCGCCCGACATCGCGGGCAAGGGCGTGGCCAATCCGATTGCGATGATCGGTTCGTTCGGCATGGCGCTGCGCTATTCCTTCGGTCTTGCCGCGGCGGCGGATCGCCTGGACGCCACTGTCGCCCGCGTGCTGGCCAGCGGCTTGCGCACTCCCGACATCAAGGCCGACGGTTGCCGTCTCGCCTCGACGAGCGAAATCGGCGACGCGATCGTCGCCGAGCTGGAGCGCGCGCCGGCGTAAGAGGCCGCCGCGATCAGCCGATCGCGGCGCGGCAAGCCGCGCGCCTCGGGCCGCCCCTCCTCACGATGTCGGCAAACCCCGCTTCGCGCCCCGCGCGCGTCAACGCGAGGCGATCGAGGAGGCAATTGAGATCGTCGGCGTCGATCTTCCCGCCCGCGGCGGCGCAGACCACGCCATGCAGCCCGGCGTCCGCGCGAGCGAGCGAGCGAAAGCCGACGCAGCTCCGTTGCGCGCGCCCCTCCGCCAAGGTCAGCTCCGCCCATTCGACCGGCCCTTGCGATGTCGTCACCCTCTGCGAGGCCCCCAGACGCTCGACCGCGGCGCCGAACCCGGCCGATTCTTCCGCCATTTCGACGAACAGGCTGCCCGCCGCTCGCCCGCTCCTGTCTTTCCACATTTCGACCCGCAACGCCGGCTCCTCGCCCTCCAGCGCGCCGACGCTCAAGCCGTCGCGTCGGTCGCCGCTCGCCGGATCGATCCGCGCTTCATAACGAGCGCGCGCGCCCTCGCTCGTTTCGAACGTGAACAGCGGCGCGAGGAGCGGGTCGAGGGTTTCGCCCGACGACGGCGCCGCGGCGATCGCCGAAGCGGGACTCGGCGCGCTCGCCGGCGCCGAGCCTAGGCTCGCGACCGCGACCAGCCCAACCCCCGCCGCCAGACCCAGCGCGATGCGGCGGCCCCAGCCCGGCCGGCCGCGCTTCGCGCCCGGGCCCTCGTCCATCCAATAGGGATCAAACGGCCCGATGCCGCGCGTCGGTCTGTCGTTCATGCCGATGCCCACGCCCGTATCGGGCTCTTGCCGCGTTCAGGCTAGCGCCGCAGCGATGGGAAAACCGTTACCGCGCGGCCAAACATTGCGAGACCGTCAACGGCTTGTTAACGCGCCGGGTCGATCGCGTGCGCCCACGCCCGGCCGCGAGCGCGACCGCCTTGCGCGACGCCGGATTTCGTTATATCAAACGTTTTGTTCTCCAAACCGAACTCCGTTCGAGGTTCTCGCGCACATGGGTCACGTTCGTCTTGGGTGAAGCCGGCCCACTGACCAGGCTCGGCGCCGCGAGCGAAGCCGACGCGCCGCACAGCCGCGTCCTGCGGCTCGGGTCCGACCGTCCGTTGCCGATGGAGGCCGGCGTCGAGCTTGCGCCCCTGACCATCGCCTATCAGACCTATGGCGCTCTCAACGCCGCCAAGAGCAACGCGATCCTGGTATGCCACGCCTTGACCGGCGATCAGCACGTCGCCAACCGTCACCCCGTGACCGGCCGCGACGGTTGGTGGCAAACGATGGTCGGGCCGGGCCGGCCGTTCGACACCGACCGCTTCTTCGTCATCTGCGCCAATGTCGTCGGCGGCTGCATGGGCACCACCGGCCCCGCCTCCCTCAATCCCGCCACCGGCGAGCCCTACGGCCTCGATTTTCCCGTCGTCACCATCCGCGACATGGTGCGCGCCCAGGCCATGCTGATCGACAGCCTCGGCATCGATTCGCTGTTTTCTCTGGCCGGCGGTTCGATGGGCGGCATGCAGGTGCTGCAATGGGCGGCGCTCTATCCCGATCGCGTCTTCAGCGCGCTGCCGATCGCCACCGCCGCGCGCCATTCCTCGCAGAACATCGCCTTTCACGAAGTCGGCCGCCAGGCGATCATGGCCGATCCCGATTGGCGCGGCGGGCGCTACTTCCTCGCCGTCGCGCGCATGGCCGCCCATATCACCTATCTCTCGGACAGCGCGCTGCATCGGCGCTTCGGCCGCAATCTGCAGGACCGCGCCGCGCGCACCTTCTCCTTCGACGCCGATTTTCAGGTCGAATCCTACCTGCGCCATCAAGGCTCGATCTTCGTCGAGCGCTTCGATCCCAATTCCTACCTCTACATGACCCGCGCGATGGACTATTTCGATCTCGCGGCCGACTACGGCGGCGCGCTGGTCAACGCGTTCCGCGGCTCGCGCACGCGCTTCTGCGTGGTCTCCTTCACTTCCGACTGGTTGTTTCCGACCAGCGATTCGCGCGCCCTGGTGCGCGCGCTCAACGCCGGCGGCGCTTCGGTGTCCTTCGTCGAAATCGACACCGACGGCGGCCATGACGCGTTCCTGCTCGACGTTCCCGAGCTTTTCGCCACCACGCGCGGCTTCATCGACGCCGCCGCGCGCGCCCGCGGCATCTCCTAAAGAACGGGCGGGTCTCGAGAGAAGGACCGCGGCCCATGTCGAGCCAAACTTCCGCGCCCCGCGTCGACCTCGTCGTCGTCGCCCAAATGGTCGAACCGGGTTCGCGCGTGCTCGACGTCGGCTGCGGCGACGGCCAATTGCTCGCGCTTCTTCGCGATACGCGCGCGGTCGACGGCCGCGGCGTCGAATTGTCGCAGAGCGGCGTCAACGAATGCGTCGCCAAGGGTCTTTCGGTCGTTCAGGGCGACGCCGACGCCGACCTCGTCGATTATCCCGATGATTCCTTCGATTACGTCATCCTGTCGCAGACCTTGCAGGCGACCCGGCGCCCGCGCCTCGTGCTCGAACACATGCTGCGCATCGGCAAGCGCGCGATCGTCTCCGTGCCCAATTTCGGTCATTGGCGCGTGCGCGCGCAGCTCGCCTTCAAAGGCCGGATGCCGGTGACGCAGAGCCTCTCCTATTCGTGGTACGACACGCCCAACATCCACTTCTGCACCATCGCCGATTTCGTCGCCCTGGCGCCCGACATCGGCGCGACGATCGACAGAAGTGTCGCGCTCGATCGCCACGGCAACCCCTTGCAACTCGCCTTGCCGACCTGGGCATGGAACCTCCTGGGCGAACAGGCCGTGTTTCTCCTGCATCGCAAGCGCGGCGCGCCGGCGGATTGAACCGCCGGGATCGTCACCCCCCGATTTCCTCACGAAGAATTTCGAGCGCCAGCCATTCCTCCTCCGCCGCCTCGAGCTCGGCGCGACGCGCCCCATAGGACATCGTCGCGCGCTGCAAGCCTTGCGGATCGCGCTCGTGCAACCCGGGATCGCCGAGCGCGCCCTCCAGAGCGGCGATCTCGCGCTGCAAGGCCTCGATCCTGCCGGGCAGGGTCTCCAGCGCGCGCTTTTCCTTGAACGACATCTTGCGCTTGCCGGCCGGCCGCGCCGATTCCCGCGCCAGCGGCTTCTCCGGCTTCGGCGCATCCGGCGCCGGCGGCCCCAAAAGACCGTAGCCGCGCTGCGCGACCATGTCGGAATAGCCGCCGGCGTACTCCCGCCACCGCCCCCCGCCCTCGCTGACGATCACCGAGGTGGCGACCCGATCGAGAAAATCGCGGTCGTGGCTGACGAGCAGGATCGTGCCGGGATAGTCGCCGAGCAACTCCTGCAGCAAATCCAGCGTCTCGATGTCGAGATCGTTGGTCGGCTCGTCGAGAATCATCAGGTTCGAGGGCAAGGCGAGCGCGCGCGCCAGCATCAGCCGCCCGCGCTCGCCGCCCGACAATTTGCCGATCGGCGTGCGCGCCTGTTCCGGCGCGAACAGAAAGTCCTTCATGTAGCCGATGACGTGCTTGCGCTCGTTGTTGACGGCGACGAAATCGCCGCCCCCGCCGGTCAGGGCGTCGACCAGCGTGGTCGTCGGCTGCAACGAGGCGCGGCGCTGATCCAGCGTCGCCATCGCGACATTGGCGCCCAGGCGCACGACGCCCGAATCGGGCGCGAGCGTCCCGGTGAGAAGATTGACCAGCGTCGTCTTGCCCGCGCCGTTGGCGCCGACGATTCCGATCCGATCGCCGCGCATCACGCGCAGCGAAAAATCCCTGACGATCGGCCGATCGTCATACGACTTCACGATCTTTTCCGCCTCGATCACCAGCGCGCCCGAGACCTTGGCGTCCTGCGCGATCATCGTCGCGACGCCCTGCGAGCCTCGCGCTTCGCGCCGCTCGCGCCGCAGCGCCGCCAATTCGTCGACCCGACGCATGTTGCGCTTGCGCCGCGCGGTGACGCCGTAGCGTATCCAATGCTCTTCCTCGACGATGCGCCGATCGAGCTTGCGGCGCTCGATTTCCTCTTCCTCGAGTCTGGCGTCGCGCCAGGCCTCGAAGGCGGCGAATCCCTGGTCGAGCCGGCGCGTGCGGCCGCGATCGAGCCACACCGTCGCGCGGGTGAGGTCGGCGAGCAGCCGCCTGTCGTGGCTGATCAGCGCGAAGGCCGCGCGAGAGAGCGACAATTCCTTTTCCAGCCATTCGATCGCGACGAGATCGAGATGGTTGGTCGGCTCGTCGAGCAACAGGATATCGGGATCGGGGGCCAACACGCGCGCGAGCGCCGCGCGCCGCGCTTCGCCCCCCGACAATTGCCCGGGATCGGCTCGCGGCTCGAGGCCGAGAGCCTCCATCAGCGCCCGCGCGCGATGGGGACTATCCTCTTCGTCGAGGCCGCTCAGCACAAAATCCCGCGTCGTCGCATACCCCGTCAGATCGGGCTCCTGAGGCAGATAGCGCAGTCGCGCGTTGGGCTGCGCGAAGCGTGTCCCGCCGTCGGCGACGCTTTCCCCGGCCGCGATCTTCAGCAGCGTCGATTTGCCCGACCCGTTGCGGCCCACCAGCGCGATTCGATCGCCCGGCGAAATCGTAAGTTCCGCGCCCTCGAGCAGCGGCGCGCCCCCGAGCGTCAGGCGAATGTCTCGCAGTTGCAATTGAGGCGGCATATGAAGCAAACTCGGCGCGGCGGGGCGGGCCGAACGCATAGGGCGCCGCACGATAAAGGGAAAGATCCATGACGCAGACAGCGCTTTCCGCCATCTTCTCCGACCTCGCCGACCATCGCGGCGAAGTTCTCGCCCGTACGATCGGCGCCGATTTTGTCGCCGACGGCGAGCGCTTCCAGCGCTTTCACGTCGTCTTCGACGATCTCCTCTACGATTATTCCAAGCAGCGCATCGACACGGCGACCCTGGCGCTGCTGGCGCGGCTCGCCGAGGCCGCCGAGGTCGAGGCCAAACGCGACGCGATGTTCCGCGGCGAGCTCGTCAATTCGACCGAGCGGCGCGCGGCGCTGCACAGCGCGCTACGCAATTTCTCCCGCGAGCCGGTCTTCGTCGAAGGGCGCGACGTCATGCCCGACGTCGAGGCCGAGCGCGCCAAAATGCTCGCGTTCGCCGACGACGTGCGCGAGGGCCGCCTGCGCGGCGCGCTCGGCCAACCGATGACCGACGTCGTCAATATCGGCATCGGCGGCTCGGACCTCGGCCCGGCGATGGCGACGCGCGCGCTCGGCTCCTACGCGCCGGCGAACTTGCGCGCCCATTTCGTCTCCAACGTCGACGGCGCCGACATCGCGGATGCGCTGCGCGGCCTCGATCCCGCGCGCACCCTGTTCATCGTTTCCTCGAAGACCTTCACCACGCAGGAGACGATGACCAACGCGCAAAGCGCTCGCGCCTGGCTCGTCCGCGCTCTCGGCGAGGGCGCGGTCGCCGATCATTTCGCCGCCGTCTCGACGAGGCTCGACAAAGTCGCCGAATTCGGCGTCGAGGCGAGCCGGGTGTTCGGCTTCTGGGACTGGGTCGGCGGGCGCTATTCGATCTGGTCGAGCATCGGCCTGCCGCTCGCCATCGCCATCGGCCCCGAGCTTTTCCTGGAGTTCCTGCAAGGCGGCCACGACGTCGACCGGCATTTCCGCGAGGCGCCGCTGGACAAGAACATTCCGGCGCTGATGGGGCTCATCGGCGTGTGGAGCCGCAACGTCCTCGGCTACGCCTCGCAGGCGGTGATCCCTTACGACCAGCGCCTCGCGCGCTTTCCCGCCTATCTCCAGCAATTGCAGATGGAGAGCGAGGGCAAGAGCGTGCGCCGCGACGGCTCAGCCGTCGAGGCCGCGACCGGCGCAATTGTCTGGGGCGAGCCGGGGACCAACGGCCAGCACGCGTTCTTCCAGTTGTTGCACCAGGGCACGGAGATCGTTCCGGTCGATTTTCTCGTCGCCGCGAACCCGACCAACGCCGACCCGCATCACCATGACCTGCTCGTCGCCAATTGCCTGGCGCAGGGCGAAGCGCTGATGCGCGGGCGCACGCGCGCCGAGGCCGAGGCGGTCACCGCGAGCCAAGGCGCGAGCCCGGGGGAAGCCGCGCGCCTCGCGCCGCACAAGACTTTCTCCGGCTCCCGGCCCTCTTCGACCTTGCTTTACGCGCAGCTCACGCCGCGCACGCTCGGGCGCCTGATCGCGCTCTACGAGCACAAGGTGTTCGTCGAGGCGGCGATCTGGGACATCAATCCGTTCGACCAATGGGGCGTGGAGCTGGGCAAGGAGCTCGCCTCGCGCCTCGCCCCGATCGTCGCCGACCCGAGCGCGAGCTTAACCGCACTCGACGCCTCGACGGCGGGGCTGATCGCGCATGTCAGGAAGCTCAGGGGGTAGGACCATTTTCGATTGCTTGACTCCGTCATTGCGAGGAGCGCAGCGACGAAGCAATCCATGCGGCGGCTTCATCATGGATTGCTTCGTCGCCCCGTTGGGGCTCCTCGCAATGACGGCGCCGTCAAGTTTCTCGTCAAGCGCCGTCAAGTTTTGTCAAGTTTCGTCAAGCGATGTCAAGTTTTGTCAAGGCTTGTCAAGGATTCCCTTGACGGTCCCATGAAGCATTTCAAGGGCTTACGGCGAAAAACTTGACAAACGCCCCCTCGCGCCGATTTTTCCCTCGCCGGACGGGCCTCGCTCGTCGGCGCCGCCGCCGCGCCGGACCAAGGAAGAGGATAGCGCGACTTCCGACATTCGCAAAGCATTTGTCGGGTTCGACTTTTCGCCGATCGCGCCAAATTACGAATTACGGTGACGCGCACCCATCTCGCTATTTGTCTCCACCCGCCGCAATGGCGCCCGCATTGCCCG
>JBEKAL010000263.1:0-5290 GCA_050015935.1 Roseiarcus sp.
GATCGTTCATGGCGGGTGTGGCCTCGCTGAAATCGAGCGAATCGGCTTAGACAACCAAATTCTACACGAAATCAGATATTTAAGCCACTCCCGCCAACCCGCAACGCATAATCCGGGTTAGCGCATAGTGCTCGGTATCGGTGAGACCCAGAGTCACCCGAAGCGCGTGCTTCATCGGTCGCCAAAATACCGGTTGATACTCCAAGTGTCTGAACCGCACTTTCATCGATCGCACCGTGCTACGCAGTAAACGAAAAATCGGGATGGCCGGCGCGCTGCCAGGGGTCGGTGAACAGCTGCGGCATCGGCAGAACCTTTTCGCCTTTGGTCTTCAGGGTCGGATAGGCATGGAACAGCACGTGTTTGCTGCCTTTGCCGTTGGTGAGGCGAAGGACGAGTTCCTTCATCGTGTCGATGCGCGGCTGGTTCGGCGTCACGACCAAGGTGAGCAGGCTCGGCATGCCCCATTGCGTCTTGTAGAGTTCGTTGGAGAAGATGAATTGGTCGCACAGAAACTTCTTGAGAAACGATGTCGGCTTCAGGCCTCCCGACAGCGGCTCGATCCTGTTCTCGCCGGTTTCCGCTTCGAGCTTGATGAAGAAATAGCCGGCGGCGAGCCGATATCCGCGAACGGCGTCGGGAACGTAGAACGTTTCGCGCGCGTCGCGCCCGGTCTCGAATTCGTGGGCGATCTTCACCTTGAAGGCGAAGGGGTGATGCGGGTCGTCCGGCTTGAAGCGCGGGTGAGCTCGCAGTTCCTGGGGTAGCAGCACCCGGGCGCCGGCCGCGGCGGCGCCCATGTCCAGCGACGCCACGGCCGTGTCGATCATGACGCGGTGATTGAAATGCTGGCTGCGCGATTCGCCGCGATCGCGGCAAATCCCGAGCGCGTTGTAGCCGTTCTCGTCGAGATAATAAAAATCCTCCTTGTAGAGAAAATTATGCTCGTGCTCGGCGACGCCGATGTAGCAGTTCGGCTGGCGCTTCAGCAGGCGCGCCCGCTGATTGATGGCTTTGCGGCTCCTGCCGCTCCAGGCGGCCAGAAAGCTGGTGGGCTGGTAGCGATAGATGGAAAGGGGAGTCAGAATTCC
This sequence comes from Roseiarcus sp., assembly GCA_050015935.1. Classification (GTDB taxonomy): domain Bacteria; phylum Pseudomonadota; class Alphaproteobacteria; order Rhizobiales; family Beijerinckiaceae; genus Roseiarcus. The sequence continues at coordinate 1,092 of JBEKAL010000263.1, forward strand.
GGCGATGTCGCGGTCGTTGATCTCCGTGCGCCGGGTTCCAAATCTATCGAGTCGCGATTGGCTCATACATGACGAAAAGCATACTTTTATAAGCTTGAGAATAGGGGGACGGCGGCAATGGTCGACGGTGGCGGACGATCACGACAAATTTGATTATACCATCTCAATAGTCGTTCGACGGTCCGATGTCGGCTTCGTCCGGTGGAGGTTCTCGCGCGTCGGCGTGTTTGTTATCCGGCGCACTGCCTGTTTTGGCCGATCCTGTCCGATCGCGTTCTTGGTTCGACGAAGCCTCTCCAGAAGAGGACGGCTCGTGAGCGGCGCTGCGGCAGTAGCGCCCATGCATCTCGGCCCACAATTCTCGCCGCTCGTCCTGCGACATCCGCGGCGCGTTGCTGAAATCGACCTCGGGAACATGAATGGTCACCGGCAGTGAGCGCGCGTCGCGCAGCATGGCGGCGAATTGCCCGGTCGCCTTGTTCAGAAACTCGGGCTCGCAGCGCATCGGCCGAGCGAATGCCGGCGCGTCCGCATAGGTGTTCACCATCTGGATGCCGGCATTGCTGAGGGCGGTGAAGACATCCGAGCTGATCTGCGCCAGGTCCTGATGCGCCAGGATCATGCCGATGTTGGCGCTGCGACAGCGGTGCAGGATGGGCGCGAACTTGGCCTCCTTCTTCAGATAGTCGCCGCATTCGTCGACATAGCAGAACGTCGGAAGCTTGCGCGCGCCGGGCAGGAAGCGGCGCTCTGCGATTTGCTGAATCATGGCGATGAACAGCCGCCCGAACAGGCAGCTGCCGTCGACGCCGAGCAGGGCCTGGCTGGTATTGATGATGACGACCTTGCCTCGCTCGATTTCGGCGTTCAGATCGAGCTTGGTGATGGGGCTCGACAGAATGGCTTTGAGCATCGGACTCTTGATGAGCATGCCGTCGAGGCGGTAGCCGATCTCCTCCTTGGTCGACTTGTAGATGGCCTCGCGCCCGTTGAATTGTTTGTCCCAGAAGTGCCGCGTATCGCCGTCGAGCCGGTCGAGGTAATTTTGATACGCGCCATAGTGCCCGGACAGGAGGTCCTTCAACGTCTGGATGTTGGAGCCGGGAATCTCGCGGAGGACGGCCAACAAGTTGAGGAAGCAGATTTCCTGCTTACCCGAGAACGGTGTCTCGGTAATGGTGCTGAACGCATCCTTGATGAACTCCATCGACTGGATGTCCAGGCCAAGCTGCCGGTTGCTGTCGGAAATGGAGCCGCTGAGCTTGAAGGGATTGATGGCCACGGGGTGATCGATGTCCGGCTCGATGACGACGAGGCGGCCGTGCAAGGGTTGACCGGGGGCGAAGAGTTTCAGGGACTGGATCGGGTCGATCAGCTCGGACTTGGAGTCGATGAGAACGAGAGAGGCCTTGCCCTGGGCGACCAGCTTGAGGTCCTCGGTCAGAAGCGCGTGCAGCAGGGTGGTCTTGCCTTTGCCGGACGCGGCGCAAATCCAATGGTGGCGAAAGCGCGCCTCCTGCGGCAGGGGAAAGCCGACCGAGAGACCCTGGAAGTCGGTGGCCTCTATCTCCGGAATGTCGGGAACGACATCGTCAAGCTGCTTGAGCGGCACGACGCCGTCCGCCCACGCGCGATGCAAGTCGGTAAAGACGGACATCGGTTCCATGGCGGGCGGCAACAAGTCCGAGACCTCAATCCAGAATGGGCTCTTTCCGCCGCGCAGATGGGGATAACGCCGCGTGAACTCGATGGCGGCGTCGGCGGCGCGCGAGGCGAGTTCGCTGTCGATGCGTGGGCTGCCGAGGACGTGGTTGATCTTTCGCGTGGCGACCTCGATCGAGCACTCCCGCAGATACGCGGGAAAGGCGACGGCCTGTCGATAGAATTGCGACAGGCGCTCGAACAGCCGGGCGCGGATCGGCGCATCCAAGGGCGCGAGCTTCTGCTCGCCGCATTTGATCAGATATGGCGCGTCGCAGAGCTGGGCGAAGGCCTCTGCGCTGGGCATGCGTTCGACGAGTGCGAGCGCATCCATATAGTCCTGGTGTATCCGCCGCTGCTCCTGTTCCAGGGCGTCCTTCTCCTGCTGGCGCGCGCTCTGTTCCTTCAGGTAGCCGGCGACTTTGACGGCGGCGAAAATGCTGGCGACTGCCGCGGCGAGGACCAGCAAGGGGACGAAATATTGGGCGGCTACCCCAAGGAGGAGGACGAAGAGAGTGCCGCCCACGACGAGCACCACCAAACCGCCTTCGGCCTCGGAGTCCTTGCCCATCGCGCCAGCCCTCGCGCGTGAAATTTCGGCGGCCGAACCGTCCCCGTCAAGCGAGAAGCTGCCGCAGGCGGGCCTCGACCTTGGACCGGGGCCGCTCATAGCAGGCGCGCGAGTGGCGTTTGACGGCCTCGGCTCTGCCTAATGGTGGGCTGGGGGGAATCGTAGGAATGAGTCTGGGCTCCCGCCCGTCGTCGTGGTCCTTCATCCACGCATGGAATCGGGGAGTTGCGACGAGGGAACTCCAGGCGTGCTGCGCGATCTCGTCGGAAGGGGAGAGGGGCCGCGTGAAGGTGAACTCGTCGGCCAAGCGGCGGGCGTCTTTGCCGCCGACGCGGAAGGCGACCAGGGTGCCGACATTGGCGAGCAGGGCGTCTTGCAATTCGGGCGGGATTTGCGACAGCGTTTGATGACTGGCCACGAGCTGCAATTTCCACTTGCGGCTTTCCGAGAGGATTTCCTCGAAACTGTCGGTGGCGAAGTTCTGGAATTCGTCGGCGATGAGGGTGAACGGTCGGCGCTGTTCTTCCAGCGCGTCGATGCGCGCCTCGGCGGCGCGATAGAAGGCGCTGACCAAGAGGGAGCCAAGAAGGTTGGCGGCCATGCCGAGCCGGCCCTTGGCGAGATTGCAGACGAGAACCTTGCCCTCATCCATGATGCGGCGCAAATCGATAGTCGATGGCTGCCCGAGGACCTGGCGCAGATGCGGCGAGAGCATGATGACGCCGATCTTGTTCTGGATGGGGGAGATCGCCTCTTCCCACCAATGGCGGTCCTTGTTGGCGAATTCGGTCACCCAGACTTCGCGCAGGGATGGATCGAGGCTCATTTTCCTGGTGATCTGGTCACGGAAGGCCCTGTCGCTGAGGAGCCGTGGAAGCTGCACCAGGGACCCCTTGCGGGCGAGCAGCAGCATGACCGAGGCGAGCAGGATGTATTCCATGCGCGGCCCCCAGCTGTCGCTCCAGATAGCCTTCAGCGACAGCACAACCTGCGAGGCGACGAGGTAGTGATCGTCCGGAGCAATGTTTTGGAGCGGGTTCCAGCCGATGGAATGCGAAAGGTCGCCGGCGTCGAAATAGATCGTATGATCCGGGTCGAGGAAATCCAAACAGCGCTCGGCGCTGTCCCCATGCGGGTCGAGCAGCGCGAAGCCGCCGCGCAGCTGGCGTGCGAGGTTTTCGAGCAAAACCGTCTTGCCCGCACCTGAGCGGCCGATGACGTATAGGTGCCGGCTGAGGTTCGGAATGGTGAATTGTTGGCCAAGTTCGTACATGCTCCGCCGACCGCCCGTGAGGTCGTTTGCCGCACTCGCTTCGGTGTCAGGCGGCGGAGTTCGCACGAAGAGCGGTCCGCGCTCATTTTATCGCGAGATGCACGGGGATGATGTGTCAGACGGAGATGGGAGGCGAATTTCTGAGGCGATAGGCCGCTAATAATTCGATATGGCTCGAAATGTTGACCCTTCTCAACGTATACCTCTGCGGGTGGAGCGGGGGAATTCGGCCGCGGCTCACCTGCGAAAGACTGAAAAGCAGAACCCCCGCACCTTTCGGTGCAGGGGCTTTTGCTCCCAGCCTTGCGTCCTGTTCAACTCCTACTTATTCTTGTCACCGCGCGTGAAGAAGCCGGTCGCGCATTTGTGCTCGACGTGATCCCGATCTTCTTTTTGCGCTATTTGGAGCGCTTCGTTCGCTTTTTCCGGCGTATACCCGATGCCCCGATGGCCGTTGTGGTCGTCCGCCACGCTTCCGAACCAGAAGGACGATTTTGTGGTCGTCTTATCGCCACTCATGATTTTCTCCTGGGATTTAGCCCGGATTATGCGTTGCGGGTTGGCGGGAGTGGCTTAAATATCTGATTTCGTGTAGAATTTGGTTGTCTAAGCCGATTCGCTCGATTTCAGCGAGGCCACACCCGCCATGAACGA
>JBEKAL010000264.1:0-5165 GCA_050015935.1 Roseiarcus sp.
TGCTCTTCCACAGGCTCGCTCAGCAGGCCGTCGCCGTCGGACCGGCCACGTACGCCACCATCGTCGGAAACGTTGAAGACACCAGCCCGCTCGCCTCACTGGAGTGATGGGGATACCCTATCTGCGCAAAATCGGCGACTCCCTCGGCGTTGTCTTGCCCAAGGAGGCGATCGCGCGCCTGAACGTCGGCGACGGCGACCGGCTGGTTCTTATCGAGGCGCCGGAAGGCGGGCGCCGGCTGACCGCGTTCGAGACCAAGATGGTCAAGGCGGAAGATATCGTTCGTCGCTACTCCAATACGTTGCGTGCGCTCGCGAAGTGAAGGAGCCGGTTGGGGTCGAAGCGCGCGAGGCGGTGATCTTACATGATCGTCTACTCGCGCTGCACGGCGGCGCCGCCGGCTTGCGCGATTTGGCGCTTCTCGAATCGGCGCTCGCCCGCCCCCGCCGTCGAATGGCCGACGCCGAGAAATCGCGGATCGTCGAGTTCGCCGCCGCCTATACGGCCGGCGTGGTGGGCAATCATCCATTCGTCGATGGCAACAAGCGGACGGGCTTCGTCATCGGCGCCCTTTTTCTCGAATTGAACGGCTATCAATTCGCCGCGAGCGAGAAAGACGCGACCGAAGCCGTACTTGCGCTCGCTGCTGGAAACTTGGACGAGGACGGCTAGGCCGCGTTCCTCGCGGCCAACGCGCAGCCGTCCGCCGAGGCTTGAGGCTCGGACTCCCTTCGCCCCTAAACCGCCCGCGAATGCCGCGGCCTGTCCGCGTCCTGCGTCAGATAGGCGTCGAACAAAGCCGCGACCGAGCGCACGAACGGGCGGCCCTTTTCGCTCACTTCGATGCGGCGCCCGTCCCAATGCGCCAAGCCGTCGGCCTCGAAGCGCGAAAGGCCTTCGAGGCAGGCGACGAGCGGCGTCGGATCGGCGCCGTGCGCTTCGGCGATGCCAACGAGATCGACTTCGAGATCGCACATCAGCCGCTCGATCACGTCGCGGCGCAATCGGTCGTCGTTCGTGAGCGCGACGCCGCGCACGGCGGCCAGGCCTCCCGCTGCGATCAGCTTGGCGTAGGCGGGCGCGGTCGGCGCGTTCTGCACATAGCCGTCGGGCAGCGAGCCGATCGCGCTGGCGCCGAAGCCGATCAGCGCCGGCGCCGCGTCGGTCGTATAGCCCTGGAAGCCGCGCCTGAGGCGGCGCGAAGCCGCGGCCGCGGCCATCGCGTCCCCTGGGCGCGCGTAATGGTCGAGCCCGACCGGGATGTAGCCGCCCTCCTCGACGAGCGCGTCGTGGATCGCGCGCTGCTGCGCGAAGCGCTCGGCGGGCCTCGGCAGGCTCTCCTCGGGGATCAGCGCCTGGTGCTTCTTCATCCACGGCACATGTGCGTAGCCGAACACGGCGACGCGGTCGGCGGCAAGATCGAGCGTGCGCCGCGCGGTGCGCGCGACGCTCTCCTCGGTCTGCAACGGCAGGCCGTAGATGAGGTCGAGATTGAGCGAGCCGACGCCGAGGCCGCGCGCCTTGCGCGCGCAGTCTTCCGTCTGCTCGTAGGATTGCCGGCGCCCGATCGCCTCCTGCACCGCCGGCTCCAGGTCCTGCACGCCGAGGCTGACGCGGGTGACGCCCATTTCGCTTAGCGCCTCGAGCCGGTCCTCGGGGAGGCTGGTCGGATCGAGCTCGATGGCGATTTCAGCGTCCGGCGAGACCGCGAACGAATCGCGGATGCGCGCCATGATCGCGCTCAGGCGATCGCCGGGAAGGCTGGTCGGCGTGCCGCCGCCCCAATGGACGTGCGAAACCTTCGCTCTACGGCCGATGAGGCCGGCGACCCCCTGGATCTCGCGCTCCAGCAGCGCCGCATAGGCGCGCCGCGAGGAATCGAGCCGCACCACCGTGGCGTTGCAGCCGCAATAACGGCACAGCCGGTCGCAGAACGGCACGTGCAGATAGAGCGAAAGCGGCGCAGCCGGCGAAAGCGCGCCGAGCCACTCGGCGTAGGTCCGCGCGCCGATCGCGGGCGAGAAATGCGGCGCGGTGGGATAGCTGGTGTAGCGCGGCACGCGCCCGTCGTAGCGCGCGACGAGTTCGGCGTCGGTCATCGCGTTCCCCTGCCCGCGCGCGGCGGGCGCGACGTTGATCTTACTCAATCCCATGAGACAGCATAGCAAATTCGCCGCGCGGGTTCACGGTTCTTTTGCGAGGGGCGCGGCGCGGGAGGCGGGATTCGCTTCGCGGCGCGTGGGGCCTGGAGCGGCGCAGCGCGCGGCGGCGGAGGCGATGGCCGAACCGACCGAGGGCGGCGCCGTTTTCGGGCGCGATGGCCTGTTCTCAAGGGCTTGCGTGACGATTTTCCGCCGCCTCGCCGCGCGGCGCAGGCCTCGCTCGCCAGCCGACGCCGCCCCATTAAGGGGGGGTGAGTGGAGCGGCGCCGGAACCCCGAAGAGCGGACGGGCGGGGTGAATTGGGGAATTCGTATCCTGTCCCCGAAATCCCCCCTGTCCCCGTAATCCCCCCGTAATCCCATCATCCGTCAAAACGCTCGCCAACCCACCCCATCTTGTGCGAAGATTCGACCATGCCAAAAGTGCACCACGAAATATTGCATTGGGGACGGGAAACCGCAGGGCTATCGGCCGCCGAAGCCGTAGACAAGCTTGGGATTGGCGATGCCCGTGGGATTTCCGCCATCGATCGGCTCGCGGCGCTTGAAGCGGGTAAAGTCGAGCCTAGCCGGACACTTCTGTTGAAAATGGCGCAACTTTACAGGCGTCCTCTCGTAACGTTTTACATGAGCGAGCGGCCGCGCAAGGGGGATAGGGGCGAGGATTTTCGCAACGTTCCCGATCGTCATACCGATTCGGAGGCGCTGGTCGACGCGTTGGTTCGCGATATTCGCGCGCGGCAACGCATGGTTCGCGATGTTCTCGGCGATGACGAGGACACTCGGCCCCTTCCGTTCATCGGTTCGATGAGAATGGGACGCGGCGTTGGCGCGGTTCTCGCGTCAATCCGACAGGTGCTTCGTGTCGATCTGTCTGAATTTCGAGCTCAATCCTCGCCTGAGAGCGGTTTCGCGCTTCTGCGCTCACGGGTCGAAGCCGCCGGCATTTTCGTTCTCCTGATAGGAAATCTCGGCAGCTACCGTACTGCAATTGAGGTTGAAGCGTTTCGTGGTTTCGCCCTCGCGGACGATATTGCTCCTTTCGTCGTTCTCAACGATCAAGACGCGAAAACCGCGTGGTCGTTCACGTTGATCCACGAGCTTGCTCATCTCTGGCTTGGCACGACGGGCATAAGCGGAGCATTCGCGGACACGCAAATCGAAAAGTTTTGCAATGATGTTGCGGGAGGCTTTTTGTTGCCTGCCCACGAACTTCCGCTCCTGCGGGTCGATAGCGCGACCGATCTAGCGACGACGGCACAACGAATTGGCGCGTTCGCGGAAGAGCGGCACTTGAGCAATTCTATGATCGCATACAGTCTCCTACGGGCGGGATTCATCACTGAGGACTCGTGGCGCGCGCTAGCGAGCCAGTTTAGGGCGCAATGGCGCAAGAGCCGGGACGCTCAACGCGAACGCCAAAGAGACGGCGACGGGCCGAGCTATTACGTCGTCCGGCGTCACCGATTGGGAAGAGCTCTGTTGCATTTCGTATCGCGTAGCATGGCCGCAGGTGCGCTAACCCCTACGAAGGCCGGTCAAGTCCTGGGTGTAAAGCCGCGAAGCGTTGCGCCGTTGCTGGCCGTCACCGGCCTTTCTAGTCAGCCGGTGTAGGCTCGCTATGCTCCATCTCCTTGATGCCAACGTCCTCATTACCGCGCACAGCTCCTATTATCCGGTCGATGCCGTTCCTGAGTTCTGGACGTGGTTGGTTCACAAAGGCCAATGTGGCGATCTCAAGATGCCGCTCGAAAACTACGAAGAAGTCAAAGACGGCAGCACGGATGCGGAAAAAGATTTGCTCTTCGGCTGGATTAAAGATGATGGGGTCAAGGCGGCGCTGCTGTTGGACGAACAAGTCGACCAAGCCCTCGTAGCTCGTGTAGTCAGTGAGGGGTATGCGCCGGATTTAACTGATGACGAGGTTGTGCAGCTCGGTCGCGATCCGTTCCTTATTGCATATGGCTTAGCGTCGCCCGCCACCCGATGCGTTGTGACGACTGAGGTCTCGGCTCCAAGTAAGCGACGGCAGAATCGAAAAATCCCGGATGTTTGCGGCACAATGGGAGTCCTATGCTGCAACACCTTCGCGATGCTGAAAACGCTCGGATTCACGACCGCATGGAGCGCATAGGCTCCATTCCGTCAAATCAGGCCCGCGGGCGAACCGCGTTCTATCGGCCGCCTCGGCCTTTGGCGTTGTGGCCGCGCCAATCCGGCATGATGCTGACCGCTCGGCCGCCGCAGCGCGTGCATACGAAGCGGCGGCGCTCGGCGAGCGACGGGAAGCGCGCTCGATCGTCAACGCCGGCCGCCGCGAAGGTGACGACGGCCGAGCGAAGGCAAGAGGCGTGCGCGCACGTCAACCGGAAGGCGCTTGCGCCCATAGATTTCAGGCGCGCGATTGTCGGCAGCGACATGGGTCATCTTCGCGTTTGGCGTGCCTTGGCGCTCCTAGCCCATCCAGGATTGGCCGCCGCCCGGCGAACGCGATCTAATCACGCCAATGCTAGGCCTGTCGCGTCTCCGGCCGCAATGCGGACATACGTGCGCTTTTTCCGCTTCGCGCCAAAGCATGACGTTCGGTGGAAACTCGCAGTCGCACAGCCTTAAGCCAAGTTCCTTCGCGAGCTTGGCATCAGCCCTCTTCATCGAGCCTTCGGCTTCGTGGAGTCTCTCCTCAACCTCCTCACGCTGCTTGCCGTGCGGAAGCGCGTCCTTGGCGGCGGTTAAGAGGCTTATTGTCGCCTTCGCGGCGTCGACCCAACCTTTGATGTCGGTGTAATCCATTTCATCACCAAAATCGGTTTGATTAAGTAATCGAGAAAGATGGGGAGCGCGCGGGCGGCGGGCAAGGCCTCGCGTTCAAAAAGGCGAATTCGTCTAGCCGGCATTATGCAGCGCTTTGACACTCGCTCGGCGCAAGGTGCGGATTTCGCGTGATCGTTTCGGCTTTCTCCCGATCGTGGACGCGCCCCGTCGCCGCCGGCGATGCGCCAGCGTT
>JBEKAL010000265.1:0-5152 GCA_050015935.1 Roseiarcus sp.
GGCTACAAGATGAGCGGCATCGGCCGCGAAGGCGGCCGAGACATGATCCACGAATATCTGCAGGTCAAGGCCGTCTGGATGTGCACGATCACCGACGTTCCCAATCCGTTTATATTGCGATAGCCGGCGGCGTGGGCCGCCGCGCATCTGGTCGATTACGCGAACATGTCTCAACGACGATGGAGAAAGAGAATGGAAAAGTGTATTGACAAAGGACGCGTGGGGGGTGCGCCGCCGCGCGGGCGAATTTCGAAAGGCCTGATCATCGGCGTGGCGTCAGTCGCTGCGGCGATGATGGGCACCGGCTGGGCGGCCAGCGCCGACGAGCTGATTCCCCAGGCCGCTGCGGCCAAGGCCTTCCTGCAGCCGCTGATGAACGAAAAAGCGCCTTGGCGCGGGCCCACTTCCGCGCCCAAGCCGGTGACCGGCAAGCGCGTGGCGGTGATCGCATGCTGCCAGGCGGCCGAAGGCTCGTCGCGTCCGGCGAACGCCATCCGCGAGGCGGGCGAGCTGCTCGGCTGGAAAGTCGACATCTTCGACGGCAAGGGTGACCCTGGCACGATGGACAAGGCTATGAACGCGGCCGTCGACTCGAAATACGACGGGATTGCGCTCGACTTCGTCGATACGCCGGTGATCGCCGACGGCGTCAAGCGGGCGCTGGACGCCGGCATTCAGATAGTCACGCTCGGCGACATCAAGAATACGCCGGAAACCATTCCCGACGTCTCGCACGACTATGTGGGGACCGGAATTGCCGTCGCCAACTACATGATCTGGAAGTCGAACGGCAAGATGGACGTGCTCATGCTCAAGAATACCGACCTCTATGAGATTGAGCACGGTCAGTGGGCGGGCAGCTACCCAGTCCTGTCCGATAAAACCAAGTGCCCCGACTGCAAGATACTGATGAAGCCGTGGGCCTTCAGCGAGATCGACAGCGAGCCGGCGGCGCTCGCTTTGGCGACGGTTGCGGCCGATCCCAAGCTGGACTGGATCTGGTGTTTCGACGCCTGTATGAGCCGCGTCTCGCGCGCGCTTAGGTCTGCCGGCGTCGGCCAGAACATCCGCGGCGCTGGGTTCGACTGCAACGGCGAGAACAACCAGTTGATCCGTGACGGGGTCACCCAGGTGGTGTGCGCCTGCGACCCGCGAGAGTGGGAAGGCTACGGCGTCATCGACGACCTGAACCGGATGTTCCAGGGGCAGCCGGCGGTTCCCCAGAATATACCGATCCGGTTGTTCGACAAGGACAATATTCATGAGCTGTCCCCTTACGAATTCGAGCACGGATGGCAGGGCGACTACGATTTCAAGTCGGCCTACAAGAAGCTCTGGGGGTTGAAGTCGTGAGCCAGAGCCCCGCACAGGACGAGTACGTCAGCAGTATCGACGTGCGGGGCCTCCACAAGTACTTCGGCGCCACGCATGCCTTGCGTGGCGTCGACATCAGGTTGCGGGCAGGGCGCGTGCATGCGCTGCTCGGCGCCAACGGCTGCGGGAAGTCGACGTTGGCGAAGACCCTGGCCGGCTACCATCAGCCGGATGCCGGCGAGATCGTGTGGCACGGTGCCAGGTCGGTCGCTTTCGTTCACCAGGATCTGGCCCTCGTGCCGACGCTCTCGGTGACCGAAAACCTGACTTTGACCCGCGGCTACCAGCTGCTCGGCGGCTGTATCGTATGGCGCCGCGAGGATGCGCGCGCGAGGCGCCTGCTCGAAGAATACGGGGTCGATTGCGACGTTCGGGAGCCCGTCGGGTCGCTCGGGCCGGCCGTGCAGACGATGGTCGCGATCACCCGGGCGGTTGCGAGCCTGCCGAAGGCAGGCGGCGTTCTGGTGCTCGACGAGCCGACCGCGCGGCTGCCAGTCAGCGAGGCGGATCGGCTTCTGGACATGGTGCGCGGTCTTAAGCAGCGCGGCGTGGCGATCCTTTACATCTCGCATCGGCTGGACGAGGTGCTGCAGATCGCCGACGAGGTGACGGTCCTGCGCGACGGCCAGCTCGTCCATAATAGTCCGATCGAGGAACTGGACCGCGCCAAGCTGGTTCGCCTGATCGTTGGCCACGACATCGAGGAAGCGCCGCGTCTGCCGTCGCGGACGGACGCGGAGCAAGCGGCGCTGCTCAGGATATCGAAGCTTCACGGCGTGCGGATTCGCGACGTCTCGCTGTCGATCGGCCGCGGAGAGGTCGTTGGCGTCGCGGGGCTGGTAGGATCGGGCCGATCCGAATTGGGCCGGGTGATCTTCGGGTTGCAAAAGGCCGTGAGCGGCACGGTGGCGTTCAACGGGCGCGATGTCACCAATAAAAGCGCGGTGGAGGCAGTCAGTCTGGGGATGGCCTACGTGCCGCAGGAGAGGCGCAACGGCGTCTTCCTGCGTCTCAGCGTCGGCGAGAACGCGGTGCTCGCCGACCTTGCATCGGTGATGGGTCGTTTCGCCCTCTCTCGTTTACGCGTCCGGGCCGCGTCGGAGGAGGTCGTGCGCGACTATCGCGTGAAGGCGAGCGGCATCGATGCGGCCGTCGAAACGCTGTCCGGCGGCAACCAGCAGAAGCTGTCGCTGGGAAAATGGCTGCGACGGAATCCCGTCATGGTCATCCTCGACGAGCCGACGCAGGGAATCGACGTCGGCGCCCGGACGGAGATCTTCACCATCATCCGGGAGCTGGCGAGCCGGCGGGATATGGGCGTCCTGGTCTTCGATTCCGATCTCGACATCCTCGCAAGCTATTGCGACCGCGTCTTCGTCATGGCCCGCGGTCGCATTGTGCACGAATTCGACGGCAAGGAAGCGATCACGGCCGCCGCCCTGAGCCATGCTGTCTACGGACACTGAACAACGAGGCTGAACATGCAGATCGTCAAGTCCTTCGTGAGCAAGTACGGGGTCGTCGTCGGTCTTGCGTTGGTCATCGTGGTCTTTTCGATCCTCAGGCCGGAATACTTTCCCACCGCGGGCAACGCCGCCTCGATCATGAGCTACAACTCGGTTCTGACGTTGGTCGCCCTTGGCGGCATGGTGCCGATGATCGTCGGTGAGTTCGACGTGTCGATAGGCTTCGTCGCTGCCCTTGGCGTCGTGCTGATGGCCGGTCTGATGTCGTTCTCGGGTCTGTCATGGCCTATTGCGATGGCTATCGCCATGGCGGCCGGTATGACGGTCGGGCTGTTGATGGGCATCCTGGTCGCCTATGTCGGCCTCAACTCCCTGATCGTGACTCTCGGCGTCGGCAGCGTAGTCCAGGGCTTCGTGCTTCTGTACTCGCGCGGCGTGGTCATCTATGTGGGTATCCCCACGTCGTTTGTGGCGCTCGGCCGGACACGCTTCTTCGACATCGTGCCGTTGCCATTCCTCTATGCGTTGACCGCGGCGATCCTGCTGTGGTTCGTCCTGACGTTGCGCCCGATGGGCCGTCGTCTCTATGCGATCGGCGGCGCACCGGACGCCGCTCGGATCATCGGTATCAACGTGCGGCGCTATGTGGCGGGCTCGTTCGTCATGTCGAGCACGCTGGCGGTCTTCGCCGGCTGTGTGCAGGTCGCGCAGGTCGGGGCAGGACATCCCACCTCGGCCCAGGCCTATTTGCTGCCGGCCTTCGCGGCCGCTTTCCTTGGCGCGACGGCGTTCCGACCGGGCTTCTACAACGTTTGGGGAACCTTCTTCGCCGTCTTCCTGGTCGGCGCGGGGACGACCGGCCTGTTCATGTTGGGCGCGGAATCGTACGTTGAGCCGGCGTTCAACGGCGTCGTCCTGGTCGTTGCGGTAACCGTGGCGCGCCTGGGCGTGGTGCGAAAGCAACGGGCCATGCAAGCCAAGGCGGGGGCCGCCGACCAAGGAGGCGATGTCAAGCGATCGGCCATACGGGCCGAGACGCGAAACGGTAGCGGCGTCCCTGACGCGAAGATGGTTGGCGAGGCGCGGGCCCGCTGATGTAAGGTCGGCGTCCGCCCTGATTGATCGGCACAAGATGGCCGAGCATTATGACTTGACCGCCACCGACACGCGCTTCGCTTGGCGCCGCAGGGAAGACCGCATCGCCACGGAAGCGCGGCTCGACGGGTTCTATGTGATCCGACTGGGTGCTGCGGCGTTTTGCTGAGGTGGGCCTGCTTAGGCGGACGGATCGGCGCGGATGCTTCGAGGATAGATGGATACGATGAAAAAGCTGATGAACAGGCCGGCGGATTATGTCGATGAAGCCCTTGATGGACTGACGGCAGCCCATGCGTCGATCGTGCGTGCAGGCACATCTGGCCGCGTCATTCGACGCGCCTCCGGCATGCGCAAGGGCAAGGTCGGCGTCACCTCGGGTGGCGGCTTCGGGCATCTGCCCCTGTTCACCGGGTACGTCGGAACCGGTCTGCTCGATACTTGCGCGATCGGCAACGTCTTTGAGGGCCCAAGCATCGCGAGCTGCGTCGATGCGATCAAGCTGGCCGACGGAGGACGCGGCGTGCTGCGGCTCTATGGCAACTACGGCGGTGACCGCATGAACTTCGACATGGCCGGCGAGATGCTCGAAGAGGAGGGCATCCCGACCGCTACCGTTCTCGGCGCCGACGACATCGCCAGCGGCCGACCGCAGGAGAGGAGCAAGCGTCGCGGCGTGGCGGGCATCATTTACGCCTACAAGGCCGCCGGCGCCAAAGCTGAGCAAGGCGCCGATCTCATCGAGGTCACGCGTGTCGCGGCCAAGGCGGTCGATGCGACGCGCAGCCTGGGGGTCGCGCTCTCCCCCTGTCAGGTTCCGACCGCGGCGAAGCCGACGTTCACGCTCGCCGACGACGAAGTCGAAATGGGCATGGGCATTCACGGCGAGCCGGGCATCTGGCGCGACAAGTTGAAGCCCGCCGACGCGCTCGCCGATGAAATGGTGACTCGTCTGCTCGCCGATCGGCCGGCCAAGGCCGGCGAGAAGGTCTCCGTGCTCGTCAACAGCCTCGGCGCGACGCCGCTTGACGAGCTTTTCATCGTGTACAGACGCATCGCTCGACGTCTCACGGACGAGCGCCTCACGGTGGTCCGCCCCTTGGTCGGCGCGTTCGTCACCTCCATGGAGATGGGAGGAGCTTCGATCTCGCTCTGCTTCGTCGACAACGAACTCGAAGCGCTGCTCGCGGCTCCGGCCGATTGCCCGTTCTGGAGGG
>JBEKAL010000266.1:0-5144 GCA_050015935.1 Roseiarcus sp.
GACCGTGACGATCTGACCTTCGGCGATCGCGCCGATGTCGACCTCGATCGAGGCGAGCGCGAGGGTCGAGGCGTCGGGGTTCATCTGATCGATCAGCGGCCAGGCCACGGCGCCGACCCCGAGGGCGCCGACGGCGCCGGTGGCGACGAACAGGAAGTCCCGGCGGTTTGGATTCTCGACAGCCGAGCTCGACAAATGCTCCCCCAATCGTCCTCGCCGCCCGGTCGGGCGGAGAATTGAAATTGCCCGGCCTCGGCGATGCGTCGTCATGCCGCCGCAACGCCGACCGAACGTGGAAATCCCAGGCGCTCGATCGAGCGCGCCTCGTTTCGGGCGGCGCTATTTCGCATCGTTCTTGCTGGTTGTCCATAGGCTCGACGGCGCGAGTCGGGGCTCGAAGAGGCCGCGGCGCCGGGGCGCGGCCGGCGCGCCGAATCCCGCTTAGCCGAGAACTCGACGACGGCCTCGGCTCCGCCCACCCCGGCGCTCGATGAGCCCGACATCGCGCGGGACGCCGGCGCGACGAGCGCGTGACAATGTCCTCGTTTTGCGCGATTGTTCGCGGGCGGGAACCGGACAAGAGGGGGAGCAAAGGGGGGTTTGGGTTGAACGACACGGTGCGGGTGCTGATCGCCGACGATCATCCGCTCGTCCTCGGCGCTTTGCGCCGCGCGGTCAGCGGCGCCATTCCCGGCGCCAGGATCCATGAGGCGGCCGATTTCGAAAGCCTCGCGGCGGCGCTCGAAGAGACGCCGGACATGGACTTGGTGCTGCTCGACTTGACGATGCCGGGCGTGCGCGGATTTTCCGGCTTGTTGTTCCTTCGCTCGGAACGGCCGGGCGTCCCCGTCATCGTCGTCTCCGCCAACGAAGACCGCGCCGTCATGCGCCATTGCATCGAGTTCGGGGCGGCCGCCTATATCCCCAAGTCGCTCGACGTCGAGACGATGCGCGCGGCGATCCGCAAGGTCATCGAGGGCGGGCAATGGACGCCGCCCGATCTCGACATGAACGCTGAGCCCAATCGCGACGCCAGCGCGCTGGCGCGCCGGCTCTCGTCGCTGACGCCGCAGCAGGTGCGCGTCCTGATGATGCTGTCGCAGGGCCTGCTCAACAAACAGATCGCCTACGAACTCAGCGTCTCCGAGGCCACGGTGAAAGCCCACGTCTCCGCGATCCTGCAGAAGCTCGGCGTCGAAAGCCGGACCCAGGCGGTCATTCTGGCCGCCAAGATCGAAAAAATGCAGGAGCTGGCCCCCTACGCGTGAGGGCCGTCACGGCGGGCCGCTAGTGGATAAAATCCTACGCTTGCTACCCGAGTGGACGGCGGGAATCGACCCTTTGCGGACGTTGCGGTTCGGCGAAGTGCGATCGCGCCAACTGCCCATCGTGATCCTCACTATTCGCCACTCCGTGCAACAGAGCGAGTTCGATGACCTTTTACACCGCTGAGGCGGGCCGAATGCGCCGAGACGCCTATTCCCCTCGTCAGAGTGGCCGGATAAGTTGGAGTCGGGGCAAGCATCGCGCAGACGGGGCCGTGGGGAAGGTCTTCATCAGCTACAGCCACGACTCGCCCGAGCATTCGGAACGGGTGCTGGCGCTTTCTAACCGGCTGCGGGCGCTCGGCGTCGATGCCGAGCTCGACCGCTACCACGTGCGGCCGCTGCAGGGCTGGCCGCATTGGTGCGAGGAGCAGCTGCGGCCGGACGTGTCGAGCTTCGTGCTCGTCATCTGCACTCCGACCTATCGAGCGCGGGTCGAGAACCGCGTCGGCGCAGATGAAGGGCGCGGCGTCTATTGGGAAGGCGCGATCCTCTACAATTACCTTTACAACGCCAAGGGCAATTCGCGGTTCATTCCGGTTCTGGTGGACGACGCGCCGGAAGAGGCGATCCCGCTGCCGCTCGACGGGCATACGCGCTATCGTATCCGCGCGTTCGAGCTCGCCGATCCCGGCTTCGAAGCGATTTACCGTGAGCTCACGGGTCAGCCTGAGATGGTGAAGCCGGCCCTCGGATCCGTCGTATCGCTCGGCGCAGGCGGCGCGCCGCAAGTCGCGATGGCGTTGCCCGAGAAGAAGGCCGTGACGGGCTTTGCCCACGTCGACCGCCCTCTCGACGAGTCCGCACCTCGCGAGCCAAGTTCAGCGGGCGCGGGAACGGCGGAGACCGCCGCGCCGCGCGGGGGCTTCTGGAGTCCGTTCTCAAACGAGGAAAGCGTCGCGCGCGGCGAGGTGAGGTTCTGGGCGATCGTCGAGACGCTCGCGGCGACGGCCGTCTTCTGGTGGGTCGCGATCCGCTTCGAGACTTTTGCTTTGCTGACCAGCAGCCTGTTCGTCGCGCCCTTGTTGTTGTTGCGCTCCGAGGAATCGACGCGACTCGGCGTTAAATGGGTCGACGAAGGCATGTTCCAGTCGCGCTGGCCCAGCGACCCGGCGGCGAGAAAAGAGGCCGAGCGGCGCTGGGGCCGACGTATGGGTTGGATAGGCGCTATAATCGGAATCGCTGTCGGTTTGGGCTTCGGCTATCCCGTGGCGAAGCTTTATCTCATGGGCCATGAAGGCTGGGTCGCGTTCGTGCGAGGTGTAAGTTTTGTGCTGGCAACTTCGTGGCTGGCGGGAGCGGCAGCGGGAGCGGCAACGGGAGCGATAACTGGAGCGGTACCGGGAGCGGTGGCGATGCCGGGAGCAATAGCGGCAGCGGCAGCGGGAGCGGTAGCAGTAGCGCTGGCAGGAGACTTAGCGGTAGTGGTAGCGGGCACGGTAGCGCTGGCGGTAGAGTTTGCGATAGTTGTTTTGATGGCGGGTCCGGGCGTGTTCCGCGGGTTATGGCTTGCGACCTTGATCTTTCGCGTGATCGCCACATTCCGCCACGCACCCGAGGGTTATCGCCGCTTGCCGACGAACTTGCGTCGCCTAGCTGTGTGCATGTCGCCTCTTCAACAGCCGGAGCTTTTGCCTGGCCTGCCGACCGACCACGGAATTCGATTTAGTGTCTTCTTCGTGGACGCTGCTTCAAATCTCGGCAGTTCAAATTTGTTTGACAGGTTTTACACGTATTTAAAATTCATTTTCGCGCCCCCCATCTTCTTCTCTGCCTTGGCCTACCGATTTATTCTCAAATCGACGTTGTGGTTCTGGTGGATTCTCTTTATCGTCGGCGGCGCGCCGAAACTCGACGGCGGGATCGAGGGCTTGCGCGCCGACGCGTATCGCAAGGCCTCGGCCTGGATCGGCATCGCGACGACCGTGTTCGCCCTTGTGGGCTTCGGCTTCGGCTGGCTCTTGAAGCCCTGGGCGGAAAATCTTGCGGCCGAGGCGCCGTTGCCAGCCGCGGTGGCGCTGCTCGTGCTGGTCGACCGGAAATCTGTCCCTGTCATCCAGTGGGTTACGCTTCTGTCCGCCCTGACAACGATCGCCGTGGTGATCTGGACGCGCGATCTCTACGTCGATTGGCAAAACCCACTACGGACCGAGGCCGTCAAAGCGCAACTGCCGTGGCTCGGCCATCTCGTCAAATGGAAGACGGGCTTCGGCGCGGTCGGCATCGCCTTGCTGATGCTCTACTTCGCCCTCTATTCCAACTCCGTCCAACACTACTTTCCCATTTCCGACTGGGAAGCCAGCTGGCTGCGCTGGCTCTACGGCGCCGCCGCCGAGCGCCTTCAAGGGGTTGGCGCCTGACAGTGGCGCGCAGGAACCACGCCGAGCTCAAAACATGCCGATCGATCCCGTCAAGGCCTAGCGCACGCTTGGTGCTCGATGTGAACTCGTCCGCGGCCAAGCCGGTTTCTGAGATTCTTGCTGCAACGGGTGCAAGCGATGGACGTAAGACCCTCGCCCGTCTCGCGGAGTTCCTGTGTCAGGCATACCAAATCGCCAATTTGAACGACCGCTCCCCACCCTGAGCGGCCCTATGATACGGGTACCAAGTGTTTGATTTTATCCGCTACGCCTTGCCGCGGTTCTGCCGGTTTTCGATCAGCTCCTTGACCACGCTCGGGTCGGCGAGCGTCGACGTGTCGCCGAGCGAGCCGTACTCGTTTTCGGCGATCTTGCGCAGGATTCGCCGCATGATCTTGCCGGAGCGGGTCTTGGGCAGGCCAGGCGAGAACTGGATGAGGTCGGGCGAGGCGAACGGTCCGATTTCCTTGCGCACCCAGCTCACCAACTCCTTGCGCAGCTGCTCGCTCGGCTCGGCGCCCGACATCAGCGTCACATAGGCGTAGATGCCCTGGCCCTTGATGTCGTGGGGATAGCCGACGACCGCCGCCTCCGAGACTTTCGCGTGCGCGACCAGCGCGCTCTCGACCTCGGCGGTGCCCATGCGATGGCCGGCGACGTTGATGACGTCGTCGACGCGCCCCGTGATCCAATAATAGCCGTCGTCGTCGCGCCGACAGCCGTCGCCGGTGAAGTACTTGCCGGGATAGGAGGCGAAGTAGGTCTTCACGAAGCGCCCGTGATCGCCATAGACGGTGCGCGCCTGACCGGGCCAGGAATCGGCGATGACGAGATTGCCCTGGCGCGGCCCGTCGAGAACTTCGCCGGCGGCGTCGACGATCTCCGGCAGAATGCCGAAGAACGGCCGCGTCGCCGAGCCCGGCTTCAATCGCGTGGCGCCCGGCAGCGGCGTGATCAGAATGCCGCCCGTTTCCGTCTGCCACCAGGTGTCGACGACCGGGCAGCGACCATCGCCGACGACGCGATGATACCATTCCCAGGCTTCCGGGTTGATCGGCTCGCCGACCGAGCCGAGCAGGCGCAGCGACGCGCGGCTGGTCTTCTTGACCGGCGCATCGCCCGCCGCCATCAGCGAACGAATGGCGGTCGGGGCGGTGTAGAAGATGTTGACCTTGTGCTTGTCGATGACCTCCCAGAACCGACTCATCGAGGGATAGTTCGGCACGCCCTCGAACATCAGCGTCGTCGCGCCGTTGGCGAGCGGACCGTAGAGGATATAGCTGTGGCCGGTCACCCAGCCGACGTCCGCGGTGCACCAGAAGACGTCGCCCTCGTGATAGTCGAAGACGTATTGATGCGTCATCGCGGCGTAGACGAGATAGCCGCCGGTGGTGTGGACGACGCCCTTGGGCGTGCCGGTCGAGCCCGAGGTGTAGAGGATGAACAGCGGATCCTCGGC
>JBEKAL010000267.1:0-5078 GCA_050015935.1 Roseiarcus sp.
ATGATGCAGCGGGGATGGATCTCGTCGCGGCGGTTCCGGAAGGACATGACGTGATTCTGAATCCCGGCGAGAGGGCGTTGATACCGACTGGTTTGGCCATCGAATTGCCGAGAGGTTACGAAGCGCAAATTCGGCCTCGCTCGGGACTTGCGCTGAAGGACGGGGTGACCGTTCTCAACAGCCCCGGCACGATAGACGCGGACTATCGCGGCGAAATCGGCGTCATACTTATTAATTTTGGACAAAGTCCTTTTTCCATCCGGCGAGGAGCGCGAATCGCGCAACTCGTCGTTGGTTCCGTCGAGCGCGTTGCTTTCATTAAAAGTGAGCGGCTCACAGCGAGCGAGCGCGGTCGAAGAGGCTTTGGTTCGACCGGACGCTCAGACGAGGAGAAATAACATGAACCTGCTGTCGCGACGCAGCCTGCTCGCTATCGCCGCCGTTGTCGACATCGCCTTGCATTCGCGACCCTCGCCGGTTGCGGCCAAGGCGCTCGCGGCGCGGCACAAATTGCCGCCTCGGCACCTGGAGACCCTGTTGCAGGGGCTCGTTCACGCCAAGATCCTCAAGGGCGTGCGCGGACCGCGCGGCGGATATGAACTGGCGCGCGAGCGGCGCCGGATCTCCGTCGGCGAAATCGTGCGCACTTCGGTCAGCCTGAGCACCGCCGATCCCGAGGATATCGGTTCGCGATCCAAGCTGTTGGAGAAGGTCATCGAACCGAGCGTGCGCAAGGCCGGCGAGTCGTTCCTGGCCAATCTGGACGGCATCACCGTCGAGCAGCTCTGCGAGGAGGCCGAGAAGGCGCAGATCCTGGCGGAGGAGAAGGTCGGCGGGGATTTCGCTATCTAGGACGGTGCATTAAAATATTTCATATGATTGCGCCGTCAAAAAATGTAACTTAAGGGAGGAGCGCGCCGCGTCTGGCGGCGGCGGCGGCTCGGAGTGAGATTCATGGCTGCAACCGGTAAGGACTCGACGCACGGCGATTCGCGCCCGCGCGGCCGAGGGCGAGTTTACGCGTCGATCACCGAAACGATCGGCGACACGCCATTGGTGCGCATCGATCGCATCGCCAGGGAAAAGGGCGTGCGCGCCAACCTGCTCGCCAAACTCGAATTCTTCAATCCGATATCGAGCGTCAAGGACCGCATCGGGGTCGCCATGATCGACGCGCTGGAGGCGCAGGGCCGCATCGCGCCGGGTCGTGGCGTGCTCGTCGAGCCGACCTCGGGAAACACCGGCATCGCGCTGGCGTTCGTCGCCGCGGCGCGCGGCTACAAGCTCATGCTGGTGATGCCCGAATCGTTTTCGATCGAGCGCCGCAAGATGCTCGCCCTGCTCGGCGCCGAGCTGGTCTTGACGCCCGCTTCGCTCGGCATGAAGGGCGCCATCGCCAAGGCCAACGACATCGTCGCCTCGACACCCGGCGCGATCATGCCGCAGCAGTTCGAGAACCCCGCCAATCCCGAAATCCATCGGCGCACCACCGCCGAGGAGATTTGGAACGACACCGACGGCGCCGTCGACATCGTCGTTTGCGGCGTCGGCACCGGCGGCACGCTCACCGGCGTCGGCCAAGTGCTCAAGGCGCGCAAGCCTAGCGTCAAGATGGTCGCAGTCGAGCCGGAAGATTCGGCGGTGCTGTCGGGCGGCGCGCCTGGGCCGCACAAGATTCAGGGCATCGGCGCCGGCTTTGCTCCGGCGATCCTCGATCGCAGCCTGATCGACGAGGTGGTCGCCGTCGGCAACCAGACGGCGTTCGACACGGCCAGACTGGTGGCGCGGCTCGAAGGCATTCCGGTCGGCATATCCTCCGGCGCCGCCATCGCGGCGGCGATCGACGTCGCCCGCCGGCCGGAGAACGACGGCAAGACGATCGTCGTCATCATCCCGGATTTCGCCGAGCGCTATCTCTCGACGCCGCTGTTCGAGGGCCTATAAGGCGGCGTCGGACCGAAACGATCCGTCATTGCTTCGCTTCGCTCGCAATGACGGGCTGACCCGACTGGTCGCCTCAGCCGCGTCCCGGCGCGCGCAAGATCCCGCGCGTCAGCGAGCCGCTCGTCGGATAGAGCGGGATGAGACACGCCTGCAAGGCGTGATAGAGGTCGGGCTTGCCGACGAAATAGCCCTCGATGGGCGTGAGCGAATCGTCGAGTTGGCAAAGCCAACCGCCCGCGCGCCGATCGAGAAAATAGCGCGCGCAGAAGCCCCAGATGCGGCGATACCACGCCTCGTAGAAGGCCTCGCCGTCGAGCGCGCCGAGAAACGTCGCCGCGCCGACGCCCTCGCAGCAAGGCCACCACAGCCGATCGCGCACGCGCGGCTCGCCGCTCCAATCGAGCGTGTAGTAGAAGCCGCCGCGTGGGCCGTCCCAGCCCTCGCCGACCGCCCGCGCGAACAGCGCTCGCGCCGCGCCGGGCAGCCAGTCGATTCTGCGCCCGCCGAGTTCCCAGAGCTGCAGCGCCAGACGCGCCCATTCGAGAGCGTGTCCCGGCGTGACGCCATAGGGACGAAACATGTCCGAACCCTTGTACTCGCGATCGAGGGTCCAGTCGGCGGCGAAATGTTCGGGCACGCGCCAATCCGCCGCCCCGGCCTTTTGGCGTAGAATGAGATCGGCGACGCTTTCCGCCTTGTCGAGAAAGCCGCGCTCGCCGGTCGCCTCGAACGCCGCCATCAACGCCTCGGTCAAATGCATGTTGGCGTTCTGCCCGCGATAGGCGCCGAGCGGCGACCAGTCCTCGGCGAATTCTTCCGCGCTGGCGCCGTATTTCGGTTCCCAGAATCGGGCCTCGAGAACGTCGGCGACGTCGTTTAAGAGCGCATCGGCTTGCGGGTGGCCGGCGCATTTGGCGCTCGCGGCGGCGAGCAGCGCGAAAGCGTGGCCGTAGGCGAGCTTCTCGCGCTCGCGCGGCCCCTCGTCGTCGAACGACCAGAAATAGCCGCCGTGACGGGGATCGCGGTGACGGGCCTTGAGCGCCTCCATGCCGTGATCGACGATTTCGGCGGCGCCGGGACGCCCGAGGAGATGCGCGATGGCGAAACAATGCACCATGCGAGCCGTCACATGCAGCGGACGGACGGTCTCGGACGCCATCGCGCGCCCGGAACCGTCGAGCGTCGCGAAGCCGCCGGCGGGATGAATCAGATCGACTTCGTAAAAGGCGAAAAGGGCGTCGGCCTCGGCGGCGAGCCAGCGCCGGTGGCCGTTCGTTTCCCGCCACACGGATTTCACGTCGAAGGATGCGGACATGGTTCGCGGTTCTCCGGCCGTCGGCGCCGACGGCCGGCCAAGCATAGCAAAGAATCTAGCGCGCCGCCCAGCAAGCTGGCATAAGGCGGCGATGACGAAGATTGAAGCCATTGCGCCGCGGCGGGCGAGCGCGTCGTCCGGCGTCGCCGACGCCGATCCCGGCTTTGGCGTTTACGTGCATTGGCCGTTCTGTCTGGCCAAATGCCCGTATTGCGATTTCAACTCGCATGTGCGGGCGGCGCCGGTCGACGAAGAGCGCTTCGTTTCGGCGTTGCGCGCCGAACTCGCCCATCGCGCGGCGGCGACGCCCGGCCGCGCGGTGCGCTCGATCTTTTTCGGCGGCGGCACGCCTTCGCTGATGCGCCCGCAGACCGTGCAGAGCGTCATCGACGCGGTCGCCGCGAACTGGAGCGTAGAGCCCGATGCGGAGGTCACGCTGGAGGCCAATCCGACCAGCGTCGAGGCCGGGCGCTTCCGCGGCTATCGCGCCGCGGGGATCAACCGCCTGTCGATCGGCGTGCAGGCGCTCGACGACGCGGACCTGAAGGCGCTCGGCCGGCGCCACGACGTCGCCGAGGCGGTCGAGGCGGTCAGAATCGCCGCGTCGATCTTCCCGCGCTATTCCTTCGATTTGATCTATGCGCGGCCGGGCCAGAGCGAGAAGGCCTGGCGCGCGGAATTGAGCCAAGCGATGAAATTGACGGGTGAGCATCTTTCGCTCTACCAACTGACGATCGAGCCGGAGACGATTTTCGAACGGCTGTGGCGGGCGGGCAAGCTGGCGATCCCGGACGAGGACCTCGCCCGCGCCCTGTTCGACGCAACCCAGGAGATCGCCGAGGCGAACGGCCTTCCCGCCTACGAAGTCTCCAACCACGCGCGGCGCGGCGCCGAGAGCCGGCACAATCTCGTCTATTGGCGCTACGGCGAATACGCCGGGGTCGGCCCCGGAGCGCACGGACGTCTCCTGACGCCCGAGGGCCGCCGCGCCCAGGCGACGGAGAAGCATCCGGAAATGTGGCTCGCCCAGGTCGAAGGCGAGGGCCATGGGCTGATCGAGAACGCGCCGCTGAGCGCCGAGGAGCAGGGCGACGAATTCCTGTTGATGGGCCTGCGCCTGCGCGAAGGCGTCGATCGCGCGCGCTTCGAGGCCTTGCGCGGGCGCCCGCTCCAGCAGCGCCAGATCGACGATCTCTGCGCCGAGGGCTTTATCGAAGAGGACGCGAGCGGGCGCATCCGGGTGACCCACGCCGGCATGCCGCTGCTCGATTCGATCGTCGCCGATCTGGCGGCCTGAGCGAGGCGGCGGCGGCGTTGCGCGGAGCGGCGGGGGTGCGGCCGCCGCCGTTTTCGGGCGCGACGGCTTGTTTTCAGGGGCTTGCGTGACGGTTTTCCGCCGCCCGGTCGCGCGACGATGGCGGCGTCGACCTGCGGGTGCCGCTCGTTGAGGGGTTGAGTAAGTTGCTAACGCAAACTAGTTATCTCGCTTCTATTTGCGTACTTGCTTCCAGTTGTTCCCGCGCGGCTATTGCGTCAGCCAAGGATTGCGAACTCACGGAGATGAACGTCCAACCCCCGGAGTAACCACGAGCTTCGACGGCACGTACTGATCCAAACAGTTCCCCAACTGCCGTCGCTGTCGAGCCGCTCGATTCCGCGGAAATCCGATCCCTCCAGGTTGACACGAAGGTTTTTCCGTTAGTGTCCGTCCAGAGACTTTTCGAGTCATTTGAGTCGGTTGTCGGCGGTGGAGAAAATCGCTTGAAGAGCCCGACTCTTTTGTGATTCCTTGCGTGGCGTCGATTCGTGAGGCGCCATA
>JBEKAL010000268.1:0-5071 GCA_050015935.1 Roseiarcus sp.
CAGGTGTTGCAGGAGTTCTACGTCCAGGCGACGCGCGCTGCGCGCGCCGACGCGCTCGCGCATGACGTTGCGGTCGGCCTCATCCGCGCGTGGCGGCGCTTCCCCGTGCAGGAGACGACGCTCGGCGTGCTCGATTCGGCGCTCGAAATCGTCGCCCGCCATCGAATCGCCTATTGGGACGCGTGCATCGTCGCCGCCGCGCTGACGCTCGGCTGCGAACGCCTCTACTCGGAGGACATGTCGCACGGCCAGCGCATCGGCGCGCTGACGATCTTCAATCCGTTCGCGTGAGCGGTAGCGCCTGCGGGGCTCCATCCCCGCCCCCGTTCACTCCGCCGCCATTCCCTTGCCGCCGAAGCGCTTTTCCACGTAAGCGGCG
This sequence comes from Roseiarcus sp., assembly GCA_050015935.1. Classification (GTDB taxonomy): domain Bacteria; phylum Pseudomonadota; class Alphaproteobacteria; order Rhizobiales; family Beijerinckiaceae; genus Roseiarcus. The sequence continues at coordinate 380 of JBEKAL010000268.1, forward strand.
ACCAGGGCCTTGAATTCGGCGGCGATTGTCGGACCGCGCAGGGTCACGGTCTTCACGCCGTCGACAAACACCGGCGCGGCGGGGGCTTCGCCCGTGCCCGGCAGGGAAATGCCGATGTCGGCGTGTTTGCTCTCGCCGGGGCCGTTGACGATGCAGCCCATGACGGCGACTTCGAGCGCCTCGACGCCCGGATAGGTCCGACGCCAGACCGGCATCGCCTCCTCCAAATAGACCTCGATCTCGCGCGCCAATTGCTGGAACACCGTCGAAGTCGTGCGCCCGCAACCCGGGCACGCCGCCACTTGCGGCGCGAAGGCGCGAAAGCCCATGGCCTGCAGGATTTCGCGCGCGACCTTGACCTCGAGCGTGCGATCGCCGCCGGGCTCCGGGGTCAGCGAGACGCGGATGGTGTCGCCGATCCCCTCTTGCAGCAGGACGCCGAGCGCCGCGGACGAGGCGACGACGCCCTTCGAGCCCATGCCCGCCTCGGTGAGGCCGAGATGCAGCGCGTAGTCGGAGCGTTCGGCCAGCGTGCGATAAACCGTGATGAGGTCCTGCACCGCCGAGACCTTCGCCGACAGCACGATGCGATCCCGCGCAAGGCCGATCTGCTCGGCGCGCGCGGCCGACAGCAGCGCCGATTGGACCATCGCCTCGCGCGTCACCGCGCGCGCTTCGAGCGGTCGCGCCGAAGCCGCGTTGGCGTCCATCAGCGCGGTGAGCAGCTCGGAATCGAGCGAGCCCCAGTTGGCCCCGATGCGCACGCATTTTTCGTTGCGGATCGCGATCTCGACGATTCTGCCGAATTGCGCGTCGCGCTTGTTGCGAAAGCCGACGTTGCCGGGATTGATGCGGTACTTGTCCAGCGCCTCGGCGCAGGCGGGATGTTCGCTCAGCAACTTGTGGCCGATGTAGTGGAAATCGCCGACCAGCGGCGCGGTGACATCCATCGCCGCGAGCCGGTCGCGGATATGCGGCACGGCGCTCGCCGCCTCGTCGCGATCGACGGTGATGCGCACGAACTCGGAGCCGGCGCGCGCCAGCGCCGCCACCTGCCGCGCCGTCGCCTCGACGTCGGCGGTGTCGGTGTTGGTCATCGACTGCACGGCGATCGGCGCGCCGCCGCCCACGGTGACCGCTCCGATCCCTCGCCCGATGCGCACGCCGACGCTTGCGCGGCGCGCCGACGGCCCGAAGGCCTTTTCGTTCGGCTCCCCTTTCATCACATGGTTCTCGTCGAGCGCCGCGACGGGCGCCCCGCCTGTATTTAGGCCGCCCGCGCGAAATTGTCATCCGTCGCGCGACCCCGAGAGCGCCCGCAGGCTCAGCCGCCGTTGGCGGGAGATCAACTCATCCAGTTGCCGCCGTCGACGTTGAGCGTCTGCGCGACGACGTAGTCGCTGTCGGCGGAAGCAAGAAACACGGCCGCGCCGGTGTGATCGTCGGGCAACCCCATGCGCCCGAAGGGCACGGCTTCGCCGACGAGGCGCTTCTTCTCGCCGAGCGGACGCTTTTCGTATTTGGCGAACAGCGCGTCGACGTGGTCCCACATCGGCGTGTCGACGACCCCCGGCGAAATGCCGTTGACGTTGATGCGGTGCTTGATGAGGTCGAGGCCCGCCGACTGGGTGAGACTGATGACCGCCGCCTTCGAGGCGCAGTAGATCGAAACCAGCGCCTCGCCGCGACGGCCGGCCTGGGAAGCCATGTTGATGATCTTGCCGCCCCGCCCGCGCGCGATCATGCGGCGCGCCGCCGCCTGCAAGGTGAAGAAAAGGCCCTTGACGTTGACCGCGAAGATTCGGTCGAAGCTCGCCTCTGTCACCTCGACGATCGGCGCCATGTCGAAGATTCCGGCGTTGTTGACCAGAATGTCGATCCCGCCGCAGCGCGCGACGACGGCCTCGACGGCGCTTTCGATCGAGCTCGTGTTCGTCACGTCGAGCGCGACGGCGAAAGCCCTGTCGTCATGACGGGCGGCGGTTTCTTGCGCATGGTCGAGCGAAATGTCGGCGATCGCCACGCGAGCGCCCTCCGCGACATAGCGATCGACGATCGCCGCGCCGATGCCCCGCGCTCCGCCGGTGACTATGGCGACTTTGTCTTTGAGCTTCATGATTGGCGCCTTTCATCGTCAACATGGGCCCGGGCCGCGTCACGGCGCGCCCGAAACCGTCTTCTGGTTCCGTCGATTCCGGCGCCGCGCTTTCCTTCAAAGCCGCTCGGACAGATAATCGTCGAGCGTCGCGCGCACGCCCTTCCTCCATAGCTTCGAGAGCGCATTGGAAAACGCGCGGACATAGGCGGGCGCATGCGCGAGTTCGCCGAAGATGTCGCGCAGGGCGAGGAACGCCGTCGGGTCTTGCCGCGCCGGCTTCGCCGCCGCCTGAAGGCGGTCCCAGTTCGGATCGCTGGGCGGGATCGTCTTGCCGCTCTCCGTCTCGCCGTAGCAGTAGCGGCACCACATGGCGAAGACGAGCGCGAGGCCTTTTATGCTCGCGCCCGTCTTCAGGCGATCGACGACGGTCGGCAGAATGAACTTCGGCAGCCGGTTCGAGCCGTCGAAGCATATACGCGGGATGGTGTCGCCGATCTTCGGATTGGCGAAGCGCTCCGCGACCTTCAAGCGATAGGCGTCGAGGTCGACCTGAGGCGGCGGGGGAACGACGGACAGGATTTCGCGCTTGGTCAGCGTGTCGAGGAACGTGCGGACCTGCGCATCCTCCATCGCCTCGTGCACGAAATGAATGTCGAGCAGACCCGCCGGATACGCGATCGCCGCATGGCCGCCGTTGAGGATGCGGATCTTCATCAGCTCGTAAGGCGCGACGTCGGAGGTGAAGGTCGCGCCGACCGTCTCCAGCGCCGGCCGCCCGGCCGGAAACCTGTCCTCGATAACCCACTGGCGGAACGCCTCGCAGAACACCGGCCAGTTGTCTTCGAGACCCCAGCGATCGCGCAAGATGGAGCGTTCGCGGTCGGTGGTGGCGGGCGTGATGCGGTCGACCATCGAATTGGGGAAAGCGACGCTCGCCCGGATCCAGCGCGCGAGTTCCGGATCGGCGAGTTCGGCTACGCCTGCGACGGCGTTTTCGCAGACATGGCCGTTGCCGGGAATATTGTCGCACGACATCACGGTGAAGGGCGCGACGCCAGCGGCGCGACGGCGCTTCAGGCCGGCGACGATCAGCCCAAATGCGGTCTTCGGCGCTTCGATGCTCCGGCCGTCGGCGACGATATCGGGATGGGTCGCGTCGAACCGCTGCGTGGCCGGCGAAATATAGTATCCGCCTTCGGTGACCGTCAGCGACACGATGCGGATGTTCGGACGGGAGAGCAACTCCAGCGTCGTCGCGACGTCGAAAGGTTTGACGAAATCGATCATCGCCCCGGTGACGCGAACCGTCGTCGCATGGGCTTCCTGTTCGACGACGGTCGTCAGCCAGTCCTGCTCGGCGAGCTTCTCGCGCATGACAACGTCGTGGTCCTTCACCCCGGCGCCGACGAGCGCCCAATCGTGGTCGCGCCCCGCGCCGAACAGGTCGTCGAGATAGACCGCCTGATGCGCGCGATGAAAGTTGCCCACGCCAAAATGCACGATGCCCGCGCTCAGTTGCGAACGCCGATAGTGCGGGACGCCGATCCCGGTCGGCATGCGCGTCAGCGCGGAGGAGGAGAGTTTGACGCTCATGAGCTCATGTCCACGGTTGTATGATTGAGCGCTGTCCGACGATGCGCAGACGGCGGAATGGCGCGAGGTTGCGCCCTCCGCCGTCAGCCGATTCTCTTGCCGTCCTTGTCGAAGCGATGCACATGCGCCTCGCGCGGCGTCACGAAAATGTCGGCGCCGGGCGCCAAGGGCGCCTCGCCCGACAGACGAATGGTGAGCGGGCCGATCCCTTCCGCGTCGGTGTGCACGAATGTCTCGGAGCCGAGATGCTCGACGACGCGCACTCGCGCCGGCCACTCGCCCGCGCTCGTCGAAACGTCCGCGTGCTCCGGCCGGACGCCGATCGTCGCCGCGCCGCGCTTGGCCGCTGACTCGTCCCTGATCAGGTTCATCGTCGGCGAGCCGATGAAGCTGGCGACGAACAGGCCGTTGGGCTTGTTGTAGAGTTCGAGCGGCGAACCGATCTGGGCGACCGCGCCTTTGTCCAGCACGACGATCCTGTCGGCCATCGTCATCGCCTCGACCTGATCGTGGGTGACATAGATCATCGTCGTCTTCAGCGCGTTGTGCAGTTCGCCGAGCTCGACGCGCATGTGCACGCGCAGCGCCGCGTCGAGGTTGGAGAGCGGCTCGTCGAGCAGGAACGCCTTGGGCTCGCGCACGATCGCGCGGCCGATCGCGACGCGCTGGCGCTGGCCGCCCGAGAGCTGGCGCGGCTTGCGGTCGAGATAGTCGGTCAGGTTCAGCGTCGCCGCCGCCTTGCGCACCTTCCGCTCGATGACGTCGGCTTTCTCGCCCGCCATCTTGAGCGCGAAGGCGATGTTGCCGCGCACGCTCATGTGCGGATAGAGCGCGTAGGACTGGAAGACCATCGCCAGGCCGCGTTTGGCCGGCCCGACGTTGGTCATGTCCAGCCCGTCGATCAGCACCTGGCCCGAGGTGACGTCCTCCAGGCCGGCGATCATGCGCAGCAACGTCGACTTGCCGCAGCCGGACGGTCCGACGAACACCGTGAACGAGCC
>JBEKAL010000269.1:0-5035 GCA_050015935.1 Roseiarcus sp.
TCGAGCCATTCCTCGGAGGCCGGCGCTTCGAGCGGATCGTAGCGGTCCATCGTCGAATCCCCCTGTCGGGCCGTGGCGGGCGATTATGCGGCATTGCCGCGCGAGCCGCAAAGGGGCGCGCCCGAAAGTTTCGATTTTCCGCCGATCGCGCCGATCGCGGTCGGTCGGAGGCGGTCATTCGACGCGCCGGCGCCGAGAGTCGGATTTCATCGACGAGCGGGCGTGCGCCGCGCCGGCTCCTTCTCGACGCGAACCGATCCTTTGCCGTCGCAACGGACGCGCGCGCCCGCGACGTTGGCGCTGAAGCGCTTGTCCGCGTTGTGCGCCTCCCGCAAGCCCGCCGCAAGAGTCTCGATCTTCTCCAGCCCGACGCGGCTCGCGTCTCGCCCCCCGGCGCGCGCGATCGCCGCCGTCAGCAGCCGCTGGACGATCTCGCCCGGCTCCTCAAGCAAGGCGCGCGCGTCGCAGGCGCCGGTTTCGACCAGCCGTAAGCGCGCTTCGGCGGCCTCGGTCTGCCGCGTCAGCGCGTCCTCGACCTGGGCCGCCCGGCGCGCGAGCCGCGCCAGCGCCGCGGCGTCGAGCCCTTCGGCGGCGAGCGCCCGCCCGAGCGCGCGCAGGCGCGTGCGCGCATAGCGCGGATCGTCGTTGGAGGGATCGCGCGCGAACGCGACGCCTTGCGTCTGGCAAGCGGCGACCAACTCGCGCTTGGCGAGGCCCAGCAGCGGCCGCGCGATGGTCACGCCGTCGCGGTCGACGCGCGCCGCCATCGCGCTCAGGCCGCCGATCCCGGAGCCGCGAAGCAAGCGGAACAGCACCGTCTCCGCCTGATCGTCGAGGTGATGGGCGGTGACGAGAAAATCCGCGCCGATGGCGCGCGCGCATTCTCCCAGCAGCGCATAGCGCGCTTCGCGCGCGCGCTCCTGGATACGGCTCTTCGGCTTGGCGCCGCGCCAGACGAGAATGCGATGGGGAACGCCGAGCCTGCGGCAGAGTTCGGCGACGGCGCGCGCCTCTTCGGCGCTTTCCTTGCGCAATCCATGGTCGACGGTCGCCGCCTCGAGGCGCGGGCGACCGCCGCGCCGGCGCGACCAGAACGCGGCCATCAGCAGCAGCGCGGTCGAATCGGGCCCCCCGGAGACGGCGAGGAGAAGCGAGCCCGCATCGGCGAGCGGCGCGAAGATCGTCTCGATCGTCTGGTCCGACGGAGGCGCCGACGGGCTCGTCCCGCGCGTCAACAATGAGCCTTTTGCATCTCGCGTTCCGCCGATTTCTTCACCGCCGGCGCAGCGGTGGGATAGCGTTTGCCGACTTCGGCGAAAGTCGCGCAAGCCTGGTCGTTGCTGCCGAGCGCGGCGAGCGACTGGCCGAGCCGCAACATGCCCTCCGGCGCGCGCGCCGACTTGGAAAAATCGGTCGACAGCTTCAAATATTGTTCGGCGGCCTCGCGCGGCCGCGAGCGCTGAAAATAGGTCTCGCCGAGATAGAAGATCGCGTCGGGCGCGAGGCGGTGGGAGCCGTTGGCGGCCAGGAACGCCTTCAATTGCTCCTCGGCCTCAGCGTATTGGCCGTTGCGATAGGCCTCGATCGCCGCGTTATATTGCTCGCGCGGGCCGTCGGTGAAGCCGACGCCGCCGCCGGGGACGACCGTCGGCCCGGTATCGGCGACAAGGGGGCCCGCGGGCAGGGGCGCGGGCGCGCTCGGGGGATTGGGTCGGCCGGAGAGGTCGAGCGGCGCGCCGGCCGGCGGAAGCGGCTGAGTGAGCGGCGCGCTCGGCGGCGTCGTTCCCAGCGGGCGTGGGGCGCCGATCGCATTGGGATCGGCCGTCGGATCGAAGGCGTCGCCCTTGCGCGCGGTCTTGACCGGGCTCGAAATGTCCGCCGCCGCGATCGGCGGGGCCGCCGCCGCGATCGGCGGGGCCGCCGCCGCGACCGGCGGGGCCGCGGCGGGGCCGGGGCCGGGGCCGGCGCCGCCGATGCGGAACTCGACGTCCTGCTGGAACCGTTTGAGTTGATCCTCGAGCCGACGCTGCTGATTCTCCAATTCCTCGATGCGGCCGTTGGCCTGTCGCAATTCGTTTTCCAGCCGGTCGATGCGCACGTCGAGCGCGCCGGCGTCGTCGGCGTCGACCGAGTCGGTCGGCGCGCCGGGGATGCCGGCGGGGGGAAGCGTCGCTTGCGCGGTCTGCTGCGGCGCGCCGAAGTGAAACGGATTGAGATCGACCGCGCGCGCGCTCGTCGCGCCGATGAACCCCAAGCAAGCGACAGCCGCGCCGGCGCGGCAAAGGCGAAATAGCGGCGTCAAGACGTCAACCCCCTATCGGCGGCGCGCCGGCGTTCACCCGATCGCGCTCCAGCTCCGATAGCATAACGACGGCGGATGGCCAAAAGTGAGGCGAAGCCTTGGCCGACGCGCGGCGCGGCGCCGTTTTCCCGTCAGCTTCCCGCCGCGCCCGCGAGCACGGTGACGGCGCGGCGGTTTTGCGACCAGCAGGAGATGTCGTTGCAGACCGCCACCGGGCGCTCCTTGCCGTAGCTGATCGTCTTCATGCGCGCGGCCGAAACCCCTTTGGCGATCAGGTAGTTCTTGGTCGTGTCGGCGCGCCGGGCGCCCAGGGCGAAGTTATACTCGCGCGTGCCGCGCTCGTCGGCGTGACCCTCGATGGTGAAGGTGTAGCGGGGGTATTGATTGAGCCAGGCGGCCTGCTTGTCCAGCGTCGCCTGTCCCGCCGAGGTCAGCTCGGTCGAGTCGGTGTCGAAGAACACGCGGTCGCCGACGCTCGCCGCGAACTCCTGCACGCTGCCGGGGGCGCCCGCCGCGCTATAGGCGCCGTTCAAAGCGTCGGCGTCGGCATTGTTGCGGGCGCAGGCGCCGAGAGCGAGGCCGACGGCCAGCGTCGCCACGAGAGGGAACATGCGCGGAAAGGTCGCAGCAAACATCGCAAACTCCAAATCGTGTCACGCGGCCGAGCGCCGCCTCGATCGAGCCTTAGGGTTCAGTTTATTAACGAAAGGTTGAATCAACCTTACCCAGGTCTTGCCGCATCGCGTCGCCTTGTCGGAAACGCGCGCGAGGGTTAACCAAGCCTTAATGGCCACAATGGGGCGAGAGGCGCCAAATTCGGCGCAATGTGGGGCGCTCCAGCGGTTAGGCTCATCGGTCGGACCCTTCGACGCCGGGCTTTCGCAGACATGCCGGCGCCGCGGCGCGAATGGACGCGGCGAGGCGTTCGAAGGCGAGCCGGCGCGTGGTGTCGCGGCGGAAGACGAGATCGACGCGACGCGTCACGCCTTCGCCTCTCAGCGGCGCCGCGGCCAACGCTCTGTTTGCGGCGTTGCGACGTTCGATCGCAAGGCGCGGCGGCGCGGTCGAAATGGCCGTGATCCGCGACGGCGACGACATATTGCAGGCCGCGTCAATTCATCGCATGATGTTGCGATAGGCTCTGACGATTGTTTCATCCATCCGCAGAAGCGCCATTTTGGCGAACCGTTCGAGATGCTGTTACGCTGAATGCGCAGCAGTTTTGGGCGCGCTTCGATCACGCCCCGCTAGGGAGGATCCAAATGGCCGAGAGCGTCTACAAAGTCATCGAGCTGATCGGCAATAAGGACATTCCACTTGTCTGGCGATTTGTCATCGCGCCGGCCATGAAGCCGGATCGCCTTCCAAGGAATTCATAGTCTTTGTCCACGGACCAGTTCAATCAACGCAGCCACGATCGGAGAGAGAGATGGACGGAAATGATGCGGGAAACACCGGCAAGCGCCCGGTAATGCATGGGGTTCGCTCCAACGCGACTTTCGCAGGCAAGTCGAACCGGGACTGGTGGCCGAACCAGTTGAATCTCGATATTCTCCGCCGGAACTCTTCCTTGTCCAATCCCATGGGCGAGACGTTCAACTATGCGGAGGAGTTCAAGAAGCTCGATCTGAAGGCCCTGAAGAAGGACCTCTATGCGGTGATGACGGACTCGCAGGACTGGTGGCCTGCGGATTTCGGCCACTACGGGCCGCTCTTCATCCGCATGGCGTGGCACAGCGCCGGCACCTACCGCATCGGCGACGGTCGCGGCGGCGCCGGAGCCGGCCAGCAGCGCTTCGCGCCCCTCAACTCTTGGCCGGACAACGTGAACCTCGACAAGGCGCGCCGACTGCTCTGGCCGATCAAGCAAAAGTACGGCGACAAGATCTCGTGGGCCGACCTGATGATCCTCGCCGGCAACTGCGCCCTGGAGTCGATGGGCTTCAAGACCTTCGGCTTCGGCGGCGGGCGCGCTGATGTCTGGGAGCCCGACGAAGACGTCTACTGGGGCGCCGAGGACGCGTGGCTTGGCGACAAGCGCTACTCGGGTGACCGGGAACTCGAGAATCCTCTCGCCGCCGTGCAGATGGGTCTGATCTACGTGAACCCGGAAGGTCCGAACGGCAACCCGGATCCGCTCGCTGCGGCCAAGGACATTCGAGAGACCTTCGCCCGCATGGCCATGAACGACGAGGAGACCGTTGCGCTCATCGCCGGCGGGCACACGTTCGGCAAGACCCACGGCGCAGGCGATGCGAAGCTTGTCGGTCCGCCGCCCGAAGCCGCCGGCATCGAAGAGCAAGGCCTCGGCTGGAAGAGCAGTTTTGGCAGCGGCAAGGGCGATGACACGATCGGCGGCGGCCCGGAAGTCACCTGGACCACGACGCCGACGAAGTGGAGCAACAACTTCTTCCAGAACCTGTTCGGCTACGAATGGGAACTGACCAAGAGCCCGGCCGCCGCCTATCAGTGGCGCCCGAAGGATGGCGCAGGCGCGGGCACGGTGCCATATGCGCACGACCCGTCAAAACGTCGCGCGCCATCGATGCTGACCACCGACCTCTCCTTGCGGTTCGACCCTGCTTACGAAAAGATTTCAAGGCGCTTCCACGAGCACCCGGATCAGCTCGCCGACGCGTTCGCCCGGGCGTGGTTCAAGCTGACGCACCGCGACATGGGCCCGCGCTCGCGCTATCTCGGCCCGGAGGTCCCCGCGGAGGAGTTGCTGTGGCA
>JBEKAL010000270.1:0-5026 GCA_050015935.1 Roseiarcus sp.
ATACCAGAGGCCCATCAGCGCGCGTCCGCCGAGGAAACTGGCCAGGATGCTCGCCATGCCGACCGCCAGGGTCGGCGCGCCGCCGGTGCGCGACAGGATGCTGGTCTCGCCGACGTCGTGGGCGATCTGGGTGAGAACGTCGGGCGTGACGACGAAGCCCCAGGACGAGATCGCCTGCGCCGCCGAATCGGCGGTCGAGCCGATGAGCCCCGCCCCGCTGTTCATCGCGAAGTAGACGCCCGGATGCAGGACCGAGGCGCCGATCATCGCCATGATCGCGACCAACGATTCCATCAACATCGCGCCGTAGCCGATGAACGGAATCTGCCTCTCGTTCTCGATCATTTTCGGCGTGGTGCCCGATGAAATGAGCGAGTGCCAGCCCGACACCGAGCCGCAGGCGATGGTGATGAACAGGAACGGAAACAGACTGCCCGCCCACACCGGGCCGCTGCCGTCGATGAAGCGGGTCACCGCCGGCATTTGCAGATCGGGATGAACGATGACGATGCCGATCGCCAGCAGCGCGATCGTGCCGATCTTGAGGAAAGTCGAGAGATAGTCCCTCGGCGCCAGCAACAGCCACACCGGCAGCACCGAGGCGACGAAGCCGTAACCGATGATGGCCAGCGCCAGCGTCGCGCCGGAGAGATCGAAATACGGCGCCAGCGCCGGATTCTCGGCGACGGCGCGGCCATAGAACAGCGCCAGCAACAGCAGAACCGCGCCGATGAGGGACATCTCGCCGATGCGCCCGGGGCGGAGGAAACGCGCGTAGACGCCCATGATCAGCGCGATCGGAACCGTTGAGAACACCGTGAAGGCGCCCCACGGGCTGCCCATAAGGGCCTTCACCACCACCAGGGCGAGCACGGCCAGGAGGATGACGCAGATCAACAGCACGCCGAGGCCGGCGACGCTTCCGGCGACCGGGCCCATCTCGGCGCGCATCATGTCGCCGAGCGAGCGGCCGTCGCGCCGGGTGGACAGGAACAGCGCGGTCATGTCCTGCACCGCGCCGGCGAACACCACGCCGGCGAGAATCCACAACGTGCCCGGCAGATAGCCCATCTGCGCCGCCAGAACGGGGCCGACCAGCGGCCCGGCGCCGGCTATTGCCGCGAAATGGTGGCCGAACAGCACGTAGCGGTTGGTCGGCACGTAATCGAGGCCGTCGTTGCGCCGATACGCCGGCGTCTGCCGCGTCGCGTCGACGCCGAGCGCGGTGTTGGCGACCCAGAGGCCATAGAAGCGAAACGCGATGACGTAGATGCAGACCGACGCGATGACCAGCCAAGCCGCGTTCACCGGCTCCCCGCGCGTCAGCGCTACGATCGCGAAAGAAATCGCGCCGATCGCCGCCACCGCGACCCACGTCAGCTTCGCTTGCAGCGTCACGGTCCCACTCCCTCGAAGAGTCAAGCCGAGCAGCCGGCCCGCTTCAACCGACCGTTCAGGCGCTCTTATCGCGCCGATTGTGTCGCATCCTGCATATTCGCTCTCGAAGCGCAACGGTTCCGGCATTGCGGCGCATTGCCGCGATGGCGCATGTCACCGACGAAAAGGGACATGCGGAACGCTCGGCGACGCGCCCTCGCGTCGCTTTTTTTGGCGCGCGTCGCGCGCGCTATAGGCGGCGGCGCGCTGAAGACGCGCCCTCGACGGGCCAAAGGCTAGCGAAAAAGAGGCTTCCATGAGATCGACGGCGCGCCGGGCGTCGTCGACGGATTTGGCGATCACGGGCGTGGCACCGTGATCCAGCGCGTTGCGAACAAGATCTCAATCCTCGTTTCTAGGGAAGCGAACAGCGTCACATCGGCCTATTCCGCCTGGCGGAAACTCCGGATGCTGTCAAACGAGACCGCGACGATGATGAAGGCGCCGACGAATGTGCCCTGCCAGAACGCGTTGATGCCCAGAAGGCCCAGACTGTTGCGGATCACTTCGATCAGCGCGGAACCGATCAGCGCGCCAAAAGCCGCGCCGACGCCGCCGGCAAGATTGGCGCCGCCGATGATCGGCTCGCGATCGGGAGCCGATGCGCTCCGAAGCGGATCCGCAACCCACGACGACGCGTCCGTCTTGCAAAATGCCGCCAGCGGCGGCAATCTCTGCCTGACGGAGACCTCCACCTGGAGAATCTCGGATAAGCAAGTGGCCCGATTGGATGGGAGCGGCGGTGTTGCGCGCGTCGTCATGCGTCTGACCTGGGCGTTCGGCTATGCCGGCGCGCCGTCTCGCGCTTGCGCCGCCCGCCGAATCCCCACTTTTCACGCCTCCGCCCACGTTCGCGTTCGGAGCGCGCCTGCCGCCGACCCGAGCGGTTCGCCGCTTTCGCCGCCGTGCAGGCGCCGCGCGACGTCGCTCGAAGAGACTCGCGCCGCCGGGGCGCCGAGACCCGCGCCAAGGCCGCCGACCGCGTCGGTCCGGGCGGATCGCGCTGAGAAGGTGGAAGGGAGAAGCCGTGGAGACGACGACGCGCGTTGATCAGCCGCTGTTGGAGCTGAAGGGGATCGGCAAGGAGTTCGGCGCGGTGCGCGCGCTGTACGATGTCGACCTTGCGATCCGTCCCGGCGAAGTCGTCGGCATGATGGGCGACAACGGCGCCGGCAAGTCGACCTTGGCGAAGATCGTCGCCGGCAACTTCGCGCCGACCGCAGGCGAGATGCGGTTCGAGGGCAGGCCGGTCAACTTCCGCCACCCGATCGACGCGCGCGAGGTGGGAATCGAGATCGTCTACCAGGACCTCGCGCTCGCCGACAATCTGACCGCCACGGCCAACGTCTATCTCGCCCGAGAGCTCAACTGGCAGCTCGGCCCGTTCGCGTTCCTCGACCACAAGGCGATGGCGAACCGCACGTTGGAGATCTTCGGCGAGCTGCGCTCGGAGACCCGGCCGGAACAGCTCATCAGGCAGATGTCGGGCGGCCAGCGCCAAGCCGTCGCCATCGCGCGCACGCGCCTCGCCAACGCCAAGCTGGTCATGATGGACGAACCGACCGCGGCGATCTCGGTGCGCCAGGTCGCGCAGGTGCTGAACCTAATCCGCAATCTCAGGGAGCAGGGCGTCGCGGTGATGCTGATCTCGCACCGCATGCCCGACGTCTTCGCGGTCAGCGACCGGATTATCGTGCTGCGCCGCGGGGAAAAGAAGGCCGACAAGCCGATCCGCGAGAGCAGCCCTGAGGAAGTCACCGCCCTGATCACCGGCGCAAAGGAGGCGGCGTGATGTCCGTTCCCGACGAGACCCAGGTCTCCTACGCCAATATCGGCCGCGAGAAGTGGTGGCGACGCGGCATTTTCGCCTCGCAGGTCGGCTATGTGACGGTGGCGCTCGTGGTGCTCATCGTCCTGATGCGCCTCGCCAGTCCCTACTTCTTGACCCAAGGCAACCTGCAGAACGTCGCGCAGAACTTCTCGTTCATCGCCATTGCGGCCCTCGGCGCCACCTTCGTGATCATCACCGCCGGCATCGACCTTTCGGTCGGTTCGATGATGTGCTTCTCGGCGATGATCACCTCGATGGTGATGACAAGCCTGTCGACGCCCGGCATGTTGGGGGCGGACCTGTTCGTGCACATGGCCGCCGACCGCAAGACGGTGGTCGCCAACGTGCCCGGCCTCATCCTGCTCGTCTCCATCGCGGCCGGCGTCGGGGTCGCGCTGATCGTCGGCCTCGTCAACGGCTTCTGCGTCGCCGTGCTCGAGCTGTCGCCCTTCGTCACCACGCTGGGGACGCTGTCGATCGTGCGCGGCCTCGCCTACGTCGTGTCGAACGGCCGCGGCAGCTTCCCCGGCGGTCCCGACGTGGACTCCTATTACGCGCTCACCTCCGGCAGCCTGTTCGGGGTGCCCGCGCCCTTCCTCTATCTCGTGTTCTTCGGCGCGCTGATGGCGATCGTCCTGCACCACACCGCGTTCGGCCGTCACGTCTTCGCCATCGGCGGCAACGAGAAGGCCGCCGAAATGACCGGCGTCAACGTCGCCGGGACGAAGATGGCGGTCTACGTGATCTGCTCGCTCGCCGCGGGAGTGCAGGGGATCATTATCTGCGGCTGGCTCGGGTCGGCCCCCGCGAACATGGCGATCTCCTACGAGCTCAAGGTCATCGCCGCGGCGGTGATCGGCGGCGCCAATCTCGCGGGCGGCGTCGGCGGCCCGCTCGGCGCGATCATCGGCTGCGTCCTGCTCGAGGTGATCCGCAACGGCCTCGTGCTGGCGCAGGTCAACTCCTATGTGCAAGAGACGTTGGTGGGCGTTATAATCATCGCCGCCGTTTTGGTCGACCGTTTTCGGTCGCGCATGAGCTGACGAATACTGGCCGGAAGGGCGCCCGGTCGGCGCTGTCTATCCGCTTTCCAGGCCAGCGTGAGCGGCGGATAGACGAAAGGTCGTAATGGAGGAGTGACATGAAAAAGGTTCTGTTGTTTGCGGCGGCTGTCGCCGCACTGGCGGTTCCGGCGTTCGCGGTTCCGGCGTCCGCCGCTTCTTACAAGTTCATCGTGATCCCGAAGGCGATGAACAACCCGTTCTTCGACTTCGCCCGCGACGGCTGCATGGCGGAAGCCAAGAAGCTCGGCAACGTCGAATGCGTCTACAAGGGCCCGATCGAGCACGAGCCGGCGACCCAGGCGCAGATCGTCCAAGACTTCATCACCCAGAAGGTCGACGGCCTCTCCATCTCGGTGGCTGACACCGCATCGATGATCAAGTCGATCGCAGCGGCGAAGGCGGCGGGCATTCCGGCGATCACCTTCGACTCCGACGCGCCGGGATCGGAGCGCATCGCCTACCTCGGCACGGACAACAAGGAGTTCGGCCTCGCGCTCGGCAAGATGCTGCTGAAGCTGCGTCCCGAGGGCGGCAAGTACGGCATGGTCTCCGGCGGCCCGGGCGCGGCGAACCTCGCCGAGCGCGTCGACGGCGTCCGCGAAGCGCTGAAGGGCTCGAAGTGGGTGGAAGTCTCCGGCTCGCCGACCTTCTGCAACGACGACCCCGTGCTCGCCAATCAGCAGATGGACGACCT
>JBEKAL010000271.1:0-5391 GCA_050015935.1 Roseiarcus sp.
CCGTCGGGTCAATCGGACGCTCTTCGTCCCGTCCGGGAAAGAGATAGGTCGTCGGTCGGGCGAGCTTCCAATAGGCGCGCAGGATGCCGGGCAATTGCGGCGACGGCATCACATTGCGGTCTTTCGCGCCTTTGCCCTGCCGAACCAGGATCACGCCCCGCGCGCCGTCGATGTCCGCCACCCTCAGCCCCGCGACCTCCGAGGCCCCGAGTCCCGCCGCATAGGCCGTGGTCAACGCCGCCCGGCTCTTCAGGCTCGACACGGATTCGAGAAACAGCACGACCTCGTCCGCGCTCAGCGCGACCGGCAGCTTGCGCGGCTCGCGCGCATAGGGGATACGCTCGGGAACCTCCGCCTCGCCGAGCGTGACGCCATAGAAGAAACGCAAGGCGCAGACGATCTGGTCGAGGCCGGGCCACGAGACGCCCGTCGCGACGAGATGGACCTGGAACGCGCGGACGTCTTCCAGGCCCAGCCGCTCGGGCGACCTGCCAAAATAGCGGCTGAACTTCGAAACCGCGCTGATGTAGGATCGCTGCGTCGCCGGCGACATGTTGCGGATCGTCATGTCCTCGATCATGCGGCGGCGAAGAGGGCTCAACTCGGCCATCGATGACTCCTGTCCGAGGGATGGGCTTCGACATCCTCATCCGCTCAGGCAGGACGCGCTCGCAAAACCTCGACACTCACGCCGCGGCAGCGGCTTCGTTCAATCCCGCCCGTCGAGTCGCGATCAGCGGGAGTTGGTATAAGCCCCGAGCTTCCCCGCTTTGGCGAGGAGCCGCGTCGACGCAGGGCCCAGCGAGATCAGAATGAAGATCGGCAGAGTGATCGAGATGACGCCGAACATCGGTCGGAATCAGTATCTCAGCCGGGACAGTTCGCGAAGTTCCTCCGGATTGCTGTTCCCGAAGCCGAAAAATTCGAGATAGGCCGGGATCATCTCATAGAGCATGTCGATTCCCACCTGAACTTGGCATCCCCTGGCCACGGCCGCGCGCAGGAGCGGCGTGAACTCCTCTTTCATCACGACTTCGCCGACGAAGGTCGAGGGCGCGATTCTCTCGACGTCGATCGGCAAGGGGTCGCCGGCCTTCATGCCGAGCGGCGTCGCATTGACGACAATGTCGTATCCCCCGGGATCGGCCGATCCGGTCGAAATCGTCAACGTGGGGTAATGCGCTTTGAGACGATCGCCGAGCTCGTCAGCGGAGGCCGGCGCGACATCGAACAGGCCGAGCTTGGCGACTCCCGCTTCAGCGAGCGAAGCCGCGATGGCGGAACCAACGCCGCCTGAGCCGACGACGAGCGCGCTCGCGCCCAGGATCGCTTTGCCCTTTCGCGCGACCCCGCGTACGAAGCCTGATCCGTCGAACATGTCGCCAAGCAGCGATCCGTCGGGGCGTCGCAAAATCGCATTGGCCGCCCCCGCGATCTTCGCCGTGACCGTCAGGTCGTCGACGAGCCTGATCGTCGCCACCTTGTGCGGCATCGTCACCAGCGCGCCATGCAGATTGGCGGCCTTGAACAGAGGCCGCAGCACCGACGCGTAGTCCTCGGCCTTCACGCCAAGCGGCACGACGACGGCATCGATGCCCTTGGCGTCAAACCAGGGATTGTAAATCATCGGCGCTTTGAACGCCTCGGTGGGATAACCGATATGCGCAATGACTTGGGTCCTGCCGGTAATCATGGAGCTAGGTCTCGTTTTCCTGTGTTTGCGATTTATCGGAGGCGCCCGCGACCCGGCTTCCGCTTCGTCGGAGCGCAGCGCCCGACGCCGCTAATTGGCGGCCTTTGGCGCCTCGATAAGCTCGCCGAGCGGATTCAGGTTCGGACCGTTCTGGATGAAGATGACGCGGCGGGTCATTAGGGCCTCGATCGATAGGGCGCCGCGACGCGCTGGCCGACGCGTCGCCGGCGCGGTTCGCATGAACTGTCACGATTCCCCGGCAATTTCGATGCGGCGAACATCGCCAAGAATGAAGATGTAGGAGACGGCGCCGAGCAGGGCCATGGCGCCGATGAAGGCGAGCGCGCCAACAAACGAGCCGGTGGCGCTGACGATATAGCCGATGACGATCGGCGTGATGACGCCGGCGAGGTTGGTGGCGAAATTGAACAGGCCGCCCGTCAGCCCCATAAGCGTCTTGGGCGCAATGTCGGAAATGACCGTCCAGCCGAGGCCGACCATGCCCTGGCCGAAGAAGGCGACCGAGAGAATAGCGATCACCGCATTGTCGCTATCGACGTAGTTCGCGCTGATGATCAGCGAAGCCAGCAGCAGGCCGACGATGATCGGCGCTTTGCGAGCGATGTTGGCGGAGCTGGTCGACTTCAGCAATTTGTCCGAGACCCAGCCGCCGGCGAGGACTCCGATGGCCGCAGCGATGAACGGCAGCACCGCGAAGAATCCGACCTTCACCCAGGCCATATGCCGCTCGGTGGCCAAATAGGTCGGGAACCAGGTGAGGAAGAACACCAGCGTCGTAGTGCCGCCGAACTGGCCGATGCCCGCGCCCCAGATCTGGCGGTACTTCAACAGCTTGCCGACGTTCTCCCAGGAGAACGGCACGCGGTCGTGGGTGTGCAGCGCCAATCCGCCGCCTTCGGCGATATGGTCGAGTTCGGCCTCGTTGACGAAGGCGTGATCGCGCGGTTCGCGATAGAGCCAAAGCCACACCAGGCCGAAGGCAATGCCGACGACGCCGACGACGATGAACGGGGCATGCCAGCTATAGGCCGCCATCAGCCAGAACAAGAAAGGGCCGAACAGCGCGAGGCCGACATATTCGCCAACCGTATAGATGCCGGTCGCGGTCGCGCGCTCCTGCTGCGGGAACCAGGTGGCGACGATACGGCTGTTGGTGGGAAAGCAAGGCGCCTCGGAGACGCCAAGGCCGAAACGGTAAAACAGCAGCGAATAGACGCCGGTGGCGAACGCCTGCAACAGGGTGAACAGCGACCAGAAGGTGACCGAAAGGAAGTAGGTCGCCTTCGTGCCGAAGCGGTCGAGGAATACGCCGCCGGGAATCTGCGCCGCGGCGTAGGTCCAGGAGAAGGCGGAGAAGACGACGCCCATCGTCGCGGCGTCGATCGCCAAGTCGGTTCGCAGGGCCGGCGCGGCGATGCCGAGCACGGTGCGATCGAGATAGTTGATCATCGTGCCGATGGAGATGAGCGCCAGAATGCCGAAGCGAGCCCGCGTGCGCGCGCGTCCGGCGGATGGCGATGATGGCGTCGTTGCGTTGGCCATGGTGTCACCTCTTTTTACCTTCCCTGAGCTTCAATTCAGCGGTTTCGTCAGACGCGCGATCAGCGGCGCGGCGGCGGGACGCGCGCCGCGCCGCCATTCGAACGCTTCGGCGGCCTGCTCAACTAATACACCAACGCCGTCGGCGATACGCCCGGCGCCTGCGGGCTGCGCGACGCGCAAGCATGGCGTCAGACCTTCGCCATAGGCCAGTTCATAGGCGAGGCGCCCGTTGGCAAAGCCGACTGTGAACCAGCGCCGTCTGAGGCCCCCGGCGCTGATTCTGCATAAGCAGTTGATATTGCGCGACAAACCGTGATCACGGCGGAGCCCCTTTCGGCGCCGATCGGAACCCTTCCGGTGAGCCAAATTACTACGATATATCAATCTATTACCTCAATGCCGTTCGGGGGCCCCTCATTGACGCTTATTTACCAGCATTGCAACGGATTGCCGATCAGGCGGTGGAAATCAACTCGGCGGCCTCCGATATCGCCAAACAGCGCCGGGGAGCACGAGACGGCGTTGGGCGAGATCAACATCTCCATCAATCAGATGAGTCAATTGACCCAGAAAAATGCGGCGATGGCCGAGGAGGCGACGGCGGCGAAGCGTTCACTGTCTATGGAGAGCGAAAAGTTTTCGGGCCTGGTCCGGCAATTCGAAGTCGGAACTACGCATGGAGAAGAGGCGATGCGCCGCGAACTGAAAAGGGCGGCGCCGCACGTCTTCCGTTCGCCTTGTCTCCCCGTCAAAAGCGAGCGTCGCCTAGGGCAAGGCGCGCGTAACCGCCAGCCAAGCTCGCCCGCGGGAAACGCGAAGCGGCGCCGCACAGCGTAGGCGCCCGGCTCCAAAGATGACGACCACCAATAGGGTTCCCGTCGTCGAAAAAGATCGCGCCTGTGAAGCGGCTCCATATGCTGACCCCTCCCAACCGAATATCGTCAGAGGCTAAGCGCGCCGATCGGCGTTCGGCCTCCACGCCGATTTGCCGCCACGTCAGCGATTGGCCGCTCCCGGCGGCAAGGGGGACCTTGGCCCGATCAATCACATGTTCCGCGTAACCACGAATGCCGAAAGTTTTTGCCGCGCCTTGCGTCCGTTGGATCGGCAATGTACGCATATTTGTATTCCGCTGGCCGACGCCGATGCGGCGAATTCAGTGAATTCAGGGACTTAAGCCTGGTCGGGACTTCGAATCTCTCTTGCGGCGCCAAAACTTCCGTCTAAATCAAACACTTGAAAATTGGCCACTTTGCCGATGTCTTTGAATTTGTCAGCGGGGAAGCGCCAGCAGAGACGATTAGGGTTGGCCTCCTCATCCACTGAAGGGCCTGGCGCATAACTACGCTTCCGTTCGATGCCGCCTTTCTCCGGCGCACATGTCGAAAGTGGGCTGAACACTCTGGCCCAATCCACCCGCGTTGAAACCAGATGACATCCTTCGCTCGCTACATCGGCGTCGACTATTCCGGCGCGCAGGCGCCGGCCGCGAGCCTGAAGGGTCTGCGCGTCTAACCGGCATTATGCAGCGCTTTGACACTCGCTCGGCGCAAGGTGCGGATTTCGCGTGATCGTTTCGGCTTTCTCCCGATCGTGGATGCGCCCCGTCGCCGCCGGCGATGCGCCAGCGTTCGGGGCGGAAAATGTTTGCGGGTTGATGGGAAGGGTTCGATTTTCGGGGCGTCACGCCCCGCCTGTTACGTGACGAGGCGCGGGATGCGGATGAGGCGCAGGCGCAACGTGTCGAACTGCGCGACGCGCCACATCGAACGTTTTGGCATCGATGTCCGCAAGCCCCACATGAGCCAGTAGGCGCCGGCGTGCAGGAACAGCCGAAGCTGGTTGGCGGTAGCCTTCGTGCAGGACGTACGATCGGCCGCCAGATGCGTCTTCCACGACTTGATGTGATTTTCGGCCTGGCCGCGCCGGCAATAGACATCCTCGTAGAGCGCGCGGGCGTTGCGATTCTTCAGATTGGTGACGATGAAGCGCGTGTCGGGCCCTTCCGCGCCGGCCTCGACGCGGGCGATGATCCGCTCGACGCGGCTCCAGCTCGCGGCGCCGTCGTAGAACTCCTTGAAGCGGCGCACCTTGCCGTCCTTCGGCGCGGCCTCGAAGCGCGCCTTGGCGCTGGC
>JBEKAL010000272.1:0-4969 GCA_050015935.1 Roseiarcus sp.
GAACGCGCCAAACCCACGAGTTCGGCCCGTTCCTCGCCGGTCAATACAATACGCGTCGCTTGAGGGATGCTCTTCATGCATCCTTGAATCACGACTCATGCATCAGCGATAGTGGGTACTAGTCGCGACTTCGCCGCTCAAGGCTCACCTATTCCGTTCGAAGTGGCGCCCCATCCCGCGCGGCCCGGCAACGCCGAGCAACTCGCGCATTCCCGTGCGCGCCATCTTCAACAGCGTCGGCAAGGTGTGGCGCAGATAAAGCGGCTCGCTGGCGAACAGCGCAGCTCGCAGCGGCAGAGACAAGCGCCGTTCGGAGCGCATGCGGCGCAACTCGGCGCGGAAGGCGCGACGCGTCTCCACCATCAGCGAAAACGGCGTCCGGGTCTGACGGCGCGGCGTCGCAGCGGTGCCGCGCCTGCGCAAAATGAATTCGGTTTTCGTCGTCGTCCTGACGACGCCGTCGATGATCGGCCCGTAGAGCGTCAAGTGGTCGGAGGCGAACGCATTGGGAAAGTCTGTGAATATTGGCAGATAAGCTTTCAGAAGGGTCTCGCGGTCCCAAAGACCGTAGACCCAGCCCGGATGATAGCCGAGCAATGCGCGCACTCGGTCGCTCACGGCGGCGCCGTCTCGGATTTCGGGCGGGGGCGTTAGCGATCGCCGACCGCCGTCGAGGTCGCAACAGAGGATGGTCGAAACGGCCAGTTTGCAGCCCGGCGATCCCGTCGCCAGCCGGTGCAGCGTTTCGACGTAGTCGTCGGCGCTCAGATCGTCGTGGGCGCGCCAGAGGAACCATGGGCTTTCCGCCGCAAGCAGCGCGGCGCTGAAATTCGCCACGATGCCGACATTTCTTGGTTGCCGCACATGGTGAAATCGCGCGTCGCGCGCCGCCCAGCCTCGAGCGATCTCGGCGGTGCCGTCCGTCGAGGCGTTGTCGAAAATCAACACCTTGAAATCGCGGAAGGTCTGCCGCGCGAGACAAGCGAGGCTTTCGTCGAGGAGATCGGCACCGTTGTAGACGGGAACGCCGATCGTGATGGGAACCATGGGACTTTCCCCTTCGCCGCCAGGGGGTGGCGTGCGGCAGGTGTATGCGGCGGCCGATGGCATGGCAAGCGCGGCCGCCTTCGGCTCGAGCCTGCCCGCGGATCGCGCCTTTATATAGGAGAAATAACTTGGTAGGGCCTTACTCGCGGCGAGCGATCCGACGCCGACGCCCTGCGCAATACTACGCACGTCAGCGATTCGCGCCCGCGCGCTCTTGACGGCAAACCAGTCTTCGCTCGGGCGTCAATATGATCGACGGTGGGATGACCAGACGAGACGAGACGAGTCTGAAGGCGAAAATCTCTCGTTTTTTTCGCTACGAGAACGCGGTTTTATTCGGCCGCGCGCGCGCCGGTCTCGTCGCGGCGATCGAAGAAACAACAGGCGCCAGAGCCCCCGTCGTCATCCCCTCCAACGCATGTTCGGCGTTGTTGGCCGCCGTCGTCGCAACGGGACGCCGACCCGTCGTAGCCTCAGTCTCGTCCGAGACCGGCCTTGTCGCCGACAACGTTCTTTCCCGCGCGATTGAAGATCATGACGGCCCCCCTGGCTTGGCGCTCGTTACGCACTTATACGGCGTGGTCGCCGACTATCGCCTGACCGAGGCGGCGGCGCGGCGTTTCGGCTGGAGCGTCTTCGAGAACGATAGCCTTGCTGCTACGGCGCTGGTGCCGGCGAATGACCATCTCCGCCGCAGCAAGGGGCTCCTGGTCAGCTTCGGAAGCGGCAAGACAGTGGACGGGGGAGGAGGCGGCGCGGTTCTCACCAATGACCCGAGCCTCGCGGCGTCTCTGGCCCGGCGCGCGGCGCAGTGGCCTGTCTTCGACCACGCCGCCGAACAGATTGAGACGCACGTCGTCTTGGCGCGCCGCCATCTTGCCGCTCTCGGCGCCTCGGAAGGCGCGGAGGCTATCCTCCCGATCGAGGCGGCGAATTGCCGACACTCTTTCGATTGCGCGTGGACGGATTCCGTTTGCGCGGCGATTGACGCTTTCCCCGACGAAAACCGGCACCGAATGGAGCGCCTCGAGGCATGGCGCGCCGCGTTGGCCAGCGTCCGGCATGCGCTGTCGGTTCCCGCCGTCCCGGTTCGAGCGGCGTGGCGCGCCGTATTCACGGCTCGCGACCGCGACCTACGCGACCGCATCGTGGCGGCGCTGCGCTCGGCAGGGTTCGACGCTGGGACGAACTATCCGCCGCTTTGGGACAGCGCCCCGAGGCTGATCGGGGATCAGCGCAAGACAGGCGGCGATAGGTGGGGCGCGACCGTCATGACCCTTTGGCTGACCGAGCCTTATGACGACGCGCGCATCCGCGCCGCGGCAGACATCGTAAGGAGGACGGCCGATGGGAGGAAATAATATGGACGCCATCAATGAAACGCTCGGCCGCTACTACACGAAATGCTTCGCGGAGCACGGAGCGTCGGCGCGCGGAGTGGATTGGCATAACGCGGAAAGCCTGCTCTTGCATTACGATAAAATGCTCGCGGTCATTCCTGCTGATGAGGCGGGGCGGCGCGTTTCCTTGCTCGATATCGGCTGCGGTTACGGCGGCCTGCTCGACCGCGCCAAGGAACGCGGCCTCGACATCGACTATGCCGGCATCGATCTGGTCGGCGATATGACCGCGCACGGTCGGCGCAAGCACCCAGACGCGCAGTTTGTGAGCGGTGACGTCTTTACTTTCGCCCCGGGCCGAGATTTCGATTATGTCGTGGCAGATGGCGTGCTGACGGAAAAACTTGATGTCTCGATAGGCGAATTCGCGCGGTTCGCCCGGCGGATGATTCGGCGGATGTTCGAACTGGCGAGCCGAGGAATCGCCTTCAATATGATGACAACATATGTGAACTTCACGGCTCCAAATTTATACTACCAAAACCCGGGCGAGATCATTTCGTTTTGCTCCGCGGAGCTTTCGACAAAGTGGATATTGGACCACGGGTACGATTATTACGATTTCACTATGTACGTCTATCGATAGCGAAATTCCGATAGCCGGTCGAAATCCAACTTCTCAGGTGCCACAAGCGCGCTGCGCGGCGGCGCGAACAGCGTCCGCCACGCAGACGGTCCATTCGGGCGCAAGGGCGACCCGGATGCGCCGCCCTTCCTCCCCGCGCCATAACTTGCTAAGCCCCTGCCGGCAAATTGCGAAACGGGCGCGGCATGAAGGCGGTCATACTCGCAGGGGGGCTCGGCACCCGCATTTCCGAGGAATCCCACCTCAGGCCCAAGCCGATGGTCGAGATCGGCGGCATGCCGATTCTCTGGCACGTGATGAAGATCTACGCCCATCACGGCATCGAGGACTTCATCGTCTGCCTCGGCTACAAGGGCTATATGATCAAGGAGTATTTCTCCAATTACTTCCTCCACGCCTCCGACGTGACCATCGACGCGCGAACCAATCGCACCACGTTCCACAACACACACGCGGAACCCTGGCGGATCACGCTAGTCGACACGGGCGAACTGACGCTGACCGGCGGCAGGCTCAAACGCGTGGCCCGTTATCTCGACGCGAACGAGCCGTTCTGCTTCACCTACGGCGACGGCCTCGCCGACATCGACATCGCCGCCTCGATCGCGTTCCATAGGAGCCACGGGCGCAAGGCGACGCTGACGGCGGTCGTGCCGCCCGGCCGCTACGGCGCGGTCTCGCTCGACGGGCGCCGCGTCGAGCGTTTCGTCGAGAAGCCGCCGGGCGATCAGGGCTTCGTCAACGGCGGCTTTTTCGTCCTCGATCCCTCCGTCGTCGACTTCGTCGCCGGCGACGACACGTCCTGGGAAGGCGAACCCTTGGAGACGCTCGCCGCGCGCGGCGAATTGATGGCCTATCGGCACAAGGGATTCTGGCAGCCGATGGACACTTTGCGCGACAAGAACCAGCTCGAAGAGCAATGGGTCTCGGGGCGCGCGCCTTGGAAAGTCTGGACGTGACCGGCCCCCTGCCGCGCGAAGAATTCTGGCGCGGACGCCGGGTGCTGCTCACCGGCCATACCGGCTTCAAGGGGAGCTGGGCGGCGCTGTGGCTCAAGCGGCTCGGCGCGACGACGACCGGCTTCGCGCTCGCGCCCGACAAGAGCCCGGCCTTGTATGACGTCGCCAAGGTCGAGCGCGACGTCGATTCGCGCATCGGCGACTTGCGCGCGCCCGAGGCGGTGCGCGCCGCCGTCGCCGCCGCCGATCCCGAAATCGTGCTGCATTTCGCAGCGCAGCCGATCGTGCGCCGCGCCATCGCCGAGCCGATCGAAACGCTCGCGGTCAACGCGATGGGGACGGCGCATCTGCTCGAAGCGTTGCGCGGCGCCAGGCGCCTCGAGCGCATCCTGATCGTCGCCTCGGACAAGGTCTACGACAATCGCGAGCGCGGCGAGGCTTTCCAAGAGGACGACTCGCTCGGCGGCAAGGACCCCTACTCCGCGTCCAAGGCGGCGGCGGAGATGATCGCGCGCGCCTACGCGCAGACCTATTTTGCGCCCCGCGGCGTCGCGCTGGTCACCGCGCGCGGCGGCAACGTGATCGGCGGCGGCGACTACGCCGGGGACCGCATCGTCCCCGACATCATCCGCGCCTGGGCTCGGGGCGAGCGCCCGGTCCTGCGCATGCCGGAGGCGACGCGGCCCTGGCAGCACGCGCTCGACTGCCTCGCCGGCTATCTTCTCTACGTCGAGCAGGCCGACCGCCCGATCTCTCGCGCCCTCAATTTCGGCCCCGATCCGGCGAGCCCGGTCACGGTCGCCGATCTCACCCGCGCGATGTTGGAGGCGCTCGGCGCGCCGCCGGAATTCGAGACCGCGCCGCTCGAAGGCGTGATCGAGATGCGCAGCCTTTCCCTCGACGCGCGCCGAGCGCAGAGCGAACTCGGCTGGCGCAATCGCTTGCCGAGCGCGGCGGCGGTTCGCTGGACCGCCGAC
>JBEKAL010000273.1:0-4941 GCA_050015935.1 Roseiarcus sp.
CGGCCGTGGCGGGCGCAAAAGCGCGGAAGGGTTGGTCCACGCAACCGAATCCTACACGAATTCAGCACTTTACGCCATGGCCGCTAACCTCAAAATTCCCCCTGCTGAATAAGATGGGCTAGAACGTCGCCGGGCCGTGACCGCGCCCCACACCTTCGGTTGAGGCTTACAGCGGAAGCGCCCTATGATATGATGACCGTGGTCCAATATAATCTTGGTCGCGCGGCGCCATGGCCAATGAACAATAAAAATCCTCCGCAAACCGTCGACACCGCGCTGAGCGGCTACGAGCTCCTGAACGACCCGCTGCTGAACAAGGGCGCGGCCTTTACCGACGCCGAACGTGAGCTATTCGCTCGGGGCCGCTTCTCGCCGTCTGCGCAGATACTAAGCGTACGATTCTGTCCGCTAAAGCACGTTGCGTTCGCATGGAATCGTCATTGTGAGGAGCGAAGCGACAAAGCAATCCAGGGAGCGATGGGCGGCGCTCTATGACTCCCTGGATTGCTTCGTTTCGCTCGCAATGACGGCGGTGTTTCCGTCTCAACGCGTCACGCTCTAGGTCAGCGCGAGCGCCTCCGCGCCCGCAGCCGCCCCTTATGACGGTATCTCCTTGCCGCCGATCAGGCAGCGCGCCCGAACCAGTTCTGTACCGACGTCTTCGGTTCAGTCCCTCAGGTACTTGTTGAACCAGTCCAGCGTGTGCTGCCAGGCTTCCTTGGCTGCAGCTTCGTCGTAACGGGGGGTCGTGTCGTTGTGGAAGCCGTGATTGGCGCCTTTGTAGATATGACCCTCGTGCGGCACCTGCGCCTCCGTGAGGGCGGCGTCGAACGCTTGCCATCCATCGGTGATGCGCGTGTCGAGTTCGCCGTATTGCGCATTTATCGGCGCCTTGATCTTGGCCGTGTCGGCAGCGCTGGGTTGAACTCCGTAGAATGGAACTGCAGCGGCAAGATCCGAGCCCATCCGCACCGCCAGCTGATTGACAACGCCGCCGCCGAAGCAGAAGCCGACGGCGCCGAGTTTACCGGTGCTGTCCGGGCGCGATTTCAACCACGTTGCCGCGGCGAAGAAGTCCTCCCTCATCTTGGCGCCGTCGACCTGACTGAAGAGCGTTGCGCCCTTCTCGTCATCTCCGGGATAGCCGCCCACCGACGTCAGCCCATCGGGCGCGAATGCGATGAAATTGGCGACCGACAGCCGTCGCGCCACGTCTTCGATGTACGGATTGAGGCCACGATTCTAATGGATAACCAGGACGGCGGGTAGTTTGGTCGCGTTCGCCGGCCGCACGAGGTAGCCCTTGATGCTTCCGTTCCCCCGGGGCGACGGCACGGTGTCGCACTCCGCCTTGATCCGTTTGTCGTCTGCCGGAATTTGTATGGCCCAAGCATAGTTCGGCTTGAGCAACTGGAAGAGTGCTTCCGCGGTCAAACCGCCGACGGCGAATTTTTGTGCGCCATCCAAAAAGTCGCGGCGGCTAATCTCGCCGTGCACATATCCATCAAACAGGTTCAGAAGCTCCTGCGGGAAATCCGCTGCTTTCTTTCGTTCCATATGTGCGCCTCCCCGTTGTGGCTGAAGCCTTATTAATGAAATGCGGATTGCGCCGCGGCGGAGAATATCGCCGAGTGGCCGATTGTCATGCCGAGCGATGACCGGTGAACGACGCCCGGAAGACCGTGTCCCGCCGCGTGGCGTAGCTCTCAGGGCATCGCCATCGCCCGGCTGAGCCAGGTAGCTCAGGCCGCCACAGCGGACAGGACGACGATGGGATTATCGCTGATTGGAGTTATGGTTTCCAGTGTCATCTATCGCGCGCGTCGGACGGCGCATTCGTCGTTTTACTCCATCGGGACAACGCCGACGAGGCCGATGAGGGCCTCGTCGAGCAAGGCGGCGAATTTGCGCAGTTTTGCGCGCAGTCGATCGGCGATATGGCGCCATTGTTTGCCGAGGGCGGCCGACGTGTCCCGAGCGAAGGCGGCGGCGATAAAGGCGGACACGACGCGGCGGCCGTTCTTCCTGCATGTGGGCATAGGCCTCGGCGTGCGTGAGCCCGGGCGAGACGAGATTGACGCGGCGCGGTCGGGTTGGCGAGCGCGAGGCCGTGGCGTAGGGCTCGCGAGCCACCTTCGCGCGGAGCGTGACGGCGCTATGTGTGTTTCAGCGCCGGAATGGGACCCCATCGCGAAAGGGGAGCAATGCACTGAAATCGAACACAAATTCGCCTTGATGCAGGAGTCCCGATCGGCGCCGATCGGGACTCTGCCCTTGCTCGCATTTTCGATGTTGCATCAAAGCGCCAGATCGGATTCCGTAGGGGGTCCCATTCCGGCGCTGAAACACAGGCTGACGTTCGAGCTGGCAATGATCCGGCTGACGAAACCCGGCTTCGCCGAAATGTAGATGGGGTCGTGGGGGCGATCCGGTCGCGGGCCTCGCGTCCGCGGACATTTCAAGGTTCTGCGCCGAGGGCGCAGGAGCCCGGGACGCTGACGCCCGCATGGACTGTGCGCGCCGTCCGCAGCCGCGCTCGAGGTAAGAAACGCCCGGCCAGTTGCGACCGCATTGACACGCGCGGGCCGGTTCGCTCCGCTACGAAATCGATCCAGGGGCCGGGGAGTTTGCGCAATGGCGTTGCCGCGTTCGTCGTCGATGTACAGACCCGACAATTTCACGCTTGCGATTGTCGCCGCCGTCGGATTTGCGAGTCTGCTTCCGGCTCGCGGCGCCGCGGCCGACGCCGTCCATGTCCTGACAACTGTGGCGATCGCGTTGCTGTTCTTCCTGCATGGCGCGCGGCTGTCGAGAGAAGCGGCGCTGTCGGGCGCGCTGCATTGGCGCCTTCATCTGCTTGTGCTGTGTTCGACCTTCGCGCTGTTTCCGCTGCTCGGGGTTGCGCTGCGCCATGCGCTCGGGTCGGCGTTACCGGATTCCCTGCTCGTCGGCCTGTTGTTCCTGTGCCTGTTGCCCTCGACCGTGCAATCGTCGATCGCCTTCACCTCGATCGCGCACGGCAATGTAGCGCCGGCGGTATGCAGCGCCTCGCTGTCGAATCTGATCGGCATTTTCTTGACGCCGGCGCTCGTCGCGTTGCTGATGAATCTGAAAGGCGGCGTTTCGCTCGGCGCCGTCGGCGCCATCGTCCAGCAATTGCTGCTGCCGTTTCTCGCCGGCCATTTTCTGCGCCCATGGGTCGGCATCTTGGTCGCG
The DNA here is from genome assembly GCA_050015935.1 of Roseiarcus sp. Taxonomy (GTDB): domain Bacteria; phylum Pseudomonadota; class Alphaproteobacteria; order Rhizobiales; family Beijerinckiaceae; genus Roseiarcus. The sequence goes on from JBEKAL010000273.1 coordinate 3,217, forward strand.
CGCCATCGCGTGGCCATCGGCTTCGTCGATCGTGGATCGATCCTGCTGATCGTCTATCTCGCCTTCAGCGAGGCGGTCGCCAATGGCGTCTGGAACGTGGTCGGTCTCGGCGACATCGCGAAATTACTGGTTGTCTGCGCGCTGTTGCTGGCGATCGTGCTGGCGACGACGGCAATCGCGGCGCGGCAGCTGGGCTTCGATCGCGCCGACCAGATCGTCATCGTGTTCTGCGGTTCAAAAAAAAGTCTCGCCAGCGGCGTTCCGATGGCCGGCGTGCTGTTTCCGCTCGCCCAGGTCGGCATGATCGTGCTGCCGCTCATGCTGTTCCATCAAGTCCAATTGCTGGCCTGTGCGGCGCTGGCGCGACGCTATGCGAGTTCAAAGCTCGCGCCGATGTCCGAGGGCCGCGCGGCGTAATGGCGGGAGCGGTTCGGTTACGTTGTCGAACCAAGCGCGCGAAAGAAATGATCGCATTATCCAACGGAGGAGGCGAGAAGCCTGCGTCTCGTGAATTGCAGGTTACCGAGACCGCGTTCGCGGGCGGGAGCGAGAAGGGCGCCTCGACATCGCCCTCGCGGTCGGCGCAAGAGAGCCAAGCGGCGATCCGCGTGGGGAGCGGCGACGGGCCCAGCGACGAATCGGCATTCGCCAAGCGGGCGTCCGCATCTGGAGCTCGCCCGCCGTTCCGACGGGCCCCATCACGGCCCGCAGATGCGCGACGCCCTCGCGCCTAGCCCAAAATTGCGCCGCCTCACTGGCCGACTTTTGCGCCGCCGTTGACACAGATCGCGCTATTGTGAGCTAATTGGCGATCTCGACACGGCCGAAAATGAGACGGTTCCGGCAATGACCCACGTCACCTACAAAGTCGTCGAACACGACGGCGGTTGGGCCTACAGGGTTGGCGACGTTTTTTCGGAAACTTTCGCGACCAAGGCGCTCGCCCATGCAGCCGCGGCCCAGGCGGCGCGCGAGCAACAAACGCCAGGAATGAGCGAACCCGTTCAGTACGAGGATCGTTCGGGTCGCTGGCATGAGGAGACCGCCAAAGGGAGTGATCGTCCGGACACCGACGTCAAGGACTGAAGCGCCGCGCTCTCCGCCATGGCCGTTCGGGTGAGGCTGAGCATCGTGAAATCCTGCTCGGTGAATTCCTGCGCAGTTGACGATTCGTTCTTATTGCTGTGGGGTTAGACTGGTCGAATCGACCATCTGAGTTCTACGGTATCCCGTCATGCGCAAAATTCAGGCCTCGGAGGCCAAAACTCACCTTTCCCAACTCCACGACGACGTGGAGCGCGGAGAGACCGAGGTGATCGCCCGGCACGGCCGCGCCATAGCGCGGATCGCGCCCGAGGCGCATCGGCGGCAAGCAGAACCGATGAAGCGCGCGCGCCAAGCCTGTGGTGGTTCGAAGTGCGCAACACCCTCATCGTGAACGAGCGCCGCAGACGCCCGACGGAGAGGGACACTGCGGCCTTTCTGCGCGGGCTTGCGCGCCTGGGCGTGACGGTCGATCGGTCGCCGGACGAGGCCGACGTTCTCACGCTTGCCCGCCAGCGCCAGTTTCCGGCGTCGGCGTTTCGTCGGAGAACAGGCGGGGATCCTGAATTCCGCGTCAAAAAAACTGAAGTTCCCCGTTGGCCCTGAAGAATCAGGGAGATAGTCTTGGTTTGCGACTCAAGAACCATCACCAACGGGGTGCGCGATGCTGCCACAGGGCTT
>JBEKAL010000274.1:0-5574 GCA_050015935.1 Roseiarcus sp.
CAGATGGTCGACGACCCGAGCCATGTCCGCCTCCCGCGAATCATGGCTCTTCCATCTATCATCCTGATCCCCCCTCCGGAATCCCCCCTCGTCGAGTCAATCGCCCGGAAACCGTATGACCCGAGAAACCCGCGGGGTCAATGCCGGCAGCGGCGACGCGCTCCTTGACGACGAGCGAGACGGCCTCCCCGGACAACCGTGCACAGGCGATGCGGCTATGCCGGTCAACCGGCCGAAAGACGGGGCCGGTTTCGATCCCCGAAACGGCGAGCCACCGATCAACAGCGAGAACGGGGCAATGCCGGGTTCGACCATAGGGGATACCGATTTTGCGCCCAGCGCCTTCCTGGTCGGTCTTCGAACGGCGCAACCCGATGATCATCCCTTGCCTGACGCGCTCGATGTCGGCGCGGTCGAGGCCGACCAACTCTGAACGCCGGAACCCGCCAGCGAAGCCGATGAGCAAGAGCGTCCAATCCCGAGCGTCCTTCACGTCGTCGCCCATGGCCTCCAAAACCCGGAACAGGTCCTCCCTGAGCAGCGGCTTCGCCTCTCGCTGAGCGATCCCGCGCGTGCGCTTGATGCCGCGCAACGTCGCGCGGACGATTTCCGATCGGCACGGGTTGAGCAAGCCTTTGGCCTCGTGCGCTTTCGAGATCATCGCGATGCGGCGGACGAGGGTGGCGACGCTCAGGGTTTCGGCGTGGGCGGCGAGGTAAGAAGCCACGGTCGACGGGTCGGCTGGCAACTGACCGCCCCAGGCAGCAAATTGGGCAAGGTCGGATCGATACGCCCGGCGGGTGTTTTCGGCGATGCTGTTCTCGACCAAGGCCGCGACCCGGTCGGACGTCTCGTCTGTGCAAGTACTTGCACAACATTGATCGATGACCACGGGCGTCTGGCCGTCGCTCGGCAGGTTGTCGGCGTCGTCGGAAAGGCTGATTTTGAGTCGTGATAAGTGGGAATTATCGCGGGTTAGAGCGTCCAAGATCATCGTCTCGCTCCCGCGATCTCGACCCACCCCTTCTTCTCGGCGATCTTCAAGGGAACAACGAGTTCGCTGTTGTCGCTCGTCGCTCACTTCGTCCAACCCCGCCGCTTGGCGTAGGCGAGCGGGACCTTGATGGTCACCTTGTCGTCGTCGCCGAGATTGAACCCCAATAGGTTCTTCCCATCGATGCAGGCGGCCTTGCCGTTGTCCCAAAACCAAACCTGCTTGGTCTTGATGCTGCGAACCGGCATGACGGCGAAGAACATGTCTTCATCCGCATAGGCGGCGACATCCTCAGCAGTCGGATTGACCGGCGGCGGGATGAAACCGAGATCGGCCGGCGCAACCAGCTCCTGCACTCGAACGATCTGAACGCCCGTAGGGGCCTTCACCAATTCGTACTTGGCTTCGGGATTGGCCTTGACCAACTTGTTGCGAGCGACGGTCGCGAGACCGAGGTTCGCAAAAATCCTCTTGGCGGTGTTGGTAAACATGGCTCTAGGCCCTTTCTTTCTGACACACCCTCAGTCGTGAGGGGGGAGGATGAGAAATTCGTCAGTGATTTCAGCGACCCTGTCTTGAAATTTCCATCGCCCGATCCTGGCAGGTTTTCGGCGTCTTGTTGGCGAAACGTGCTCGAAATCGAGTGCAAGTACTTGCATGCAATGACTGCCGCTACTCTGGCCGTTTCCAACTCCTTGCCGGCGAGGCGCTGCCTCTTTGGCTCCGAGCGGCGGAGAACAGCTTCGCGCGGATCGCGTTGAGGTCATCGAGATTTTCGCGGATGACGGTCAGCAGTGGCACGATGCCTTCGCGCGGGACGCCGGCCTTCATCATCTCGGCCTCGTCGCCGAGGCGCTCCAACTCCGCCGAACCATCCCAGTCGAAGCGGTGGGACACCGGGGCGGCGTCGACGTGGAACGCTGCAATGCAGGCGACGTCCTTCGCGCGGTGCTCGGGGACATAGGCGGCCAGCATGTCGCGGACGGCGTGGTTTTCGTGCGCGAAGCGATGGATGGCGGCCTTGCCCAACGCGGTATGCTTATCGAAGACGAAGCTCGGAAGAATATCCCCAATCGTCGTGAAGGGCGGCACGAGGCAGTCGACAATGCGATGGTCCCCGGCTGCCGATGCGGCGAGCCAGAGCAGCGGCGTCATGACGACGATCGGCTCGCGGGTGCGCGTCGCGGCGATGCGGGTCGCCGTGACCAGATCAGCGGGGACGCCAAGATGCCGGAATGCCGACATCAATCCAGGCAGGTCGCCGCGACCGACGCGATGTTCGCTTCCCTGTTCAATGCCGAAGGCGAACCAAGCCGCCACGGCGCGCTCAGGCAATGGCCGGGTGTCATTCGCGGCGAGATCCACGCGCTGGGCGATCGACATTGCCCCGACGCGACGCCGGGCGTCCTCCAACTCCGGATGACTTTGCGCGGCGCTGATCAGATGATCGGGCGAGCGGTCCTTCGGGGCTTCCGCGAGCAACCGGGCGATGAGGCAGAGCACACGTTCATCGCCGCCCTCGACGTTGGCGCGCCAGCTGGGGGCCGTGCAAGCCGCCGTCGTCTTGATCAGCGCGTCGACAGACGCGATGCCGATGTCCTCGAAGGCGATGACGAGCAAGCGCCGCCATATCCCGTTGCCGCGCAGCCGGTGGAGCGTGATCGCCGCCCGTTCGGCCAGATCGGCGTCGCCGCGGCGGATCGACTTCTGGAGCAGCGACGAAGCGAGAAAAGCGTCGATCGCGAGGGGCTGGGGGATCATCGACCGAACCGAGTGGCCGTCGTCGGTGGGCGTTCGGCCAGTAGCAGGAAACAGATCACGCATGTACGCTGGCTCGCAAGTGATTATCCTTGCGATAACAATAACTTAGTCCAATCGAGAAGCAAGAGATTATTGCTTTGATGGTTGAATAAGCGTCTGGAGACGCCAACAAAAATCAGAAGCTTTGCGCCAGCGCGATGAATGACCGGGATCGACCCATGGCGGTCGATATAGGACCATAGGACATCTCTCCGAAACGGCCGCTTGATTTCACCCTTCGCCGGCGGCAGTGCGCCCTTGGCGGCCGGTCCCGGCCGATGAGGCGGTTCTCGAAAGCGGACATGAAATGGTAACGCCGAACTCCCACTACAAGTCTGGGAGGTCGGGCGTTCCAATCTGTTCGGGCGCGCCAAATCTGAAACCACTCAGGATAGACTGCGAAGACTGGACACCTTTTCCGGTGCCATTGACATGTGGTGTAGCTCGGCGGGAGCAAGGGTAAGCCTCCGGTGAAGCACGCGGATCAGGAGGGTCGCAGCTTCTTCGCAGAGGGCTTTCGCGACCAGCGTTTGCCGAGTACAGCGACGTTGGCTCTCAGCGGTTCAGGCGGCGGCAGGAACGGAGGACGCCGCAGGGGCGACGGCGTCCGCATCGCGATGAATATCGAGCCGCGACGGATTGGTCGCGCCGAGGATCGTCTTGGCGCGAGCGATCTCTTCCGCCGCGCCCCGCGCCATGACGAGAAAGCTATCCGCCTTGATGGCGGACTCGTATTGGAGCACGCTATCTTTCGGCACGCCGATGCTATAGAGCGCGGCGGCAAGCGCGGCCACGCCGCCGACGAGCACGGCGTTCTCGATGCCGGAAACGATGATCGCAGCGAGAAAGCCGAGCACCACGACCGGCCCCGTCACCGGCGAGGCCAGGAAAAGGCCGCCAAAGAACAGGCCCCAGAAGCCGCCCCAGAAGGCGCCGCGAGAGCCCCAAAACCTGATCCGATCGCCTGTGCTGTAGAAGCCGACGACCTTCTCTTCCGAGTGATAGCCCTTGCCGACGACGCTGAGTTTCTTCATGGCGAAACCGGCCGCCGTCAGCGTTTTCACCGCTCCTTCCGCCGCATCATGATTCGGAAATACGGCGATTGCCGTTTCTAATTTGTCCATGGGAGTCTCCTTGGGGACGAGGCGGCGCCGAGCATCCGCCTGACGCGACGCTCGCGCCAAAGCGGCTGCCGGCGAAACGAACCATTCGCTTGTGCATCGTCCGACCAAACAACATTACGCTTCGACATCTCCATGAAGGCAGAGTCGGAAACTACCCAGCCCCTTGATCGCCTGCGGACGTTGATGTCGAAGTTCGGTACGCGCGATCGCGGCGCTTCATGCGTTTGTTGCCGCGACGGCCAAGGGCGCATCCTTCGTCAGCGCGACACGAGCGTCGCCGTTGGCGCCTGCGGCCTTGCCGGGCTTCTCAAAAAGCTCGAGGAACGGCTTGATGATGTCGATCGGCACGGGGAAGACGACGGTCGAATTCTGTTCTGCGCCGATCTCGGCCAGCGTTTGCAAGTAGCGCAACTGCATGGCGGCCGGAGTGCTGGAGAGGATCTGAGCGGCGTTGACAAGCGTTTGCGAGGCCTGGAACTCGGCTTCGGCATGGATGATCTTGGCGCGACGGTCGCGTTCCGCCTCGGCCTGTTTGGCGATGGCGCGCACCATGTTTTCCGTCAGTTCGACGGTTCGGATCTCGACGTTGCTCACCTTGATCCCCCAGGTTTCGGTCTGGGAATCCAGGATGCTCTGAACGTCGGTGCTGAGCTTCTTTCGTTCGGAGAGCATTTCGTCAAGTTCGTGCTGCCCTAGCACCGAGCGCAAGGTCGTCTGCGCCAGCATGTTGGTGGCGGGAAGGTATTCCTGAACCTTGATGATGGCGCGTTCGGCGTTGACGACGTTGAAATAAAGCACCGCGTCGACCTTCATCGAGACGTTGTCCCGAGAGATGACGTCCTGGCTCGGTATCTCGATGACCTGGATGCGCAAATCCACGCGCACCATTTCCTGGATGAGCATCTGTGTTGGAAGTCAAGCATGGATTGGCCGCCAGGGGCGATCCTCTTTGATGAGGACGTTGGCGAGGACGACGAGCTTCCGCATGATCGCGGCAATGGCGACTTTGGCTTTTGTTGGTAGTCGTCGCGGAGTTGCGGGTTGAACCTGGCCGCGGCGAGGGCCGCCAGATAGAGGCCGGTTCGCACGAAGGCGCGTCCGCCCCGGATGTGGCGCTCGCCGGCTTTTTCGCCGCTGTCGCACGCCAGCGGCGCAAGGCCGGCGAGGAGAGCCGCGGCCTTCCCCGAGCAAGCGCCCAACTCCGGCAGGCCGATGACGAGGGCGACGGCCGCGACGGGGCCGACGCCGGGGATGGTGAGCACGATATCGTAACGGCGCTTGAGCGCGGCGTCGGCGCCGATCGATCTCGGCGTCCAGGCGCTCGATGTGCGCGGCCAGAACCTTCAGCCGCCGGCCGAGTTCGGCCTTGAGAAAGGCGGTCTGGCTGGCGCCGCGTCGGTGGGACAACGCGGTTTGGTCGGCGATCGCCGCCGCCCGCGCGCGCGCCAATTCCTGCAACGCCTCGAGCGCTTCGGGCGCGGGGGCGAGCGCGCTGGGCTCGAGGGCTTGGCCCATCAGCGCCAACACGCGCGCATCGAGCCGATCGGTCTTGGCGAGCTGACCGACGGCCTCGGCGAACAAACGCGCGCGCAACGGATTGACGACGGCGACCGCCAGGCCTGCGGCGTGCAGGGTGCGGTGCGCCTGCCGGTGGAA
>JBEKAL010000275.1:0-4868 GCA_050015935.1 Roseiarcus sp.
CGAGCGTGAACACATCTTTCGATTCCATCGCCCTGCCTCGCATGCCCAAACCTTCGCAGCATGCAGGGCTCGAACGCCGCATTCAACCGCCGGCCAATTCCACTTGGAACGTCGAGGAACCTGCATTATGTGGTCCCACGCTGTGGGAATGTCAACCGCGCTCTGGTCCGTTTGGCGCCGGCGCCTGCCGACCGAAGAGCCCTGGGTCGCTCAAAAGCTCGTCGCCTCGCCTAGTCTCGTCGTTGTGCGTGAGCTTGTAGGGAAAAGCGCAATCGCGCCCGTACACTTGGCGCTTGCAGTGCAGGAACGTGCTGCCGTTGACATTGCCGACGACCAACGCGTCCGCGTCGCGTTCCTCGTCGCGCATCTCGAAGGCGCCGATCATCGCCAGCTCCTGCGAAAGCGGGAAGAGCACTTGCGTCTTGGTCAATCCGAAACCGGGCGGCGGCATGTGACCGCGTTCGGCAGGATCGGACCACATGAGCGAAACAGGATGATCGGACGTAATGAAGCTGGCACCCGGTGGTGAGTGCAGCAGCATCCATTTGCGATCCGCGATGTATGGCAGAAGCTTGTCGACCGTCGGCAACTCGACGCGCAAGTGCTCCATGGTCGGCGTTACGATCTCGTATTCGCCGCTCTCCACAAAAGCGCGCATCTGCTCGTAGCTTACGTCACTGTCGCTGGCGAGGAAGCCGTCCCTCTTCGCGGCGCGCACCTGTGCCGCCCAGCGCTCTGGCGTCGAGGTGGCGAGGTCCATGACCATCTTGGCAGTCTGTGCCCGCATCTTTCCGAAGATGTCGCGCAGTCGAGGATTCTTTGCGGCCATAACCGCGATCAACTGGAAGACCAAGCTGCGATCGTCGCCATTGGAAATCGATCTCGCAGCGACGATGCGCTTTAGCGCTTGATCCACGCTTGTTTCGAAATCGGAAAATGCGTTCTCGAGGGCGTCTGGGGCGACCCCCTCGATATCGATCGTGTGAAAATCCCGCTCGGCGGCGACGTTCGCCGGCGAGGTGTCAAACGAAGTGCGCGTCTCAAGGTCGACGACAAACAGCTTTGGCTTGTCTCGATCGGCCACAAAGCCGTTGAGGTAGCACTGCGGGACATAGTGATGCCTTCGCGCGGTCATGGCCAACCGATCCGGTCCTGTCGCCTTAGCTAGAAGAGTTCCCGAACGCGAATAAACGCTCTGCCGGTCTCTGCCGCGCGGCGCACCTTGCGGTCCAGGATGTCGCCGAGATGGAGACGACGCTCCAGCACTTCGTAAAGATCGAGGCCGTCCATGCAGATGATGCGCTTGCCACGACCGAAAGCGTGCAAACCGTCTTCTGTGAATCCGCTGTGGCTAATGAAGAGCCCCCGAGCCCAGGCCGCCTTTTCTTCGACCTTCCCATTGAACGCGTGCAGGTCGGCCGCGGCAATCTTCGGGTTTTGCCATTTGGCTTCGAGCAGATAAGTCTCGTTCGCCAGGACGAAACTGCCGTCGATCTGTTCGCCTCGAATCCGGAAGGCGTCACGCGCCTTCAACCCATAAGCGTCGAAGAGGGACTTCAAGAACGTCTCGAAGGCGTATCCGCGGGCCTGGGCGCCGAGATCGGTGAGTTTGACCAGCTCAACACTTAGCTTGGTGATTCTTGCCGCGTCGAATGCCGGCTTCGGGGCTTCTTGCGGCCCTTGAGCCGGATAGGCACTCCCCCCCAAGCGCGCCACCAGCATCTGATATTGTGCCTCGGAATTCTTGATGGGGTCTTCTTGGCCACTTCTCAATAGATGCGCGCTGCGATGGTCCCACATCGCCTTGATCGTGCGAAGCGCAGTCGGATCGTCAACCTTCTGAAGAAAGCGCCTGAGGCGCTTCCCCTTTGATCCGCCAAGGTCGGCGTAGGCCGGATCGTCGATGTCGACGTTTAGCTCGGTCGCGAAGAACTGTGAGAACGAGCGGTCAGAGAAGTCCAGGACGAATCCAGGGCCGCGAACGAAGTCGACAAGGTCGTCCAGTATCGAGAGTTCGATCGTACGGAGGCTGCTCATCTGTCACGCCATGCGACGGTGGTCTTCGACCGCGCCGCCTCCAACGCCGACACAGCGACCATATTTCGGGCAACATCTGATACGAGCGCGATGTCGGGGAAAAACCCGAGGCGGTGAAGGCCGCCCAAGATAGCCTCGAACTGCGCGTAGGAAGCTGCGCCATTAAGCGCTGCGGCGCCGAGCGCTTTCAGCTCCTCGGCAAGCGCAGCAATCTTGGTCTTTCGACGATCCGCCTCGTCGCCACTTGGAAGCGACGCTCCATCGCTGGCGAACGATCCGGCGTTCTGGCGCGTATATTCGGCGATACTGAACAGCGCGCTGCTGGCCACGCTCGCCCGAGAAATTGCCTGAGCGATGCAGTAGCAGGCGTCCTGAATTTCGGGCTTGTCACGGTCCGACGCAGCGCGATCCAAGCGGCGATATGTGGCCGGGGAAAACCCACCGCCTTGCAACCTATAGAAACCGACCTCGGCGGGTCCGAATGTGGCGCGCTGTCGGTTGAGATCGACGGACCAAGGGTTGGCGGGGCCACCCCGCGCTTCGACCTCCCGCATCAACGCATCGAGGACGATGTTGTGCTCCCTCAACCGGCGCAACTGATCTTGGTCGCTTTCGAGGGCAGGGCGTGAGCCCGGCTTCCACGGAAGCCAGCGCTCGTCCAGCCGCCGCCACGCACGAAGGGCGGCTTCGACGGGGCCGGGTACCGACTCGCCTTCGCCCCAGCGACGCAGGCTTCGCTCAGAAACCCCGAGCAACTCCGCCGCCTCAGCCGTGGTTAGCCTCAAAGCCGATAAGTGCTCGGCGAGTTCCTGTGTGGACATCATGGCCAAATACTAAAGGCCAAAGTGGCAAATAGCAATAGGCCGAAGTGCCGTTCGTGCACCGCCTCCGCTGGTATTCGCTACTTCAGGCGGCTGGCGGGCGGCATAGGAAGGCTATCCGCGTGATCGCGCGCCTACTGCTCGTAGGAAATAGGGATCAGATGGGGCCCGCCCTCTGAGGAGACGGCCTCTCCATTGGATTGTTGACTGAGGCACGTTTATTAGTTAGTTTGTTAAGTAACTAACTAAATAGAGAATTTTGCCATGGCCCGACGTGCTGAGTTCGCTGATGACGCCATTCGAACCAGGATCACGGAGATGGCCGCTGGTGGCGCCCATCCGACCGCATTCGCGGTCCGGCGTGCCTTAGGCGGTGGCAATATGAATCGCATCAGCGGCATTTTGGCAGAGTGGGAAGCCACCTCGGCGCCGGTCTCTGCCCAGGCGGAGGTTGTAGAACTTCCTGCCGATCTTCAGACCGAGGTCGACGCCCGCATGGCGGAACTGTCTGGTAGCCTGTTGAGTACGATCGGACGCATTTATCGGAGGGCTACAGAGATCGCTGAAGGGCGCGTGGCCGAGGCAGTGAAGGAGACTCGTGACGCGGAGAGCGCCGTGAAGGGCGAGTTAGCGGACGCCAAAGCCATTCTTGCTGAGACCGATGCCGAGGTGGATGAATTGAAAGGGGAACTCGACCAGGTTCGCCAGAATGAAGCGCATCTTCGCGATCAATGCGTCGAGACACGAGAAAAGCTCGCGGCCATGACAGAGCGTTCGCAATCGGCCGAACGCCGAATTGGCGACTTGTCGAGTCGCGTCGAATCTCTGACCACCGAAGCGGACGCCGCCAGGGAAAGGGCCGCAGCGGCTGAAGCGAGAGCGCAAGAGGCGAATTCGGAACGCCAGCGCGCTCTCGATCGTGAGCATCAGTTGACGGAGGAGATGACTGCGCTACGGAATCTCGTTGAGGCGAAATTCGCCCAGTTGAACAAGTGACGATCCGCGCGACTTGTCGTGAAGCCGGCTCGGGCGATACGTCACTGGTACCGATCGGCATGCTCTTGGCAGTGCGCCCTCACGCGTGCAAGCCATGAATCCCACCAAACCCAGGTTCCCCGATAGTCTCCCTTACAACCGAAGCGCTTGGCCGGGTCTTTCGCGCCGAGCGCCTGCCAAAGTTCGGTGTGGCCCTGAAGGCTAAATCGCGGGTAGCCCTCCTTCTGGACAAGTTCTACGACCTGCGACGCGGTGTAGCGTTTTCGGTCGACCTCCTTAAGGAGCACGCGGCTGATCTCGCGGGCCTCTTCGGAGTCGGCTTTGACGAACTCTACCGCGAGGTCGGCGTTCGACGCCCGATTTCCGACCTTGGGAACGAACGCGACGCGGTAAGCGAAGCATGGGTCGGCTTGTTCTGCGTCCGACATTCCCTTGTGGAACGCGTCCATCATAGCGACGATGTGCGGGGGTAGCGCCGCGGCCTTCTTCAAGATCGCCCGCTGGTCAGGACTGAACGTCACAAATTGAAGAGCAATCGGCAGCCGTTTCTCGAGGCCGAATTGCGGGCCGAATAGCGACTTTATCGCGTCGTTGAAATTGATGCAGCACGCCTGCAATTTCGCGCTCACCGCCTCGTCAATTCGGCTTGTTGACCGGTGCTCGATCTCGTGCCGAAGCTCGATCAAGAAATGCAAATTCTTGATCGCGCCGGCTGGAAGCGGGCATTTCGCGTGGCGAAGGCAATGGTCAAGCTCCCAGTAGCGATCCTCGCCGTGCTTGGTCTTTTGAGAGGTCCCGTCCGGCTTGCCATAACGACAGTCGATGCCTTCGCGATGGAACCAAGCGTGGAGGAGGTAGGTCCAGGCAATTATGCTCGTTACGATGAATAACTCCTGCCTATCCGGTTGACGCAGACACCCACCAGGGCTAGTGTCTGCCCGTTATGGCGGCTATGGACATTCACCAGCGCGACGATCTGGCTTTTCCCCAATCGCTCCCTGAGTTTCAGCAGCT
>JBEKAL010000276.1:0-4847 GCA_050015935.1 Roseiarcus sp.
GCTCAGATGGTCGACGACCCGAGCCATGTCCGCCTCCTGCGAATCATGGCTCTTCCATCTATCATCCTGATCCCCCCTCCGGAATCCCCCCTCGTCGAGTCAATCGCCCGGAAACCGTATGACACGGTTGGGTGAGATGAGCGAAGACGAGGCCCAGCCGGGGCGCCGGGGTAGTGGCGGCAGCACGCACACAAGGAAAGCGTACGCAACACGGGAAGCCCCAAAGCGCGGTCAGGGATGGCCAACCGGACGCCCGCGAGGGTCAGGCCGGGCGCTCTGGGGTGGCGGAGAGGTTCGTAGTGCCGCTGAAGCCGGGTAACGCCGGTGGAGGGAAGGGACCTCAGTTCAAGACAGACGCACGACGTAGTGAGGGACCTGGAGATTGGGCAACCTATCAACTCCGAACAGCGTTCAGAAACTGCCGAGGGCGTTGCACGCGAAAGACGGCGTGAGGTCTTGTCCGAGAGCCGGATGCGGGAAATCTGCACGTTCGGTTCGATGAGCGGGGCGTGGAAACGGAGCTATGGTTGAGCCACTAAGGCGCCGCCAGCCGAAAGGGGCGGAAACAGACATGCTGGACCTAACGCCACCGCGCCACGCCTCGACTCTACCGAACGCGGCCCTCCCGACCAACGCGCATACGGGTACCAAGCGTCAGATTTTGACCGCTAGCCCCACTGGCGGCTGTCAAATGGCGGCCAGGGTCGCGGCGATCGTCGCTGAACATGCCGACCGCCATGTTGGCGTCGCGGCACTGGCGGCGCTAGGCGCGTAGGAAGGCCGCGGAAGCCCTTCGAGCCGCGGCGGTAGAAAAACCATAGCGGCGCATGCGCCCATGCCAGCCCCGCGGGCGCGCTAGCGATTTGATTCGCTCGGCTGAAGTCCCGCGACGTGCGGCGTGAGCCCAGCGCCGGGGATCGCCGCGTCCGGTTCGGGATCGATCGGCAGAAGAGGCGTGGCGGCTCGTCAAGGCGGCCGCTGAGCCTTCTCTGAGAGAGCCTGTGAATAAGCGCCGATGCAGGACCCCATACCTTGGCGACATAAGAGACTGACCGAACGGAATAATTTGGCCGGCAGGTGGGCTCCCGATCGGCGCTGATCGGGACCCCACCGCAAAATCATTTTGTTGTTTAATATCATCCGGTTAAGCAGAGCCGGCAGCGGGGTCCCTTCACGGCGCTTATTCACACTTTTGCTGTCGCGATAGGCCTCCAGGGCCCGTCGCCAAGTCGAAAAATTCCCGGCGACCGAGTCTTCGAATACCCGAATGCAACCGAGAGGACACATTGTGCAATCAACTTGCGTATTTTGTTAACCTGGAATCCGTGCCGTGGGGGGGGGCAGTATGGCTGGGTTGATGTTGCAGGGCGCCGGGTCGGATGCGGGCAAGTCGACGCTCGTCGCGGGCCTGTGCCGGGCGCTCGTCAATCGTGGGCTCAGCGTGCGCCCGTTCAAGCCGCAGAACATGTCGAACAACGCCGCGGTGACCGCCGAGGGGGGCGAGATCGGACGCGCGCAGGCTTTGCAGGCCATCGCCGCGCGGGTCGAGCCGCATACCGATATGAATCCAGTCCTGCTCAAACCCCAGGCCGATCGCGCCTCGCAACTCGTCGTGCATGGGCGCGTGCGCGGAATCCTGGGCTCCGTCAATTTCCGCGAGGCGCGACGCAGCCTGCTCCCTGAGGTGACGGAAAGCTATCGCCGGTTGGAAGCGCAATGCGATCTCGTTGTCGTCGAGGGCGCTGGTTCCCCCGCGGAAATCAATCTGCGCGCCGGCGACATCGCCAACATGGGCTTCGCGAAGGCGGCGCAGGTTCCCGTCGTGCTCGTCGGCGACATCGACCGCGGCGGGGTCATCGCCGCCGTGGTCGGAACGCGCGCGGTTCTCGACCCGGACGACGCCGCCATGATCCGCGGCTTTCTCATCAACAAATTCCGCGGCGATCCGGCGCTGTTCGCCGACGGCTATGCGGCGATCGAAACCCTGTCGGGCTGGCGCGGTTTCGGGATCCTGCCTTGGCTCGCCGCCGCCAGACGCCTCCCGAGCGGGGACGCCGTCGTGCTGGAGCAAGGCCGCAAGCTGACGCCGACGCGCAAGCTCGTCTGCTGCCCGATCCTTCCGCGCATCGCCAATTTCGACGATCTCGATCCGCTGGAACTCGAGCCGGAGGTTGAGGTCACTTTCGTTCCGCCCGGTGCCACGATGCCGGCCGAGGCCGCGCTTATTGTGCTTCCGGGCTCCAAGGCGACGATCGCCGACATAGCCGCTCTTCGCGAATTCGGATGGGACATCGACATTCTCGCGCATCGCCGCCGCGGCGGCGCGGTCCTCGGCATCTGCGGCGGCTATCAAATGCTCGGCCGCCGCATCGCCGACCCGCTCGGACTTGAAGGCGCGCCCGGCGCCGTCGCGGGGTTAGGCCTCCTCGACGTCGACACCGAACTGGCTTCGCAGAAAGCGCTGCGTCGCGTCCAAGGCAGAAGTTTTGAGGCGGCGTTCTCGGGCTACGAGATGCATATGGGCGTGACGACCGGCGCCGACGCCGCTCGTCCGTTCGCGCGTCTCGATGACGGGGCGAACGACGGCGCGGTAAGCGCCGACGGCAGGGTGATCGGCAGCTATTGCCACGGCTTGTTTGCCTCGGCGGACCTACGCGCGGCGCTGCTTGGACGTATCGGGGCGGCGAGCCACGGCGAGGATTACGCCGCCGGCGTCGACGCCGCGCTGGACGCGGTCGCCGAAGCCGTTGAGCGCTGCCTCGATGTCGATGGCCTCCTTGCGCTCACGGGGAAGACCTGAGCTTCGGTGGGCGCCGTTCGCGGCCAATCACTGCCGCTTCGCGCCCATGTCGGTCGCAAGGCCGGAGTTGCCCCAATCTCGAAAGCGGACGCCGACGTTGAAGGTCTCCAGACTGGGAAATTTGGGCGCTGATTGTGGGAGAACGAATTCGCAAGTTCAGGTGGAAGGCGATCTTTGGACCCGGCAAAATTGCCTGGCGGCGCCATCTGAGCTTCCGTTAGGCCTCCTTTTAATTAACGGTGATCTGGCGGGTGCGTTTTACTGAGTTAAGCGTCCAAGCTCCGGTTCGGCGGCGATCAGGTCGGCGAAGCAGCCGCCGCGCAGCCAAAAAAGGGAATTATGCAGGCGGCGCGGCGACGACGCGCCGCTCAAATGTCCTGACAGAAGCGTCAAATGGATCGGCAGGCAGATCGCGGCGTCGGCGGCCTGCCACGCTCGACCACGCGACAGTTTCGTCGGAACCGCCGAACTGCTTAGGTCGAGACTTGAAATGCGGCAGCTCGTCTAAAACTGGTCGAACAGCGAATTGGCATTGCATATGGAATTGCGGACGGAACTGGCCCGGGGGCAACAGGTATCCGTTGACGCCGCGCAAGCGGAGGGCAAGAACGTCGATGAACAGGCGTGTTCCGCACTCGCTACATGAATAGCGGGGGTTCCTCTTCAACATCCAGCACTTCGGGGCGCCGCGAACGGCTCTCACAGACTCCGCCGGATAGATAGACTTGGGCACATACGCCACCGCGTGGATGACTTGGCAATCATCGCAGTGACAGAAGAATTGCGCGATGGTTCGGCGGCCAGTTCGAGTTGAACCGCTTCGCAACGGCAATGAATTCTGGTCATCGTCACCGTCATCGACTCCTATTCGTCAAAACAAGAGTTATGTGTTTCAGCTCCGAATTCTGACCCGGTTCGGCGCCCACCTTTGACCAAATCAGGCGTCGAAATCAGACACAAACATTGCGTGTGCATCGGCAACACGAATTGCGCCCACCCATCGCAATTGTTTCAATAACATATTGCGCCGATCGGCGGTCAGACCCCACGTCGCTTCACAATTCACGCGCATGCGATCTTTCGCCGCTTGCCCAGACGGGCGACGCGGCCTAAGATTTGTCGCCCGCAGGCGGAACTGTCGGGGGGAAGGACGCGATCGTATTCGTCGCCGCTCGTTGGTCGCGGCGAGAAAGACTGCCGTAACAGCAGTGCAGAAGTCAGAGCGCGAGGGACATCTGTCACTCGGTCGCGGGAGAGGCCGGTCGACCCGGCACCGAAGGAGCAACCGCCCCGGAAACTCTCAGGTAAAAGGACCGCGACCGAGATTTGAGGTCTGGAGAGAGGCGCCGCGTGCGTCCGCCGAAGGGATAGCGTTCTCAGGCAAAAGGACAGAGGGGCACCAGCAGCGAGGGTCGATCGACCCCGTGAAGAGGTGCGCCCATGTCCGCTATCGATGCCGCTTATGACTTGTTGGACCCGAGGGCTCGGGCGTCGCTCGCCGCCGACGCGCCGGCGCGCCTCCACGAGAGGCCGGAAGGAGCGACTTATCTCGACCTCCGAGGTCTGCCGCTCGAGCCGCTGCCCGACATCGACGAGGAGCGGATCGCCGGCCTTTGCCGGGTGGTCCGCGGTCTTATCTTCGCCGCGGTGGACAGCGCCCAGTCGGGTCATCCGGGCGGCTCGTCGTCGAAGACCGAGCAAGTGGTGACGCTGCTGGCGAGCGGCGCTTTGGGTTTCGACGCGTGGCGGCCGAAACGGGCCGGCCGCGACCGCGTGGTGTGGTCGGCCGGCCACTGTTCGCCGCTGGCGCACGCGTTGGGGGCGGTGGTTTACGAAACTCTGCGCCGCAAGGGCGTCACGCTGACCGGCGCCGACGCCAAAGCGGCGCTCCACCCTGAGGATCTGGCCCGCTTCCGCAAGTGGAACGGTCCCAGTGGGCACGTCGAATCGACCTACGCGCTCGCGGACACCTCGACCGGCTCGTCCGGGCACGGCTTCTCGGCGGCGCTCGGGTTCGCTCTGCTGCACCGATCCTGCGGTCTGCCGA
>JBEKAL010000277.1:0-4818 GCA_050015935.1 Roseiarcus sp.
CGCGCGTCGTCTTTCGCGCCACCGCCTCAACGCCTGCGGCTATTCGCTCGGCGCGAAATTCACCCCCTCGTGGATGGACGCGCCGATGTTCTACGAGCGCAACGACTTCGTCGTCGCGCGCGATCAGGTCTATTTCCTGCACATGATCCTGATGGACAGCGAAAGCCGGACGGCTCTTTGCCTCGGGCGCACCTATCTCGTCGGCGTTCACCATGCCGAACCGTTGAACGCCCCCGATCTGGACCTCGTCCGCAAATAGGGTTAGCAGATCGTTAAGGTCGGTCGCCTCGAGCGGGCGGTCCGGCGTGAGGAGTGGTCCGGCTTGAGGCGTTCGGCGGCGGGGAAGACTTGGAAGGAGCGCGCGGCGCTGGCGCGGCTCTGTATCCTGGCGGCGCCGCTGGCGCTGTGCGGATGCATGGAAGGGACCGCCGACGTCGCGCCGAGCGCGGACGCCTATCATCAGTTCGTACGGCGCGAAGGCGTAAGTCTTGCCCCGGCGAGCGTCGCCATCGTTTCCGTCGAGGGCGCGCCGGACGGCGTTTCCGCGACCTTCTCGCAATCCCTGGAGCGCGAGGCGCGCGCGCGCGACATCGCCGTCGTCGACGCGGCGAAGGCCCACTATCTCGTGCGCGGCTATCTTTCGGCCGAGCTGACCGAGGACGGCGCCTCGATCGAATATGTCTGGGACGTCTTCACCGCCGACAAGCAGCGCGCGCAACGGCTGACCGACGCAATCGAGGTAAAGGGATCGGGCGAGGACCCTTGGGCGCTGGCGGGCGAGGCGGCGCTGAAGAGCGCGGCCGCGAGGAGCGCGGACGATCTGGCCGCGTATCTTTCCAACACGCCCGAGGCGGTCGCCACGGCCGCGCCGGCGCCCGCCGCCGAGACGCCATTGAGTTACGCGGCGCAGTAGGCCGTCCCGAGCGAAGCGCATTCTGTGGATAGCGAGGCGCACGAAGGCCCGCGTCATCAGAGCGTCGTATTGTTCCTGGCCGGCTCGGCTGCTATGACCCGCCCCATCCTCCGCGCCGGCGCCGCGAAATCGGGCGGCGACGGCCTTCGCGCGTTTGGAGCCGCCTGATGCTGGGAAAAATGAAGATATTGGCGGGCAACTCCAACGGGCCGCTGGCCGAGGCGATCGCCGCCTATCTCGGCGAGCCGTTGACGCGCTGCCACGTGCGCCGCTTCGCCGATCTCGAAATCTTCGTGGAAATCCTGGAAAACGTGCGCGGCCGCGACGCCTTCATCATTCAGTCGACGTCCTATCCGACCAACGACAACCTGATGGAGCTGTTGATCATGATCGACGCGTTGCGGCGCGCTTCGGCGCATCGCATCACCGCGGTCATTCCTTATTTCGGCTATGCGCGACAGGACCGCAAACCCGGACCGCGCTCGCCGATTTCCGCCAAGCTGGTCGCCAATCTCATCACCCGCGCCGGCGCCGACCGCGTGCTCACCGTCGACCTTCACGCCGGCCAGATCCAGGGCTTCTTCGACATTCCCACCGACAATCTGTTCGCCGCCCCCACGATGGTGCGCGACATCAAGGAGCGCGGTCCCTGCGACAACGTGATGGTGGTGTCGCCAGACGTCGGCGGCGTGGTGCGCGCGCGCGCGCTCGCCAAGCGCCTAGACGCGCCGCTCGCCATCGTCGACAAGCGGCGCGAGCGCGCCGGCGAGTCGGAGGTCATGAACATCATCGGCGACGTCGCCGGCCGCCACTGCGTGCTGCTCGACGACATCGTCGATTCCGGCGGCACGCTGTGCAACGCCGCCGACGCGTTGCTGGAGAAGGGCGCGGCGAGCGTCTCGGCCTATATCACGCACGGCGTGCTTTCGGGCGGCGCGGTGGCGCGCATCGCCGCCTCGAAGCTCAAGGAGCTGGTGCTCACCGACACCATCGCGCCGACCGAGGCGGTGCGCGTGGCGCGCAACATCCGCGTGATCTCGACCGCGCCGCTGATCGGCGAGGCGATCGCCCGCATCGCCAAGGAAGAAAGCGTCTCGGTTCTGTTCGATTGACCGCGCACGCCCGGCCAGAACGTTCAGCGCGATCGCGCCGATAGAATCTCATCGATCGAAAACGACGACCGTCCCGACAATGCGTGAGTCGACGCGCGATACGATTGCGCCGAAGCGCAGCGGCGCTTAGGCTTCCGTTCGCGCGAGCGATGCTTGACTCGCTCAGGACGGTCGGCAGTATGTTTGACCGATTGGTCAGGAAACCATGTCCGGGCGGACTTCCGTCTTTGGCGCGGCGAAATGAAACGAACAACGGGAGATTTGGATGACCGGTGGTAAGTTGCCTGTTTTGATTTCGGGCCTCGCCGCGGCGCTGCTGGCCTCGACGGCGGTGTTGGCCGCCGACGTCAAGCCCGCCGTGCTCTATGACCTAGGCGGCAAGTTCGACAAGTCCTTCAACGAAGGCGTCTTCAACGGCGCGCAGAAGTTCAAGCAAGACTCGGGCGTCGACTTCCGCGACTTCGAAATCCAGAACGAGGCTCAGCGCGAGCAAGCGCTGCGCAAATTCGCCAAAGACGGCTTCTCGCCGATCATGACGGTGGGCTTCGCCTGGGAGACCGCGCTGAAGACAGTCGCCGACGAGTTTCCCGCGACCAAGTTCGGCATCATCGACGACGTCGTCGATAAGCCCAACGTGCAGTCGATCGTGTTCCGCGAGCAAGAAAGTTCCTTCCTCGTCGGCTTGCTCGCCGCCAAGATCTCGAAGACCGGCAAAGTGGGCTTCGTCGGCGGCATGGACATCCCGCTGATCTCGAAGTTCGAATGCGGCTATGCGCAGGGCGTCAAGTACGGCGACCCCAAGGACGAGGTTTTCGCCAACATGACCGGCACGACGCCGGCGGCGTGGAACGATCCGGTCAAGGGCGGCGAGCTCGCCAAGTCGCAGATCGACCGCGGCGCCGACATCGTCTACGCCGCCGCCGGCGCGACCGGCCAGGGCGTGCTGAAGGCCGCCGCCGACGCCGACAAGCTCGCCATCGGCGTCGATTCCGACCAAGACTACCTGTTCCCCGGCAAGGTGCTGACCTCGATGCTCAAGCACGTCGACGTCGCCACCTACAAGTCGTTCACGGACGCCAAGAACGGAACCTGGAAGGCGGGCATCCAGGCGCTCGGCCTCAAGGAAGGCGGCGTCGACTTCGCCGTCGACGAATGGAACAAGAGCGTGCTGACCGCCGACGCGAAGGCCGCCGCCGACGCGGCCAAGGCCGACATCATTTCCGGCAAGATCGAAGTCCACGACTACATGTCGGACAACAAGTGCCCGAACTGAGACTCGTGATCGCAGCCTGAGCGCGTCCTTCTCCGCCTCGGTGGGGAAGGACGCACCGGCGCCGGTCGACAGCCGGCGCCGCCAGGCCAGCGTTGGAGCGTCGTTGTGAACCCTCAAGCGCCCGCCGCTCCGGCGATCGAGCTGATCGGCATCGACAAGAGCTTCGGTCCGGTCCACGCCAACGCCGACGTCAATCTCAAGGTCGAGCGCGGCGTCATCCACGGCATCGTCGGCGAAAACGGGGCGGGCAAGTCGACGCTGATGTCGATCCTTTACGGCTTCTACGAGGCCGACGCCGGCGAGATTCGCGTCAATGGCGAGCGGGTGCGCATCCGCTCGTCGCGCGAGGCGATCGACCATGGCATCGGCATGGTCCACCAGCATTTCATGCTGGTGCAGACGCTCAGCGTGCTCGAAAACGTCATGCTCGGCGCCGAAGGCGGGCCGCTGCTTGCCAGCGGAGCGGCGAAGATCCGCAAGCGGCTCGCCGAGCTCGGCGCCGAATACGGGCTCGAGGTCGATCCCGACGCCATCGTCGGCGAGCTCTCGGTCGGCCTGCAACAGCGGGTCGAGATTCTCAAAGCGCTGGTGCGCGGCGCCGAAATCCTGGTGCTCGACGAGCCGACGGCGGTGCTGACGCCCGCCGAGGCCGACCAGCTGTTCGAGATGCTGAGGGTGCTGAAGAGCCAGAACAAGACGATCCTCTTCATCACCCACAAGCTGCGCGAGATCATGAGCCTGACCGACCGCGTCTCGGTGATGCGGCGCGGCGAGATGGTGGCGACGTTCGAGACCGCGCAGACCTCGCCGCCCGAACTCGCCGACGCGATGGTCGGCCGCAAGGTCATCCTCAAGATCGACAAGGGTCCCGCCCATCCGGGCAAAATCGCGCTCGAAGCGCGCAATCTCGTCGTGCGCGACGACCGCGGCGTGACGCGGGTGCACGACGTCTCGTTCGTCCTGCGCGAGGGCGAGATCCTCGGCGTCGCCGGCGTCGCCGGCAACGGCCAGTCGGAGCTGCTGGAGGCGCTGGCCGGCATCAGGCCGCTCGCCGGCGGCGAAATCCTCGTCGACGGCAGGCCGCTGCGGCTCTCCGAGCACGACCCCCACGCGGTGCGCAGTCTCGGTGTCGGCCACGTGCCCGAGGACCGCCAGCGCGTCGGCCTGATCATGCCGTTCGAAGCCTGCGAGAGCGCGATGCTCGGTTTCCACGACCAATCGACCTTCGGCCGCGGCATCCTGTTCGACCGCCGCGCCATCGTCGCCGACGCGGCGCGGATCATGGAGGCGTTCGACGTCAGGCCGCGCGCGCCGCTGCTGCGGACGGCGAATTTCTCCGGCGGCAATCAGCAGAAGATCGTGCTGGCGCGCGAGATCGACCACGATCCGCGCATCATGCTGGTCGGCCAGCCGACCCGCGGCGTCGACATCGGCGCGATCGAGTTCATCCACAAGCGCATCGTCGCCGAGCGCGACGCCGGCAAGGCGGTGCTGCTGGTGTCGGTCGAGCTCGACGAGAT
>JBEKAL010000278.1:0-4812 GCA_050015935.1 Roseiarcus sp.
CTTCGAACTGCGCCCGTCGAAGTTTGCATCCGCTGACGATTGAGAGCCAAGCCCCACGCGAACCTGCCGTTGACCGCCGCCCGCGATGCGGATTGGGCGCGCCCAGCCGATAGACGCCATTTTCTGGCCGGCGTCGATGGCGGCTGCGTAAATGAACGAGGCCCACCCACAGCAGCCGAGCTGGCCCGCCGCCTCAACGTCCGCTTCAGAGGTGCCGCGACCATCGGCTGAACGACTAAGTTGGGCGCGAGGCCGCCGTCTGCGCCGCGCGCTCGAAGCGACCGCTCACCTCCTTATGCGCCGGTCGGTCACGCCTTGAGCGATGACCGATTTGGGCCAATGAGCAGAAACTGCCCGCACTATGGCGCGATCGGATTCGCGCTTATGGCGGCGAAAGCGGCGACGAATATCGGCCCCAACAGGGGCAAAAGGACGTTCGCGATCGCGTAAGTCACGGTGTAGCCGATCACCGGGACGGAGTTGCCTGCGGCGGCTTCTGTCGCCTTTATGGCGGGCGTGCTGGCCTGTTGCCCGGCGATCGCGCCGCACAGGATCGCCGGCTCCATGCGCAGCAGGTATCGGCCGATATAGACCGAGGCCAGCGTCGGCACGAGAGAGACGAAGATGGCGGCGACCGGCAATTGCCAACCGCGTGTCTTCAGCAGCGCCAGAACGCCCGGCGCCGAAGTCAACCCGATAGCGGCAATGTAGACCGCGAGTCCGAGGTCCTTCAGGATTTGCGACGCCGCGGGCGGGAATCGGCCGAACGTCGGCCGGCGAGAGCGCATCCAGCCGAACGCGAGACCTGACAACAAAGCGCCCGCGCTCCCCAGAGAGAGCGAAACGCCGGCGACCGGCGCCGACAGCGCACCGATCAGGACGCCGACGACCAGACCCGCGCCGAGGTAGACGAAATCGGTGGCGTTGCTTGGGGCTTCGGCTTCGCCGAGGAGGCGCGCAGCGCGGGCTACGTCCGCCGGTTTGCCGAACAGCCGCAACACGTCGCCGCGCCGCACTTTGAAGCCCGGCAATGACGGCAGAGCGCGCTCCATGCGTACGATCCCCGCGAGGTAGACGCCGCGGCAATCGGCGGCGCGCAAGAACTTGACGATCGCCCGCGCGTCCGTCCCCGGGACCGCCCGCGAAGTGAATACGACGTCGCGTGTTTCAACGATGAAGTCGACGTCCTTGGGATCGCTGAGTTCGGGACCGATGACGCGAGCGGCGTCGGCCAACACAGCGCGCAGCCCGGAGACAGCGATTTCATCCGCTGAAGCGAGCAAGCAGGTGGGAGTCACCGGCACTTGCGCGTCGCCGCGCTGGACGCGCTCGATGGTCGCGCCGCCGCCGAGTTCGGCTTCCACCGTCTCGACGGTCTTGCCGGCGGCGGCCGCCACCCGAAAGCCTCGGCTGATGATCGGGGGGAAGGAGTGACTCTGATCGGAATCCAAGTTCAGATCGGGGCCTCCGAGTTTGGCCAAGACGCGGCGGCTCTCGGCGCGCAAGTCGATGCCGAGCAGCCTCGGTGCGGCCTGACTTGCGAACAAGACGATCGTGATAAGACTGAAAATATAGGAAAGCGCGTATGCGGTGGCGACGTTCGCCTGTTGCGCCTTCGTCGCCTCGGCCGCGAGCCCCAGCCTGCCGATCGCCTCGCTCGCTGTGCCGACCATCGCGGACTCGGTCGCCGATCCCGCGAGCAGGCCGCTCGCCGTTCCCACGTCCAGCTTGAACAGCCACGTGGCTGCGAATACGATGACGATGATCAGAACGACCTCGACGCCGACCAACAGACCCCAGGTCCAGGTGGTGCGGTCGACGCTAGCGAAAAATTCCGGCGCGACGGAAAAGCCCAGGGCGTAGATGAACAGCGTGAACATGAACCGTTGAAGGCTCGGATCGATGATAACCCCGATCTGCCCGATCATCAGCGCGGCGAGCAGCGTGCCCGCCACGCCACCGAGCTGGAAAGGGCCCAGTTTGATCGAGCCGATGGCGTAACCGACGATCAGCGCGGCGAAGATCGCGAGTTCGGGGCGGTCGAGCAGAAGGGTCTTCACGGTCGCGACGAGCGCGGGCGCGGTCGACAGCATGTCGTGCAACATCGCGTGTAGCTCCGTGAAGGCGGACGGATCTCCGTCCCCCCCCCGCGTCCGTTTGGTGGACGCGGAGATGGGCGAGTCATAAAACGCGACAGCTTCGCTTCCAATCGGAACCCGCTTGCTCGCGCGGCCGGGTCGCCTAAATCATGGAAGCCTTTGCAGTGGCCCTCGCCTCGCTTCGCTGGAATTCCTCGAAATATTCGTCGGCGAGCGAACGAATGACCTGTCCGATTTTCGTATAGTCATATTCGTTGAGGTTCGCGAGCGAGGCGCGCGCCGACGGATGCAGGGTTGCGAATCCCTTGCCGGGCAGCAGGACGACGCCGCCCTCGTCCGCGAGCCGGAACAGCATTTCTAACGGCTCCTTCTTGGCGAGCATCCAGCGCGCGAATTCTCGGCCATGGAGTTCCGTCGCAATCGCCTCGAGGTCGAGCAATGTGTAATAGTCCGTTCCATTCGGATCCCGCGCGGTCGAAATCCCCAGTTCACGATTCAGAGCGTCCTGCCGGCGTCGAATGATGCGCTTGATCGCCTTGTTGTAGGCCTCCGATTCGTCCATCAGGCCGAAGAGGGACAACAGGGCGATCTGAACCTGCTGGGGCGTGGAAAGCCCGGCTGTGTGGTTCTGAGCGACGGTCCGGCTGTCTGCGACCAGACGGTCAATGAATTTGAGCTTTCGCGGATCCACCACCAGTGAGCGGTAGCGCTCGTCCAGCATCGTCTTGTCGGCTTCCGGCAGCGCCGCGAGCCGACTGTCGAGGATCGTCTCGCGGTGCGTCGCGACGACCCCCAGCCGCCAGCCGGTGGCGCCGAAATATTTCGAAAAGGAATATACGAGAATGGTGTTGCGTGAGCAAATCGCAAACAACGAAGTGAAGTCGTCCGCGAACGTTCCGTAGACGTCGTCCGTTATGATGATGAGGTCGGGCCGCCTGTTCGTGACGATTTCGCCGATCTGGCGCAGACCGTCGGCGTTGATCTTCACGGATGGCGGATTGCTCGGATTGACCACAAAGAACGCCTTGACCGCCGGATCGGCCAGCTTGTCGAGCTCGGAGGCGGGATACTGCCAGCCTCCTGCGGAATCCGCATTCACTTGAACTTCCACCAATTGGTAGTCGTTCAATTGGGGAATCTCGATATAGGGCGTGAAGATCGGCGCGCCGATGGCGATCTTGTCGCCCGGCGCCAGCAACCTGTTCTCGCGCAACGTATTGAAGACGTAAGTTATCCCCGCCGTGGCCCCTTCGACCGCGAACAGGTCCACGCCGGCCGCCGGCAACGGGCCTCCGATCAGTTCCCGCACGAGGTAGTGGCGCACGATGGTCTCCGTGATGGAAAGCATGCGAGGCGGGGTCGGATAGTTGCAGGCGAGAATTCCGGACGCCAGCTCGTGCAAGAACGCCGGCGTGGAGAGACCGAGCTGATCGCGGACATAGGAGATCGCCGCGTTGAGGAAGGCGACTCCCGGCGCGTTCCGATGGGCTGTGACAAAATCATCGAACCGCGCCTCTATTCCTTCGATCCGCGGATGCCCGCCGACGCCTTCCGGCATGTAGGCGAAGGAGCGCTCCGCCTCCTGCACTGCGAACAACCCGAGCTGGAAGAAGCCATGGCGGGGGATGGTCGCCAGGAAGTTCGGGTTGCCGCGGCCGGCGTTGAGCATCATGCGCTCGGCGTGACTGGACGCCAAGCTTGTCAGCTGATCCTTGATCTCGAACGGACCGAGCTTAGCCAACTTGGCGTAATCGACCGCGCTCACAGGAAGCCTCCTCCCAAATGTGGGCGGGGACCATTCTTTGATCCCCGTGTTCGTTCATCCCGCAAAAGACTATTCTCGACCGCCCCGCGCCGGACTGCGGCGCGCCAGCGACGCTTCGCCGTCGCGCCGCTGGCGTGGAGCGGGGGCGTCTCAGGCCGCCTTCGGGGTAGAGTCTTTCGGCGCGCTGACGGCGCGCCATGACGGCTGCTTCAGCGTTCCGATCAGCAGCGGCAGGCCGGTGAACACCACCGTGCCCCCGACGACCAGCCAGACATAGAGCGTCGGGCTTCCCACCGGCAGCTGGGTCGGCGGGAAAAAGCCGACGAGGAAGGAGAAGGCGACGCCGGCGAAGCCGACGCCGGCGACGATCCACATTCCCACGGACCCGCCCGGAACGCGATAGCTGCGCTTCAGATCCGGCTGCGAATAGCGCAGACGGATCGCCGCGGCGTACATCAGCATGTACATGATTAGGTACAGCGTGATCGTCACGGCGCTGAGCAGGAAGAACGCGACGCTGACGTCGGCCATGACGAAATAGGCCAGCGAGAGGACGGTGACGATCGCGCCCTGGACGATCAGGATGCTGATCTGCACGCCATTCTTGTTGGTCTTGGCCAGGATCGGAGGGATTTCGCCTTCCTGGGCCGTCCACAGCAAGCCGCGACTCGGACCGCTGATCCACGACATCACGCCGCCGATTCCGCCGAATGCTAGCAGGACACAAACGATCGGCGTCGCCCAGGCAATCCCGAAGCGCGCAAATATGTCCTGGAAGGCCTTCATGAGCCCTTCCTGAAGATTGATTTGCTGGTCGGGCAGCACGGTCGCCACGGCGAACGAGCCGAGGGTGAACAGGAGGATGATGACCACCGACGCGATCAGCATGGCGACGGGGAATTGGCGCTTCGGGTCGGACATTTCGTTGGCGTGCACGGCGTGCACCTC
>JBEKAL010000279.1:0-4803 GCA_050015935.1 Roseiarcus sp.
AACACCGCCCCGCTCACCAGCGCCGTCTCGCCCGGAATCGGCACCCCCGCGCTCTCCAGCGCCACCAGGAGAAAAATACCGAAATAGCCGTATTCGGCGACGAACTGATGCAGGTGATGCAGAAGCGCCATGGGCGAAGTCTCGGCTCGCGCGGGAAATCGGCGAGCGACTCTCTTACCCCGGCGTTCAGGCGCCGGTAAGCCGTCGCGCATCGGCGCGCGCCTTACGATGCGCCGGCGCGAGCGCCGCCTCGGCGACGCTCGGCCCGACGGCTGTCGTCCCGCTGATACGATGAGGCCCACGATTGTTGCAGCGCGTCAAGAATTCCCGCGCGCGCCGCGTTGACTTATCGGCGGCGATCGGCGTCATTGCGCGTCGACTCCTTATTTAATGAAGATCGCCCATGTCCCGCGCCTCCGACGCCCTCGCCGCGCTCGCCGCCTCTATGGGCGCCGGCGGCGTCGCTCTGGCGGCGCTGGCCGCCCATGCCGACGGCGGCGAATTCGCCAACACGGCGTCGCTGTTTCTCATCCTGCACGCCGCCGCGCTCATAGGCCTGAGCGCGCATGCGCGCGACGGCGAGGGCTCGAAGAGCCTCTTGATCGCCGGATTCGCGTTGGCGGCCGGAGCGATTCTGTTCAGCGGCGATCTGGCGGCGCGCGGCTTCCTCGGCGCGCGGTTGTTCCCGTTCGCCGCCCCGACCGGCGGCTCGCTGATGATTCTTTCTTGGGCCGCGCTGGCGATCCTGTTCGCCGTCGCCGCGCGCGGCCGATCGCGCGGCTAATCACGCACGAATTCGAACCGGTCGACGTCGACCAGGCCCATGTCGGTGATCTTGAGGTGCGGGATCACCGGCAGCGGTAGGAAGGCGACTTGCAGGAACGGCTCGGCGAGCGCGACGCCGAGGCTCTTGGCCGCCGCCCGCAGCGGGATCAGCGCTTTGCGCACCTCTTCGAAGCTCATCAGGCTCATCAGCCCGGCGATGGGCAGCGCGAGTTCGGCGACGACCCGCCCGCCTTCGGCGACCGCGAAGCCGCCCTCGATCTCGATGAGGCGATTGACCGCGACCGCCATGTCCGCCTCACTGGCGCCGACGACGGCGATGTTGTGGCTGTCGTGGCCGACCGAGGAGGCGATGGCGCCGCGCTTCATGCCGAAGCCGTTGACGAAGGCGACAGCGATATTGTCGTTGACGCCGTGGCGCGCGACCACCGCGACCTTGACCAAGTCCTGGTCGAGATCGACGCCGCGCAGGCCGCCCGCGAAGGGCAGGATCGCCGGCACGCGCTCGGTGATGATCTTGCCGGGGACGACGCCGATCGCCTGGGTCGAGGGCCCCTGCCCGCGCGCGGAAAAATCGCCCGCCGAGACCCTCCGCGCCTTGACGCTATGGCGTCCGACCGGCGCGACGCGCGCCCGCGCGGCGAACAGCGCGTCGCCGACGATCCGCCCGCCCGTCACCACGCCCGTGACCGCGCAGGATTCGAGATCGTCGAGGATTGCGAGATCAGCGCGCCAGCCCGGCGCGACGAGGCCGCGATCATGCAAGCCGAAAATTCGCGCGGCCGAGACGCTCGCCGCGCGATAGGCGGCGATCGGCGGCGCGCCGAGCTCGATCGCGGTGCGGATGATGAAGTCGAGATGGCCTTCCTCGGCGATGTCCAAGGGATTGCGGTCGTCGGTGCAGAACGCGATGAACGGCGAATGGCGCTCGGTGATGATCGGCGCCAGCGCGCGCAGGTCCTTGGAGACCGAGCCTTCGCGCACGAGAATCTGCATGCCCTTGGCGAGCTTCTCCAGCGCCTCGGGCGCGTTGGTCGCCTCGTGATCGGTGCGAATGCCGGCGCTCAGATAGCCGTTGAGATCGAGGCCGCCGAGCAGCGGAGCGTGGCCGTCGATCGGGCGGCCCTGGAACGCGGCGAGCTTGGCCAGGCACTCGGGATCGCGCGCGAGAACGCCGGGAAAATTCATGAATTCGGCCAGGCCCAGCGCTTTGGGATGGCTCGCCAGCGGCATGAGATCCTCGACCTCCAGCCGCGCGCCGGAGGTCTCGAGATGCGTCGCGGGGATGCAGCTCGACAGTTGCACCCTGAGGTCCATCGCGGTCGCCATCGACGCGTCGAGAAAATAACGCAGGCCGGCGACGCCGAGCACATTGGCGATTTCGTGCGGATCGCAGATCGCCGTGGTGACGCCGTGAGCGAGCACGCAGCGATCGAATTCAAGCGGCGCGACGAGCGAGGATTCGACGTGAAGATGCGCGTCGATGAAGCCGGGAACGACGATTTTGCCGGCGACGTCGATCTCGACCGCGCCGCGATAGTCGCCGTGCGTTCCGACGATGCGGTCGTTGGCGACGGCGACGTCGCTCTTCACCAGCTCGCCGGTGACGAGATCGAAAATGCGCCCGCCTTTGAGCACGAGATCGGCGCGCGCGAGGCCTCGTCCCTGCTCGATGGCGCGCGCGAGATAGGCGACGGCGTCGCTCATCGCACGCGCTTCTTGGTCGAGGAAACGGCGAGCTTGCGCATGAAGGGCCTCCGAAGCAAGGAACGCGACGCCGGCCAATGTTTCAGGCTTGCTCGGCTTTCTCAAGGCCTATGTCCGCAGCCCTCGACAAGGAGCGCCGTCGCCTCGCCGAAGCGTTCGCGCTGAACCGTGTTCGCCGCCCCGACCGAACGGCGCCATTGCCAGCGGCCGCGAAACTTGATTGAAACGGGCATGACCGCGCTCTCCCACATCGGCGCCTCGGGCGAGGCGCGTATGGTCGACGTTTCCGAAAAGAAAGCGACGACCCGCGTCGCGATCGCCGAGGGGCGCGTCGCCATGGCGCCCGGGACTTTGGCGCTGATCCTCTCCGGCGACGCCAAGAAGGGCGACGCGCTCGGCGCCGCGCGGATCGCGGGGATCATGGCGGCCAAACGGACGCACGAGCTGATCCCGCTCTGCCATGCCATCGCCCTGACGAGAATCGTCCTCGACCTTACGCCCAACGCGGCGCTGCCCGGCGTGATCGTCAGCGCCGAGGTCAAGACGCACGGCCGCACCGGCGTCGAAATGGAGGCTTTGACCGCGGTCGCGGTCGCGTGTCTGACGATTTACGACATGGCGAAGGCCGTCGATCGCGGCATGCGCATCGAAGGCGTGCGCCTGATCGAGAAGCGCGGCGGCAAGTCGGGTCTCTGGCGCGCTCCGGAGCGCGCGCCATGACGGGCGGCGGCATGATTTCGGTCGAGGAGGCGCTCGCGCTCGTGCTCGCTTCGGCGCGCGAGCCCTTAGGCGAGGAAAGCGTCGCTCTCGGCGACGCGCTCGGGCGCACGCTGGCGCGCGAAGTGCGCTCTCTGCGCGCCCAGCCGCCGTTCGCCAATTCGGCGATGGACGGATATGCCTTGCGCGCGGCCGATGCGGCGCGCGCCCCGGCCCGGCTCGACGTGATCGGCGAGTCGGCGGCCGGACACGCGTTCGCGGGAAGCGTCGCGGTGGGCCAAGCGGTGCGGATTTTCACCGGCGCGCCGATGCCGGCAGGCGCGGACGCCGTGGTCGCCCAGGAGGAGGCGCGGCGCGAGGGCGCCTTGGTCACGCTGGAGTCCGGCGTCGCCCCCGGCCAAAACGTGCGCGCGCGCGGTTTCGACTTCGAGGAGGGCGAAGCGATGCTCGCCGCGGGCCGGCGCCTAACCCCCCGCGACATCGCGCTCGCCGCCGCGGCCGACTGCCCGAGCCTCATCGTGCGCCGGCGCCCGCGCGTCGCCATTCTCGCCACCGGCGACGAATTGGTCGCGCCGGGGGCGGCGCGCGGCCCCGCGCAAATCGTCGCCTCGAACAATTTCGCCGTCGCCGGCATCGCCGTGGCGGCCGGCGGCGAGCCGATCGACCTCGGCGTCGCCACCGACGACAGAAACGCGCTGGCGCGCGGCGTCGCGCTCGCTCGAGCGGCGCAAGCCGACGTGCTGGTCACGCTCGGCGGCGCCTCGGTCGGCGACTACGATCTGGTGCAAAAGGCGCTGATCGAGGCAGGCATGGAGCTCGGCTTCTGGCGCATCGCCATGCGGCCCGGCAAGCCGCTGATCCACGGCCGGCTCGGCGCGATCAGCGTGCTCGGCCTGCCCGGCAATCCCACGTCGTCGACGGTTTGCGCGCTGCTGTTCCTGAGGCCGTTGCTGCGCGCGCTGGTCGGCGACGGCGAGGCGAGCGCCGACCCCAGCGAACCCGCGCGCCTCGCCGTCGCATTGAGCGCCAACGGCGCCCGCCAGGCTTATTTGCGCGCGACTCTGGCGCGCGACGGCGACGGCGTCTTTCTCGCCAGCCCCGTCCATTCGCAGGATTCCTCGCTCGTCAAGGCGCTCGCGCGCGCCGACGCGCTGATCGTGCGCGCGCCCCACGCGCCGTCCGCCGCGGCCGGAGAGGCCTGCCGCATCATTCGCTTCGCGGCGCTGGGGGCGTAGCGGGAGGCGGACCCAATGGCCAAACCGGCCAAGGGCGGCGCCATTTCCGGCGCGAGGGCCTGTTTTCAACGGCTTACGTGACGATTTTCCGCCGCCCCGCCGCCGGGCGAGGGCTCGGCTCGCAAGCGGAGGGGGGCTGGTTGAAGGGGTGAGTATCCTGTCGATGTTTTCCAACTTTTCTGCTATTCGTATCCTGAAGATCATCTAGCCGGCTTCCGGCGCCGAGGATGCGCCGGGGTTAGCGTGGGCTGTGCAAGCCGAAACGGCTTTAGCCCTGGAGGCCGAGATGAAATACTGCGGAATCGATTTGCATTCCAACAACAGCGTCATCGTGGTGATCGACGACGAGGATCGCGTTGTC
>JBEKAL010000280.1:0-4785 GCA_050015935.1 Roseiarcus sp.
CTGACGCTGGTCGGATCGAATCCGCTCTCCTGCGCGACCACCCGAATGAGAAAATCCTGCGGAAGATTATTGGCGGCCGCCGCTTGCGTGATCAGCGCCAACCATGTGTTTCGGCCGACCCGCGTCCGGGCCAAGAAATCGTCGGCGACCGGCGGCCGGCTGATCGCCAGCATGCTAGATTCGCTTGGCTCGCTGGCCGCCGCCGCGCCGTTTTCCTGGCTTTGGGCGCGAGCCGGCCCGATTGCCGCATTCAGCGTCAGCGACACGCCGAGAAGCGGGACAGCCAGCGCGTTCAGGCGCAGGCCCCGCCGTGGGCGGCGGCGAGCGACTGATGACGAGTTACCGCTGTCCATGCGGATCGCACCCAACGGGAATGGCCGCCGCAGTCTGACTGCCCTAATACGGCGCTACGGGATCTTGTGCTGCAGGTTCGTACTTGTCGTCGTGCAAGTATTTATCGATGAGAATTTCTTGTTCCTTCGGGTCGGCGAAACTCCACAGTTTCTTCCGCGCGCCTTCGATGATCGTCGCGTAAACCGCAAGATCGATCGCCTGGCGAACCGCGAGCTGCGTCGGCTCGTTCCGGGTGAAGCCTGCCTCGATTTGCAGAAGCTCGTTGACCGCGACGTATTTATACTCGTTGACGTCGACGCCGATCGAATACACCGTCTTGGTCGTGGTGACGCTGGTAAGCACTTCGCCGGACTGGACGGAGGTGACGCGCATGCCCACCGTCACGGTGTCCTGCTGGTATTGCGCGTCCCCGCCGATGCCGAGAAAATTCGCGCCGGCGCCTCCGGTCACGGTGTTGGCGTCAAACGCGATGATGCCGCCTTCGATGAGCAGGCCGGCGAAATGGAGGGGCGGCAGCGGCTTGGCGTTGTCGCCATCGAGTTCCTTGCGCGTGGCGGTAATGAGCTGACGTTCTTGCAGCAAGCTCGACAACCCGGTGCGTTCGACCACGGTGAACCACTTTCCCCCCCCGGCCCGCTTCAAAGCGTCCACCGCGAAGGCTGTCCCGCCTTGGGTCACCGCCCGCGAAAATACGGCGACCGTGGCGTTCGGTTCGTTCTTGCCGGTGAGATCGGGAAATGTGTAGATCGCAACGTCGATCTTGCGCCGCGGCGGTGGAAGCGTTTCCAATTTGACGGCCGTCGCCGAGGGATCGGTGACCCTCGGAGCCTGTTCAAGCGCTTCGCGCGCGCCCGGGGCGCAGGCGGTCAAACTCAATGCAACCGCGACGAGCGCAATCGCCCTTCCGTGAACGCCATACACCCCTCAACCCCCAGACAGGCCCCCTTGTCGACCGCCGCCGTTACTGCGTAGTCGGCACCGTAATCGTCGTGATGGATCCGGCGGCATCGATGGTGATGGTGACTTCGCCCGCGATCGTTACGAACGTCACCGTCGTCGTGCCGTAGCTAAAGGTGCCGGACTTCTGCGCATTCGGACCGAAAATCGCTTGCGTGATCTGATTGGCGAACGAGCTCAGCAACTGGCTTTGCAGCTCTTCGGCAAAGATCTGACTGGGAGTGAGCGCCCCGGTGCCGCTCGCCTTCGCCGCCGCCGCCGCCGCGGCCGCCTCTGCGGCCGTTTGGGCTGCAAGCGGCAAATTCTGCGAGTTGGCTTCGTTCAGCAGGATCGGGCCCATATTCGGATTGCCGCCAAACGTCGGATTGATCGGCGTATAGACCAGACTGCTCGCCTGCGAAGGGCCTACTGCGCCGAGAATGGCGAGCGCGGCGGCGCCGCACGCCGCCGCCGTGGACAACCACGACAAGGCCGCCTTGGAACGAGACGTTCGCATGATCCGCCCCCCTGCTGAGCAACTTCGCGGCGAACAATAGGCGCAGCGACGGCTTACCGCAACTGCTAGGCCTTCATTCCGTCCGGTCACAGCGGCTTTTGTCCGCCTGCGACACCGAGGCGCCGCACCTGAAAAGTCCGAGCGCGCGGGTGACGCGCGCCCGCCCACTCGTCCTCGTCGTTCGAGTCGCTCGCTCTTCATCCTGAGGCTCTCGAAAGACGAGAAAACGACCCGTCCGATCGTTCCAGACGAACCCCAATCTTACCAGTCAATTCTTTTGCGAAACCGCAATCGACTGGCTACTGCCGACCCGCTGCAAGGTGTAGGAGAGATTGTTGCCGTTCTGCGTGCTGCTGAACGAATTGTTGCTGCCATAGGCGATGATCGAGGTGCTGTTGTTGTTGCCAGTCTGCGACGTGACGAGCGTGTTGGCGTTGCCGACCGCCTCCACATTGGAGACATTGTTGTTGCCGAGTTGCGTCTGAGAAGTAACATTTCCGTAATACGATCCCGTTCCTACAAATGACGGAACCGTAAAATCGGATGTGGCCGTATTGTTGCTTCCGTTCTGGACAATCGTGGCCGAGTTCGAACCTTGGATCGCCGGGGCCTGCGCCGATGGCGACGCCAGATACGCCGAGATATCCGTCCAGGAGGAAATGTCCGTGTAGGGATTCGCGGCCGGGGTTTGCGCCGCCGCCGAACCTGCCGAGATCGCGAGCAGCATTCCGCTGGCGACCGCCATGATGAAACCTGTCGAGGCCAACCTGTTCATTGCGAGCCTCCACTCGGTTGTGCGCAGAGCACGGTCCGGTCGCCGACCCGCAGGCTCATTTGCGCCGTAAATCGCCCGCCCGGCTCCAGGTTGAAGCTGGCCAAACCGACCAACGTTTCCGTATTGGCGGGCGCCGAGAATGGCCCGCCCTGACTGATGGTCGAGGAGCCGGAGGGGCCGGTCTTGACGATGCGCAAGGAATAACGCCCCTGCGCCTCATCCCGGCTCATCAGGCGGCCGCGCAACTGCACGCGGTCGCCGATCTCCTGTTGGATGATCGAGCATACGATCGGCGGCGCCTGGTCCACCGGGGCCATGCCGTGCTCCCCCTGCGGCGCAGGCGCGCCTTGCATGCGCCAACGCCGCGGGCTACCTACGCAAAAGGTTGCTGTCGCGTAAACAGCAAGGGCGGCAGTCTAACCATCGATTGCGGCCGGGCGCAAGCGCCTCATTGACGCACGATTAACGTGGCGCCCGAGCCCCGCTGCGTATAGACCGCGGTGTCGCCGTTGCCCGTTTGAGTCACGCTCGCGCTGTTGTGGTCGCCGCTCTGCGCGCCGGAAATCATGTCGCCATTGCCGTTTTGGGTCAGGGACGCATAGAGCGCGGTCCCCGCCTGGGTCGCGTAAATGGCGTTCGAATTGCCGGTCTGGGTCGTGGTGAGGCTGTTCCCGGCGCCGCTCTGGCTGCTGACGAGGAGATTGCCGTCGCCGGTCTGTGTGGCCAGCAGGTATTGGCCGCCGCCGGTCTGGCCGGCGTCGACCTCGTTGGCGCCGCCGGTCTGCTGGACCGTCATGCTCTGGGCGCCGCCCGCCTGGTTGAGCGTCGCGGCATTGGCGCTGCCGTGCTGATTGAGCGAGAGCGCATTGGCGCTGCCGGCCTGGGTGACCTGGAAGCCGTTGCCGGCGCCGCTCTGCACGATCGCGATCGAGCTGTTGTCGGCCGACTGCGCGACCGAGCTGATCGCGCCGGCCACGACGCCGTTGAACCCGCCGGTCTGCTGCAGGTTGACGCTCGAGCCGGCGCCGCTCTGGACGATGCTCGCCTGATTGCCGGAGCCGGACTGGAACGAGCCGCCGGCGCCCAAGCCAAACGCATCGCCCGAACCGCTCTGCGTGATCGCGATGACGTTGCCGCCGGCGCCGCCGCCGTTCTCCTGCACGAAGGGTTGGCCGGCGGACCCGACCGCATCGGCGACGCCGCTCTGGAAGACGACGAGGCTCTGATTGTCGCCGCTGCCGGCGCTGACGACGGAAGCCCGCGCCGCCGACGCGAGGCCGACGACGGCGACGGCGATGGCGGCCGACGCGAACAAGGCCTTTTTCATGGGGCGCCGAGTCCTGCGCTCGAGGGGGCGCGGCAACCTTGCTCACGAGGCGTTAACGAAGCGCTAATCCTGCAAGACGCCGGCTTGAATATTCCCGAAGGCGGAAACATTGACCGCCGTCATGGCCGTCCCCGGACTTGATCCGGGGATTGTCCCGGCCATCCACGCGGCGAAGCTGCCGCTGCTTCTAAAGACCATGCTGAGAACGTGCGGCTTTTCGCGTCGCGAAGCGGCGGCTCGACGGCGTGGATGGCGATGGGGCCGCGCCTCGCGCAATCGGACAGCCGGCGAACCGAATGCTCCGACCAGACGGGATCTCCGCCCAAAATGTCGATCAGGATGTCGCTGTCGATCAGCGTCAATCGTCGCCCCGCAGCACGCGCATGACCTCGTCGGTGGTCTTGGCGCCGAACGGGCCGTCCTTCATCGGCCGGCGCCGCGCGATCGCTTGCAGCTTCTTGCGAAACGCGTCGTCCTCGGCGGGCGCGGCCGCGCGCTCGACGACGACGACGCCCTCGGGGCGAGCGCGCACCGTGACCCGGTCGCCGGGGCGGATGCCGGCAGCCTCGCGCACCGCCTTGGGCAGCGTCACCTGACCTTTGACCGTGACGGTGGTCGCCATGTCGCGCCTGTGGTAAAACTGAGTTTTCAAAGTATTACTTCTCCGCGCGCTTGTCAAGAAACAGCGCATTTCCGCGCGGGCGGACAGCTCTAGTCAAATCCCGCGCCGTCGCCGGCGCGCCTTGCGAATGGGACAGTTCTTGGCGCCTAAGCCTTTGAATTGCCTGGCGCGCGGACCGGATTTTGCTCCGCCCCGGCGCAGCGCTCGCGCCTCGTGCGAGGCGGCGAGGGGCAGAGGCCCCGCGCCGCTCAGTT
>JBEKAL010000281.1:0-4782 GCA_050015935.1 Roseiarcus sp.
ATGGCGCCTCACGAATCGACGCCACGCAAGGAATCACAAAAGAGTCGGGCTCTTCAAGCGATTTTCTCCACCGCCGACAACCGACTCAAATGACTCGAAAAGTCTCTGGACGGACACTTAAGGATAGCCCGCGTCGGCTCGCGCAATTCGGCGTTCGGCGCCGCGAGCCCGTGCCTGCCGGCGGCGCGAATTTCCTCGCGCGCGTCGACGAGCAGCGCCAGCGCGTCCGCATCGCCCGCCGCGCCCCAGGCGGCGGCGGCCATCGCGCGATCGAGCCGGCGCTTGGGCGCGAACAACCCGGGCGTGTCGACGAAGACGATCTGCGTTAAGCCCTCGACGATAATGCCGCGCACGACGGCGCGCCAGCGCCGCTCATTGAAAACCGGCTTCTCGCGCCTAAATGTTCGATCAGGCGCGTTTCGCGCGCCGCCGCGCCAATGTGGTGGAGCGGCTGAGGCGCGTTTCGGGCCTAGACCGGAGGCGCAGATGCGCAATTTCTCCGTATTTTTCGTTGCAGCGGTGGTGGCGGTCGCCTTCGTTTCGCCGGCCGCGGCGGTCGGGGTCGGCGCCTCCGCCGGTGGGCACGGCGCCGGCGCCCCTGGCTTCGGCCAGGGGTCAGTGCCGCCGCCCGGGGGCCCTGGCTATGCCGGATCGCAAGGCCTGTCTGGACCCAGCCACGCGCCAAAAGCCGTTACGCCGCCGTCCCGCTTCGGCCTTGGCGGCCCGAGTGGCTGCCGGGCTTACGACCCCGCCGGGCGGTACCTCGGCTTGGTCGCCGCCAACCATTGCGAAGGCCAATAGGACCAAGCCGGCGGCTGAAAGGCGGCAAGGCCGGGGTTAAGTGAGGCCGAACGACCCGCCGATCGTGCGCCGCGGACGACGAGCCCCTGTCCGGGCTGGGCAGCGCCGCGACCATCGTCCCGACGCGGGCGGGCCAGGCGTAATCGTCGAGGAGCACCACAGCGCCGCGGCTCAGCCGATGCCAGAGCGCCTCGATAACCCCGCGCCCGGTCCGGACATTGTTGAGGTCGATCGACAAGCAGGCGATCGCGCCGATGTCCGCCTCCACAAGCGAACCGGGCAGCACGTCGCGAACGAGCCGCGCGTTCAGGAACGGCATGAGGTTCCGCTGCGCCAGCGGGTAGACGTCGCGGCTGTAGAGACGCGCATTCAAATCGCGCACGACGGCCGCTTCCTCGGGCGTCTCGCCCTCCGTCGGGATGCTCGTCTAGGTGTCGAACAACCAGAACCGCCGGTTAACCTTCGCGATGGTCGCCAAAAGCGCCTCGCCGGCATCGCGTCCGCTTTCGAGAACCGCCTCATTGGCCGGGACCGGCCGTAGTGGGCGCGATCCGGCCGTTCAGCGCCTCGGGGCTGAACTTCGGCAAACCACCCATCCCCGCCCTTCCCGCCCGGTCGCCGCGCGTCGGACTTTGCCCCCTACTTCTTCGGGAACTCCAGCCCCATCGCGCGGTAGCGTTCGGGATCGTCGAGCCAGTTCTCGCGCACCTTGACGAACAGGAACAGATGCGCTGGCGTCTCGTTGGCCTCGGCGATCTCCTTGCGCGCGGCGGCGCCGATCGCCTTGATGGTGCGCCCGCCCTCGCCGATGACGATTTTCTTGTGGCTGTCGCGCGTCACATAGATCGTCTGCTCGATGCGCGCCGAGCCGTCGGGCAGGTCCTTCCACGAGTCGGTCTCGACCGTCGTCTGGTAAGGCAATTCGTCGTGCAGCCGCTCGAACAGCTTTTCCCTGGTGATCTCGGCGGCGAGCGCGCGCATCGGCGCGTCGGCGATCTGATCCTCGGGATAGAGCCAGGGCCCCGGCGGCATCGCGGCCGCCAGCTTTGCGCGCAGCCGATCGAGCCCGTCGCGGGCGAGCGCGCTGATCATGAAGGTGTCGTCGAATTTCAGCGCCGCGTTGAGCCTGGCGGCGAGCGCCAGCAGATTCGAGCGCTCGACCAGGTCGACCTTGTTGAGGACCAGGATTTTTCGCGCCTTGCGCTCGGTCAAAGTCTTAAGGATAGCCTGCGTCGGCTCGCTCAATTCGGCGTTCGGCGCCGCGAGCCCGTGCCTGCCGGCGGCGTGAATTTCCTCGCGCGCGTCGACGAGCAGCGCCAGCGCGTCCGCGTCGCCCGCCGCGCCCCAGGCGGCGGCGGCCATCGCGCGATCGAGCCGGCGCTTGGGCGCGAACAACCCGGGCGTGTCGACGAAGACGATCTGCGTTAAGCCCTCGATGATAATGCCGCGCACGACGGCGCGCGTCGTCTGCGCCTTGCGCGAGACGATCGAAACCTTCGAGCCGACGAGCGCGTTGAGCAGCGTCGACTTGCCGGCGTTCGGCGCGCCGATCAGCGCCACGAAGCCGCATCGCGTCTCGTTCATCTCGCGCTCCAGCGCGCGAGAAACGCCTGCGCGGCGGCTTGTTCGGCGGCTCGCTTCGAGCTCGCCTCGCCCGATTCGGGCTCGTAGCCGTCGAGGACGACCTGCATGACGAATTGCGGAGCGTGCGCGGGGCCGCTGCGCGCGACTTCGACATAGCGCGGCGCGGCCAGCGCGCGCGCCTGCGCCCATTCCTGCACGGCGGTCTTGGCGTCGCGCTCCGGCTCGACGTCGGCATCCATGCGCGCGCGCCACGAGCCCGTCACCACGTCGCTCGCGGCTTCGAAGCCGGCGTCGAGAAACACCGCGCCGATGATCGATTCGCAAATGTCCGAAAGAATCGCCGCCTTCTTGCGTCCCCCGGCCCGCGCCTCGCCCTGCCCCATCACGACATGCGGGCCCACGTCCCATTCCTTTGCGACGGCGGCGCAGGTCTCGCCGCGCACCAGCTTGGCCAGCCGCATCGACAATTCGCCCTCGCTCGCCTGCGGATAGGCTTCGTACAGCATGTGCGCGATGACGACGCCGAGGACGCGGTCGCCGAGAAACTCCAGCCGCTGATAGGATTGGACGCGTCCATGGGCGCCGGCGGCGGGCGCCGAGAGATGGGTCAGCGCGCGCGCCAGGAGATCGCCGTCGCGGAAATGATGGCCGATCCGCGCTTCGAGGGCCGCGAGCTCCACTCTGGCCTTCTTGGTCATTTTCGCGCGCCGCCCACGGCCGTCCGGTCCATCGCCGAAAACCCCGCCGCCGCGCGGGCGGGCGCCTCAATGCACGGCATGGAACATCCGGCTCCAGCGCAC
Source organism: Roseiarcus sp. (assembly GCA_050015935.1). GTDB lineage: Bacteria > Pseudomonadota > Alphaproteobacteria > Rhizobiales > Beijerinckiaceae > Roseiarcus. The sequence goes on from JBEKAL010000281.1 coordinate 3,186, forward strand.
CGTCCATGGCCAACGCCAGAATTCCCACGCCGGCGCGCCCTCGACCGAAAAGAAGATCACCTCGGCGCGGCCGATGAGATTATCGAACGGCACGTAGCCGACGCCGCCCTTGTCCGGCGGCACGCGCGAATCGCTGGAATTGTCGCGATTGTCGCCCATGAAGAAGTATTCGCCCGGGGGGACTTCATAGACGTCGGTATTGGCGGTGTAGGGCATCGGATTGGCGTCGCCGTCGAGCTGGATGATCTCGTGCTTGACGCCGCCCGGCAACGTTTCGAGGTAATGGGGAACCTCCTCGACCGTGCCGAAATGTCCGGTGGTCCGATAAGGCGGCAGCGGGTCGCGCTCGACGAGCTGGCCGTTGATGTAGAGCCGGTCCTTGATCATCTGGATCTTGTCGCCGGGCAGGCCGATCAGGCGCTTGATGTAATCGGTCTCGCCGTCGCGCGGCAGTTTGAAGACGATGATGTCGCCGCGCTTGGGCTGCGAAGGGAAAAGACGGCCGGGCATCGCGGCCGGCGCCAGGTCGAGAAATCCCGGCAGCGAAAAATGCGAATAGCCGTAGGAATATTTCGACACGAACAGATAATCGCCGACGAGCAGCGTCGGAACGAGCGAACCCGAAGGGATGTTGAAGGGCTGAAACAGCAGCGTTCGCACCACCAGCGCGATGATCAGCGCCTCGACGATGACCTTGACCGTCTCCCACCAGCCCTCTTGCTTGGCGGCGGGCGCGTCGACGGCCCTTTTGAGGGTGTTCGGTTTGCTCATCGATCAATAAGCCCCTGTCAGCGGCGACGGTTCGGCGCGCCGCGCGCCGCGCGCCGCGCGCCATCCTATACAAGTCCGGCGCCGGCGCGCCAAGCGCGCCGGCCAGGCGTCCTCTTCAAATAGAAAAGAGGCGGCGCGAAGGCCGCCTCGGGCTGGAGCCGCCGGTCCTTGACGCGCCGTCTCCCGCCGGCCGGCCGGCGATCCGGCGGAAGCATCCCATGATCGTCCGCTCGCGCGGCGACGACCTCCCGCCGAACAGGCGCCAAAGGCCGCCTCGCCTCGATCGAGGCCGGACCCGGAGCGGCGATGTCGCCAGGGCCGTCGGAGCGATTGAACGCGACGGCGTCGCAACTTCGGGACTCAACCGTCGAGCCCGGTTCCGACCCCTCGATGAACCCGCTTGCCTCCGCTTCCCCCAGCCGGTCGATCGCATCGACCGGTTGGGGGCGCGCCCCTTATCGCAATCCCAATCCTCGCCCCGTCCCCTGTCGGACAGGCTTTAAGAGGCGAGCCGGGCCCCGCGATCCTATTGCGGTCCGACGATCGGCAGCCCGTGCTTGGCCATCAGCTGCAGGTAGTCCTCGCGCGGCGGCACGAAGACGTCGATGCCTCTGAACCCGGTGGTCGTGCGTCCGCCATGCATCACGTTCGAGGGATGCACGCAGACGTCGCCCGCTTGCATCAGGAACGTTTCATCGCCGCAGGCGTGTTCCTCGGTCCCTTCCAGAATGACGAGGATCTGGACCGCCGGATGCTTGTGCATCGGGAACACGCAACCCGGCGGGTTGGTGATGAAGCTGAGCAGAGCCGGCCCGGCGGCGACGAA
>JBEKAL010000282.1:0-4665 GCA_050015935.1 Roseiarcus sp.
TCAACGTCAATCTGCCCGAATATCTGACCGTTCAGGTCATGCCGAACAGCGTCGCGCCAACGAAAACGCGCACCCTGGCCCCAACGAAATCCTCAAACACCCATAGGGCGCCGCATCCGGCCGGCGGGTTCGTTCCTCGGCGACTTTCCGACGCCTGACGGCGTCCGAAACTCTTCACGAGAGCGGACTGGCGGCTTTGGGCAAGCGAAATGTCGAAGCGGACCTTCGCTCCTGCATAGCGTCGTGGGATCTCTCGATCTAAACCGGAAGTTTTGTTTGTCGCAGCGCTTCGTTTATCACGAAGCTCGGCAGACCTGGTCTCGTGCTACACTACGCGCGGGCCTCGTTTTGAGGATTTGGTATCCGCGCGTAAAGGACCCTATGAGAGTATAGGTCCAGCGATTTCCGCCAAGTAACTACAGTCATGGACGACTAAGTATTTGCTGCAATCCGCTTCCCTCAATGCGGACTTTGGGAATTTCTAGGTAACTATGCTGGGTGCGACGCTGCCAGGCGACATCCCAAACATTGTCCCTGTCCTCGTCGAAGACGAGGGTCGGGTCGGCCTCGACGATCCCCCAGGCGCGCTCTTCGATCTCATGCTCGAGTTGGTCCGGTCCCCAGCCAGCGTAGCCGAAGGCGAGGAGGACCTTTGCTGGCCCTCTCTTGTCGCCGATGTCCCGCAAGATCGCGATGCTCGACGTCATCGAAAGGCGATCCGTGATGGCGACGGTCTCCGGCCGATGGTACTCGGCACTGTGGACCACGAAGCCGATTTCCGGCTGGACCGGGCCGCCCGAAAAGACGCGCACGCTGCCCGTGACATCGCCGTCGTTTTGGCCGAGCGCCTTGAAAACGCTGGCGAGCGGTTGCTCTCCGATCGGCCTGTTGATGACGATCCCCATGGCGCCGCCGGGACCGTGCTTAACGATCAAGATGACCGTGCGCTCGAAGCGCGGGTCGCCCATCCAGGGCGCGGCCACCAGCAATTGGCCGGCAAGCGAGGGTCGAGCCGGCGCTTCGTCCGGCCCAGGCAACGCCGCCCTGAGGAGGGCCGTCTGCAGGACGAACGCTGCGACGATAAAGCCGAGACGACACAACCCGGTCGCGGACATGTCTCACCTGCGCGTCTGCGGGGCGGATCAAGAATAGCACGCGCGCAACGCTCTCCAAAGGAGCTTTGTTGCGGAGATCGGTTCGTAGCTTGTTTCAGGGTCGCTCCCGGCGCATTCCTTCCGTTCCTCCGCCGTCGTAACATCGCCAGCAAAGGGTCGACTGCTGTCGATGCCTGAGACCAGCGCGGCGAGGTCGGCGAGGAGTCGCCAGTCGTGGTTGCGCTCGCCCGCCCATGGACGTCGCGGAAGGGCGCAGCTTAGCCGAACCGATCGTGACACAAAGCTCCTCGACGCTGAGGTCGAGGAGCTCATCGGATGCTACACCTCCGTGGCCTCGGCGAGGGCGAGCGCATCCTTTACGTCGACGCCCAGATAGCGAACGGCGCTGTCGATCTTCGTGTGGCCGAGCAGGATCTGCACGGCGCGCAGGTTGCCTGTCTGCTTATAGATGATCGACGCCTTGGTTCGGCGCAGCGAATGGATCCCATAATCGTCCGGGCGTAATCCGATCCCGGTCACCCACTCGTCAAAAAGTCGAGCATATTGCCGAGTGCCGATATGGTCGGCGTGATCGATCCGGGCGGGAAAGACGAACTCGTCGAGCGCGCCGCCTCGGCGTTCGAGCCTGGCCAGAATGCTGCCGCGGGTGGACTCAAGGAGTTCGAACTGAACCGGCCGGCCGGTCTTCTGCTGGACGACGATCGCGCGTGACCGAACCCGACCGCCGCTGACGAGGTCGCCGATCTTGACCTTCACGACGTCACACCCGCGCAATTTGCTATCTATAGCGAGATCGAACATTGCACGGTCGCGTAGCCGGCGTTCGCGGTCGAGCCAGAACCGGATGGCCCAGACCTGCTGCGGCTTCAGCGCCCGCTTGGCGCCAACCGTCCGGCCCACGTTCCCCGGACGCCGATCTTTGGCCGCCGGATCATGCGCTGAGTGTCCCATCGCCTTCTCCTCTTCCGGCCACCGTCGGCCATGGAGAAGGACAAGGCGCGTCACGCTCGACCTTTGGAAGCTGTGACTCGTGTAAGCCGCGCCATGCTGCGGCGCGGCTTGGGCCAATCGTCAGTCAGGCTGTTTCGGCGAGAGCCCGAGCATGGGCGCGCCACCACGCAGCCTCGCGACGCAGAAACGCCATATCGCGCCAACGCGGCGACATACGGATCGAAGGCGGGTTTTCTTCCACGCGCTGGGCGTGGTCTTCCAATTCTCGCGCCCGTGCGAGATAAGTCTCGACCAAGCGTTGATTGGTCATTGCAAAACCCCTTCTTGAGTCGCCTAACCGTGTAAGCCCAATGCGGGGAGTTTTCTCACGCGGGCGCTGTTGATTGGCTTTGCAAATTGCATCAAGTTTTATCGATCCGCTGGTTAGCGGCGGAAGTCGTCGCACATAGTGGACGAGGAGTAACCGACCGCGCGCTGCGCCGTGGCGCAACGGAGCCGACGTCAGGGGGTCGGAGCTCAGAGTTGATTGGCGCCTTGACGACTCGCAGTGTCAGAAGTCGACGACAAGGCGGCTCAGGTTCGGCGCCAGGATCACGTCGCCCTGGATGTCGCACAGCTTGCCGTCCGCGCGAGCCCGCTTGGCGCCCGGATAGCGGAGCGTGATCCGTTCGGGCGCGGGGCCCGACAGCGCGAGGTCGACCGTGGCTTGCGATCGACCGTGGCGCGCCCGCAGACTCACGGCGCCAAAGGCGGTCGGCAAGTCGCGGAGCGTAACGCCGCCGTTGTCCCACCATGCGTCCGGCGCGCCTCTGAACAGCTCCAGCGTGCGGCCGTTTTCGCGCAGCAGCATTCTGCGAACCGCAGTGGCGAACTCCGCCGCGATCCAGGTGTGCGGCATGTCGCCGATATAGTCCGGCGCCCGCATGTCGCCCCAAACGACTTCAGCCCAAAGCCGCCAGCCCCGCGGCCTGCGGGATTCCAGCATTTTCGCCAGGAGTCGAAAGGCGTCTTGGCGCCGCCGCAAGGAGACGAAGGCGTTGATGTTGCGGAGTTCGTACGGCGAGTAGTTTCCCGTGAAGCCGGGCGCGGATATCGCCGCGAGGCGCTGAGCGGCGCGATCGTAGGTCGGCGCGATCAGTTCCGCCGGAAGGGCGTCCTCGACCCGGCACGGCTCGAAGGCGATCGACGTCGAGGTCGGGTCGATGTCCTCGCGATCGGCCGATCCGGGGATCAGGTCTGTTTCTATTTCCGCCGCGGTCATGCGGATCGAGCGCGCCAGTCTGGCGGCGAACGCCTCGCCTTGCGCCTTCGCGCGAGCGGCGGTCTCGCGATCGCCGATCTCGAGCGCGAGATATTCGCAATTGCGCCAGGCGCTCAAGGCGAAATAGTCGTCCCAGTAGCTGTAGGACGGCTTGCTGTAACCCTCGTGGCTGATCGACGGCGCGAGCAGGCCGTGGAAGCGGGTTTCTGGGCCGTGCAGCGCGTCGGTTCTTGCGCAAAGCTCCTCGATGAATTTTGTCGCGCGCGCGACAGGCTCGAAAATCTCGCCAAGGAACGCGCGATCCTTGGCGACGCGGTAGACCTCGGCGGCGATCGCGACGAATTCGCCCTGCGCGTCGAACTCGATATCGCTGCCGTAGCCGCGATTGACCGAGCCGTCGACGTTGAGAATCGGCGGAACCATGCCGTTTGGGTAAATGCGCTCGGCGTACCAGAGGACGTAACGCTTGGCCTCGTCGATCAGGCCGGCCCACAACAGGGCGAGCGCCTGCGAGGATCCGTCGCGGATCCAGGAGCGGTCGTAGTTGCGCGGGCCCGGCTTGAAGGCGAAGCGGGTGGCGTTCACCAGGATGAACCCAATCTGCGCTTCGAACGTGTCGCTGACCTCCCGGTCGCCGACGACGATCCGGCGCGGACCGAGCTTTTCCCGCCAGGCGCGGCGAACGCTGTCGCGCACAGCGTCGAACGCGATGTCCGCGCGCGGAGCGACGTCGTCGCGCATCGGCGCGGAAACGCTGACCGACATGCTTTCGCCGGGTCGAAGCGAGAACGCGAATTCGCAGGCGGCGCTGGCGAGGCCGGACGCCGAGCGGAGGCTGCGGGCGGTTTCGCGAGGCCCGGCGTCGATCAGCCTCACGACATCGCCGTCGTCGAAATCGGCGACGGCCGCCGCGTCGGGCTCGCGCGAAAACGCGGCGTAGAGCCGGTCGTCGACCCATACCCGGTCGCCGTTGACGGCGATCGAGCTGATCGGCGCGTGGCCGCCGTGTTGCCAGTAGGGGTTGATCTGGACCGGGCGCACCGCGAGAACGAGCGCCCCTTGCCGCGCGGCGCCGCTTCGGTTGGTGAGGCGGTGCTCGGCCAGGACCTGACCGGAAAGGGCGAAGGCCGTGGTCCGCAGCTCCAAGCCTTGCGCGGACCAGACGACGCTCGCAATCGGCAACGAGCCCTCCGCGAGCTCGTGGCTCACGCTTGCACAACCCGGCGCGCCGTGAAGAGCGCCGCCGAGCCGAACGAGCGGCGTGATCTGGGGCGAGCCGCGTCGCGGCTCCAGATCGCCATATTCGTCGAACAGCGCCTGCTCGCCCTGATCGAACTC
>JBEKAL010000283.1:0-4620 GCA_050015935.1 Roseiarcus sp.
GCCTCGCCAAGGACTGGGAAAACCGCAACCACAACGCCCTCGCCTTCCTCCGCCTTGCCTCCATCCGCCTCATGCTCAGAAAACTCTGTAATCCCTCATGAAGTCTCCGGACGGACTCTGAGGGCGACGGGTTCGAAAGCATGTTGTGGCGCGTCGTTCAGACGGCGTCGTTTCAACGCCTGCGCCGAATAAGGCAACTCGGCTTCAGTGAACTCGTCTACCCCGGCGCCACGCACACGCGCTTCGCTCATTCGCTGGGCGTCTTTCACACCGCCCGCCAACTGATGCGAATCGTCGATCTCTACGCGCCCAGGACTCCCGAGGAAAGAATCCAAAGAGAAGCCGCCTTGGCCGCAAGCCTCGTGCACGATGTCGGGCACGGGCCGTTCAGCCACGCTTTCGAAGCGATCGGAGAACGGTTCAAGTGGAGCCTCGTGGCGGATCACGTGCAGCACAGCGACTTGTTGATCCGTTCGACGGAGCGAGGCGGCATTGGCAAAGTCCTGAACGGATATCGTCCCGGCTTCGCCGATGTCGTTGCGGACGTCCTGCGTCGCGGCCCCGAAACCGTTTACGGTTCGATCGTCTCGAGCCAGTTTGACGCCGACCGTCTCGACTACATTCGACGCGATGGGCTGATGACAGGAACGCGCTTAGCGCGCGTCGATTTTGAATGGTTGCTCGCGAATTTGGAAATTGGCGAACTCCCGCGCCAAGCGGCGAACGGGCCCGAGGAGGCGCAAACCGGGCAATTGCCACGACCAAAGACGCTCGTGCTCGGACCTAAGGCCATCTACGCGGCCGAGTCTTTCTTGGTTGGGCTGTTTCAAATGTACCCGACGGTCTATTTTCACAAGACGACCCGCGGCGCCGAAAAACTCGCCCGGTTCGTGCTCGAACGCGTTGCGATGTTGGTCGCAAAGGAAGGGGCCTCGACGGTAGGTTTGCCTCAAGACCATCCGCTGGTTGTTTTCTTCAAGAACCCGAATAGTTCACAGGCGCTCTCCGATCTGGACGACGCAGTGGTATACGGCGCGTTCTCCGCGCTCCGGGCTTCCGGCGATCCCTTGATTGCCAATTTCTCGAAGCGTCTCCTGTCGCGCCGGCTCTTCAAGTCGATTGACCTCTTGGCGATGGCGAGACCCAGTCTGCCACGCGAAGGCGACGAAGCCTATGAAAAGGCGGTCCGCCGGTTTCGCGGCGCTATCGAGGAACGGATCGACGAATGGCGAGGAGAGAGCGCCGACCGAGAGGGTCGCATCCTTTTCGATTTCGCTGAGCGCAAAATATACAGGAAAATGAGCGAAGAGCCGTCGCTAAACGACATCTGGATTCGCGAGGGCGGGGACTTGGTCCGCCTGCGCGAGCGTTCCGAGGCCGTCCGAGCCATTGGAACTTTTTTCGCAATTCGTGCATACCTTGACGAGAGTGATGAAGGTGCTCGTCGATTCGTTGAGGAGTGCGTTTCCACGGCTGCCAAGGGAGAAGCAACGTGAGCGACGCTCGGCTTTCTTTGAAGGATCGTATGACGCTTGTCGCCGAAATCGTGCGCGACGCCGGCGGAACGATCGTTGGCCGAACGCGGTTGCAAAAGTCGGTTTTTCTGTTGTCGCTGGCCGGCTTTGAGCAGCCGTTCCGATTTGGCTACAAGCACTATGGACCGTTCAGCGAATCGCTGGCGGACGCCGTCGATCTCGCGGTGGCTTTTGACCTGATTTCGGAGGAGCTTCGCCCAAATTCTTGGGGGGGGACTTACTCCATCTATTCGGTGAAGGATACAACGGAGACGGAGACGGAGACGGAGACGGAGACGAAGAAGGAGAGGGACGCCCGCGTCCGACTTTTGCAGGAGGCTGCGGGATCGAACCCGATTCTCCTGGAATTGGCTGCGACCGCCGGTTATCTTTCCAAAGAGGAAAGCAGCAAGGAGCCTTGGGCGAAGACGGCCCGACTGAAGCCGGATAAGTCGGCGGATGGTCGGTTGGAGTTCGCGAAGAATTTGTATCTTCGTTTGCGCGCGGCTTCAGATGGTGCGCTTCCTGAGATTGGTTCGGCGTGACGCGCCGTCCTTTCCTTCGTTCGCCGGTATAGGGCGCTCACCCGAACACCCCGTGCATGAACCATTTCGCCCGCGTCGTTTCGCGGCCCCAGAGGCCTTCGCGGTAGAGCCAGAAGCGGCGCCCGACGGTGTCCTCGGCGCGGAAATAGTCGCGCGTCGGCGCGTCCATGCGCCGCCACCACGGCGCGGCGATGCGCTCTGGCCCTTCGATCGCCGCGACTTCGTGCAGAACGCGCCGCCACTTGAAGCGCAGCGGCGGGCCGTCCGGGACTTCGGCGAGCGCCTCGATCGGCTCGGGCCGCTCGAACAGGCGCAACGGCCGCGTCGGCGCCGCGGCGCGCGCGACGACTTCGAGCCTCCGCCCCCCCGCGCGCGCCGCCCCCAGAACCGCCGGCGAGGCGACGACGGCCTGTTCGGGAATATGGGCCTCGACGAGGCGCTGCCGCGTCACGCGGCGCGGCCCCAGACGCGCGCTCAAGCCGTCCAAGAGATCGGCGAACCGCGCCGAGCGCTCGGCCTCGCGCGCGCGCTCCCATTCGCTTTGCGAGGGCTCCAGCGGCTCGGCGACGAGACAGGACAGGCGCATCAGGTCGACGCCGAAGCCGGCGTCGATCTCCTCCTCGGCGCCGCCGGCGAGGCGCTCGGCGAACAGCCGCGCGATCGCGCGCGCCTCGCCGAGCGGCCGGCCGGCCCCGACGCGAATGCGGCGCACGTCGCCGTCGACGCGAAAGAGGGCGAGCTCCAGCCGCCGCGCGCCCTTCATCTGGCGCGCGAGCAGCGCCACGAGATCGTCGGCGAGCCGGCGAAGCGTCGCCATCACCGCCTCATGAGCGAGAACCGGGCTGGCGAAGCGCCGCTCGGCGCAAAAGTCGGGCGGGGCGAAACGCGGCGAGATCGCTTCGCGCGTCACGCCGCTCAGCGCGTCGAGCCGCGCGATCGCTTGCGAGCCGAAGCGCGCGGCGATCGGCGCGCGCGGCCTGAACGCGAGATCGCCGACGCGGCGCAGCCCGGCGCGCGCCATGTCGGCGCTCGTTTTGTCGTCGAGCCCCAGCGCGGCGACCGGCATTTCGCAATAGAGCTTGGCGAAGGCCTCGCCGGAAAGGCCGGCGGGCGCGATGCGCTCGCTCGAATAGCGCGCCAGCGCCGAAGCCGCGCGCGGCGTGTCGGCGAGGCCGAGCGCGACGCAAAAGCCTTGGGCTTTCAGGCGCGCTTCGACCTCCTCCACCAGCGCCGCCTCGCCGCCGAAGAGATGCGCGACGCCGGAGACGTCGAGCATCAAGCCGTCGGCGCCATCGAGCGCGACCAGCGGCGTGAAGCGCCCGCACCAATCGGCGAGGCGCTCGATGAGCTTGCCCTCCGCCGCCGGATCGGCCTCGATCGCGACGAGGGCGGGATGGCGCGCGCGCGCGTCGGCGAGCGTCAGGCCCGGCGTGAGGCCGAGCCGCGCGGCTTGAGCGTCGACGCCGACGAGCCGGCGCGCTTGTCCGACCGTCGCCACGACCGCCAGCGGCGCGGCCGCGTCAACGGCGCGCGCGCGCCGCGCGCGGTCGGTCGCCAGACGCGGCAGCCACACGGAGAGAAACCGTCGATCCGTCAAATTGCTGGTCCTCGCTTCGCCAGGTCAGGCGGAAGATTCGCATCGCGTCGAGGCCCGGCGGCGGTCCCTCGGCCGACGTCAGGCGCGCCTTGACGAGCCGCGCGGCGAAGGCGGGCGGTCCGGGAAGGGAGCGCCCGCCGCCCGCGGAAACGAGGCGCTCGCTCGGCGCGGCGGCGATCTCGAAGCGCGTCTCGGCGGCGCTGGAGAGTTTTTCGGCCGCGCCATAGGCGCTCGCCTGAACCAGCAGCGCGGGCGTCGCCCCGGCCCGCGCGGCGAGCAGCAGGCGGCGCGAGGCGGCGAGATCGTAGGCCCTGAGGCTCCACGCTTCGCCGACGACGACCGCCGGCGCGCCGCTCCTCAACGCCTCCTCCATCGCCTGGAACAAAGCCGGCGCGTCGGGCGCGCGCACGAAGACGAGCCGGCCGAGCTCCAGCCCATGCGCGACCAGCCCCGGCCCATAGAGCGCGCCCGTCTCGCGCAGCGCGAAATCCTCGGCCAGGATGAGCCCCGCCGCGCCGCGCTCGGCCATGAATTCAGCCGCCAGCGCGAGCGCGAAACCCATCGCCGCCGCCCCGTCGCCGGGGCTCGCCGGCGCGATCTCGTGCAGGGCGTCGCCGGAAAGCCCGCCGCCGAGCGCGCGATCGAGCGCAGGGGTCAGCGAAAGCCTTCGCGGCGCGCGCGCCTCCGCCGGCCCCGAGCGAGCCTCGATCTCGGCGACGGCGCGCCGCAAACGCGCCATCCCCTCAGCCCTGTCGCCGCGCGACATCCGATCCACACTCTCTATGTTCGCTTTTTGTTCTTGTTTTGGACGCAAACGGGGTGGGAGTCAAGAGGCGGGAGTGCCCACAATTCCCGAACAAATCACGGAGCGCGCTGGCTCGTGACCGATTTTGCGGTCCTTGACGGCTTCGAGGGTCACAATTCCGGGTTGTCCATCACCTCCCTAAGTTCGTCGGCGCGCATG
>JBEKAL010000284.1:0-4596 GCA_050015935.1 Roseiarcus sp.
GCGCCGACCAACGTGCCGCGCCCGCCGACCGCGACCCAGATCACCGCCTCGATCGAATTGGCCGGATCGAATTCGCTCGGGTTGATGATGCCGACCTGCGGCACGTAGAGCGCGCCGGCGACTCCGGCGATGACCGCGGAGACGACGAAGACGAACAATTTGTAGTTTTCCACGCGGTAGCCGAGGAAGCGCACGCGGCTTTCCGCGTCGCGCACCGCGATCAGCGCCTTGCCGTATTTCGAGCCGACGATCGCCTTGGCGATGAGGAAGCAAAGCGCCAGCGTCAGCGCCGAAGTCGAGAACAGCGCCGCGCGGGTGGCGTCCGACTGGACGTTGAAGCCGAGAATGTCCTTGAAATCGGTCAGGCCGTTGTTGCCGCCGAAGCCGAAGTCGTTGCGGAAGAAAGCGAGTTTCAGCGCGTAGGTGAGCGCCTGGGTGATGATCGAGAGATAGACGCCGGTGACGCGCGAGCGGAACGCGAACCAACCGAAGGCGAAGGCCAGCAGGCCGGGAACGAGCATCGCCATCGCGCCCGCATAAGCGAACGAGTGGAAGCCCCACCAGGCGAGCGGCAATTCCTTCCAGTTGAGGAACACCATGAAATCGGGCAGCAGCGGATTGGCGTAGACGCCGCGCGCGCCGATCTGGCGCATCAGATACATGCCCATGGCGTAGCCGCCGAGCGCAAAGAACGCGCCGTGGCCGAGCGAGAGAATGCCGCAATAGCCCCAGACCAGATCGAGCGCCAGCGCGAGAATGGCGTAGCACATGTACTTGCCGAGCAGGGCGACGACATAGGGCGGAATGGCGAAAGCCGAATCGCGCGGCAGGCCGAGCGCGAGCGCGGGCACGAGGATCGCGCAGATCACCGTCAGCGCGAGGAAGGCGAGGCCGAGGCGATCGAGCCGGGAAAACAGCGCTTTCATCGTCACGCCTCGACCGCCCTGCCCTTGAGCGCGAACAGCCCTCGCGGACGCTTTTGAATGAACAGAATGATGAACGCGAGCAGCAGGATCTTGCCGAGCACCGCGCCGATGACCGGTTCGAGCAGCTTGTTGGCGAGGCCGAGAGTCAGCGCCCCCAGAGCGGTGCCCCAGAGATTGCCGACGCCGCCGAGCACGACGACCATGAAACTGTCGATGATGTAGCCCTGGCCGAGGTTGGGCGAGACGTTATCGATCTGCGACAGCGCGACGCCGGCGACGCCGGCGATTCCCGAGCCCAGACCGAAGGCGAGCATGTCGATGCGCCCGGTCGAAATGCCCATCGCCGCCGCCATGCGGCGGTTCTGCGTCACCGCGCGCATGCGCAGCCCGAACGGCGTCGCGCGCAACACCAATTGCAGCGCGACGAACACGACGATGGCGAGCACGATGATCCACAGGCGCCCGGTCGTGATGGAAAGACCGCCGACCTCGACGCCGCCGGACATGAATTTTGGCGCGTAGACCTGGCGGTTGTTCGCTCCGAAGAGGGTGCGCACCGCCTGTTGCAGGATGAGCGAAACGCCCCAGGTGGCGAGCAGCGTTTCGAGCGGCCGGCCGTAGAGGAACTGGATGACGAAGCGCTCGAGGACGATGCCCACGCATCCCGAGACGATGAAGGCGATCGGCAGCGCGACCGCCAACGACCATTCGGAGAGCGAGGGCGGCAACGCGCTCTGGACGACGAAGGTCGTGTAAGCGCCCAGCATCACCATTTCGCCGTGCGCCATGTTGATGACGCCCATCACGCCGAAAGTGATGGCGAGGCCGATCGCGGCCAGGAGCAGCACCGACGACGCCGAGAGGCCGTACCAGAGGTTCTGCGCGACATTCCACATCGCCAGACGCGTCTTGATCGACCCGAGCGCGGCCTCGGCGGCGCCCTTCACGGGACCCGCTCGGGCCCTTTGCGCGACCTCGTCGAGCATGCCCAGCGCGTCCTGATCGCCGCGCGCCTTGACGACGGCGATCGCGGCGATGCGGTCGGCGTCCGAGGCGCCGCCGTTCAGCAGGATGATCGCCGCGCGCGCCTCGCGCAGAGCCTGCGCGACGCGCGGGTCGGTCTCCTTGGCGAGCGCGGCGTTGACGTTGGCGAGAGCCTTGGCGTCGTGCGACTTGAACACCGCGTCAGCGGCGGCGAAGCGCTGTTCGGGATCGGCGGCGGAGAGTTGCAAGGAGCCCAGCGCCGCGTCGATCGCGCTGCGCAACCCATTGTTGACGCGCACCTTTTTCAGGTTCTCGGCGGTCGTCCCAGCGCCCGTCCTGGCGTCGAACAGCGCGCCATGTTCATCGCGAAAATAAGCCTTGCGCGCGCCGACGTCGACATACAGACGATTGTCCTCGAGCGCTTCGAGAATCTTCTGCGCCGTCGGCGCGCCGCTCGCTGCGAGTTCGCCGACCGCCTTCTCGCTCGAGGCGAACTTGTCTTCGGCGAAGCGCGCCAGCGTGTCGTCGAGCGAATCCGCCCGCGCCGCGGCGCCGCCCGACACGAGACAAAAGAGCAGACCGATCGTCGCGAGGAAACGTGCCATGGCCATTGTCGTTCTTCTTCACCCGAGAAGGGATTGTCCGGCGTCGCGATCGGAAAAGCGCGGCGCATCGGTCGGATGACCCGATCTTCGGCCCATCATGCGGACGCGCGGAACCGCTCGTCCGCGTTTGCGCCGGGGAGCGGCGATCGGCGGAGCGAAGACGCGACGCGGACGCGGCGAAGGCTTCCCGAACGGCTCCTCCCCGCGCGCCGCGCGGAGAGGAGCCTTGTTTCGCCTTGCGGCGCGCGCCCGCCGGACCATCGCGCCTTCGTCAGCCGCCGCACTTGCCGGTCTTGACGTTCAGGTTTCCGCAAGACAGCGGCTTGCGCCAGTCGGCGATGAGGTCGCGCGAACCTTCGAGATAGGGCGACCATTCCTGCGCCACCACTGTGCCCGGCGTCTGCCAGACCGTATTGATCAGGCCGTTGGCCTGGATTTCGCCGATGTAGACGGGCTTGGTGATGTGATGGTTCGGCATCATCGTCGCGAGGCCGCCGGTGAGGTTGGGCACGGCGACGCCGATCATCGCGTCGATCACCGCGTCGGGGTCGACCGTGCCGGCCTTCTCCACCGCCTTCACCCACATGTTGAAACCGATGTAGTGCGCTTCCATCGGATCGTTGAAGGTGCGCTTCGGGTTCTTGGTGAAGTCGCGCCACTTCTCGATCATCGCCGTGTTCTCCGGCGTGTCGATCGTCTGGAAATAGTTCCAGGCGGCCAGATGCCCGACGAGCGGCTTGGCGTCGAGGCCGGCGAGTTCTTCCTCGCCGACGGAGAAGGCGACGACGGGAATGTCGGTCGCCTTGACGCCCTGGTTGCCGAGTTCCTTGTAGAAGGGCACGTTGGCGTCGCCGTTGATCGTCGAGACCACCGCCGTCTTCTTGCCCGCCGCGCCGAAGGCCTTGATCTTCGTGACCTCGGTCTGCCAGTCGGAGAAGCCGAACGGCGTGTAGTTGATCATGATGTCTTCAGGCGCGACGCCCTTGGACTTGAGATAAGCTTCCAGGATTTTGTTGGTGGTGCGCGGATACACGTAGTCGGTGCCTTCGAGCACCCAGCGTTTCACCGAGCCGCCGTCGTCGCTCATGAGATAGTCGACGGCGGGAATAGCCTGCTGGTTGGGCGCGGCGCCGGTGTAGAAGACGTTGCGCTGCGATTCCTCGCCCTCGTATTGCACGGGATAGAATAGGATCGAGTCGAGCTCCTGGAACACCGGCAGCACCGACTTGCGCGAGACCGACGTCCAGCAGCCGAACACCACCGCGACTTTGTCCTGGGAGATCAACTCCTTGGCTTTTTCCGCGAACAGCGGCCAGTTGGAGGCGGGATCGACGACCACCGCCTCGAGCTTCTTGCCGAGCAGGCCTCCTTTCTTGTTTTGCTCGTCGATGAGCATCAGCATGACGTCTTTCAGCGTGGTCTCGCTGATCGCCATCGTGCCGGAAAGCGAATGCAGAATGCCGATCTTGATCGTATCCTCCGCCGCCGTCACGGCGAAGGAACTCAGCGCGATTGCGCCGCCGATCAGCGCGCCGGTCGCGCGCAGTACAAAGCGTCTCGTCATTGACATGTTCGACTCCGTCCTCTTGTCGACGTTAGGGGGTCGAAGCGCTGCGTGGCCGGCCCCTGCCGAAACGGGGCTGCAAGCGCTATGCCAACGAAGTCGGGGGAAGACGGGCGCGGTCGCAAACGACCGGCGCCGCAAGGCGCGCCATCGCGCATAAATTTTGGGCGCCTTGCCGGGCGAAGCGCCCGAATCGGCCGTCAGCGCGGCGCGCGCTTGCCGAGGATGCGCTGCAACGTGCGCCGATGCATGTTGAGCTGGCGCGCAGTTTCCGAAACGTTGCGCTCGCACGATTCGTAGACGCGCTGGATGTGCTCCCAACGCACGCGGTCGGCCGACATCGGATGTTCGGAACTGTCGACGGGGTCGACCCGCTCCGCCATCAGCACGGCGACGATCTCGTCCGCGTTGACGGGCTTGGCCAGATAGTCGAACGCGCCCAGCTTGACCGCGACCACGGCGGTGGCGATCGCGCCATAGCCGGTCAGGATGATCGCCCGCGCGTCGGCGCGCTTGG
>JBEKAL010000285.1:0-4592 GCA_050015935.1 Roseiarcus sp.
AAGAAATTCCTGGCCGGGGAAGATTGCGGATTCATCGAAACGGCGGAAGGCCGCGAAATCTACTTTCACCGCAACGCTGTTCTCGGTGGGGCCTTCGACCGCTTGATCGTCGGCTCGGAAGTTCGCTTCGTCGAGGAAAAGGGCGTGAAGGGCGCGCAGGCGAGCACGGTTCGCTTGGTCGGCAAGCGCGACCCCGCCTAGAGCATGAGGATTCGTGTGTCATGCAATTCTTTCCCCCGCGCCAAGGGAGCGCGGCATGCAACGCTTCAAGAACTCAGTCAGGCTTAGCCCAGAGATTCCTCTATGTTCACGCCGCCGGCAATATGGGGGATGTCCCGTTCGTTGTTGAAATTCGGGGAACGGACGGTACCGTTTGAGAGCTATGCCGCCTCTGCGATTTGAACAAGAGGCCGTGCGGGGGCATGGTGCACTCGGTCTGAACCGCGCGCCGTGTCGAGGCCGGGTGAAGAGGCTCCGCGTCAGCTTCGCGTCGCGAGGATTAACGGTGACGGGCCTGGCGCCGGCAATTGACGCGGGTTGGTGAACCCCGCCTCGGTCAGCCAGCCGGCGATCTCCTCGAACGAGTAGACGCCGCCGGCCTCGGTGTTGACCAGCATGTTCACCGCGAAGATCAGCCCGCTCATTGGGCCGCGCCGATTCGCGTCCACCAGGTGTTCGGCGATCGCGATCGTGCCGCCCGGCGCCAACGCCGCGTGCGTGCGTCGCAGCAACGCGCGTGAGCGTTCGACGCCTTCGCTGTGCAGGATTTCGCCGAGCGTCGCCACCTGATGCCCGCCGCCGAACTCCGCTTCGAGCAGATCGCCCCCGACCGTGGTCAACCGATCGCCGAGTCCGAACCGCTCGGCCACCCGTCGCGTCACCGGCAGCACCTCCGGCAAGTCGACCGCGCGCACCGTGACATGCGGCGAAGCCTGCGCGAGAGCGATGCCCCAGACACCCGAGCCCGCCCCCAGATCGAGCACGGAGACCGGCCCGCTCGCCCTGGCGAGGTCGAGCGCGCCCGCCAGCGCCCGCGCCGACGGATAGTTCATCGGAAAGAGAGCCTCGACGAACTCGGCAAAGAACGGCGCGCGTTCGGCGGCGAGGTTACCGGCGACGGCCGGCTTGCCGCTGCCCACGACGTCGGTGAGCTGCAACCACTTCGGCGCCAACTGCGCGCTCACGTGGCGGAAGATGCCGCCGATGAAGCCCGGCTTCTGGCTGACCAGGAACGCCTCGCTTTCGGGGGTGAGCGCGTAACGCTCGGCGTCGTCGCGAGCCAGCAGCCCGAGGCCCACCAGAACGCCGAGGATCGCAGCGAGCCCGCGGCTGGAGGCGCCGGTCGCCTGCGCCAACTCTCCGAGCGTCAACTTCCGCCTTGCCAAGACGTCAAAAACCCGGCAGCGCACCGCCGCGTCGATCACCAGCGGCGGTGCGAAGCCCCACACGAACTGCAAGATGCGCTCGGGCGTTGCGGAAGGCGCTGCGTCGCTCATTGCTCTTACCCGAGGTTTCCCGTTTGGGCGCCGAATACGGCTCGACTGACCGCGGAGCCTAACCCCAGATCCGAGCGCCCTGCAACGCCGGCGTGATCGAGAACCGTCGCCTTGGCCGGCTTGGCGAAGGCGAACAAATGCGAAAGTCCCAGTTCTTGCGCCGGACGCCGTCCGCCAGCGCGCGCGACCGGACAATTCGCTCGCGAGCGCGCGAAGAAAATCGGCATATCGCCATCGGCGGCGCGTTCCTGTATAGACGGCGCTCGCGAGGGGGCGGCCCGCGCCGCGCTCGGACGAGCAGAATTGTCAGTCGAGGCCTATGGTTATGGCGCAGAGCCGCTGGAGTCCGGAGAGCTGGAGGGAAAAGCCGATCGAGCAGTCGCCCGTCTATCCCGACGTCGCGGCGCTCGCCGAAGTCGAGCGCCAGCTCGCCGGCTATCCCCCGCTGGTCTTCGCCGGCGAAGCGCGCAAGCTCAAGCGCGCGCTCGGCAAGGCGGCGGCGGGCGAGGCCTTCTTGCTTCAGGGAGGCGATTGCGCCGAGAGTTTCGGCGAACATTCGGCCGACAACATCCGCGATTTCTTCCGCGTGTTCCTGCAAATGGCGGTGGTGATGACCTTCGCGGCGGCCTCGCCGATCATCAAGGTCGGCCGCGTCGCCGGGCAGTTCGCCAAGCCGCGCTCGTCCGACGACGAGACGATCGACGGCGTCGCGCTGCCGGCCTACCGCGGCGACATCGTCAACGACATCGAATTCACCGTCGCCGCGCGCACGCCCGATCCGCGCCGGCAATTGGAGGCCTATCGCCAGTCGGCGGCGACGCTCAATCTGCTGCGCGCCTTCGCCACCGGCGGCTACGCCAATCTCGAAAACGCGCATCGCTGGATGCTGGGCTTCGTCAAGGACAGCCCGCAGTCCGGACGCTATCAGGAAGTCGCCGACCGCATCACCGAGACGCTCGCCTTCATGCGCGCGATCGGCCTCGATCCCGAGGCCAATCCGGAACTCCGCGCCACCGATTTCTACACTTCGCACGAGGCGCTGCTGCTCGGCTACGAACAGGCGATGACGCGGCTCGACTCGACCTCGGGCGATCATTACGCGACCTCCGGCCATATGCTGTGGATCGGCGACCGCACCCGCCAGCTCGGCGGCGCGCATGTCGAATATTGCCGCGGCGTGCGTAACCCGATCGGCCTCAAATGCGGCCCCGCGCTTGAGAGCGACGATCTTCTTCGCCTTATCGACGCGCTGGACCCGGACGAGGAGCCGGGGCGCCTGACGTTGATCTGCCGCTTCGGCGCCGACGAGGTCGAAGCCGCGCTGCCGGCGCTGATCCGCGCCGTCCAACGCGAGGGGCGCAAGGTTCTCTGGGTCTGCGATCCCATGCACGGCAACACGGTCAAGACCGCGACGGGCTACAAGACCCGCCCGACCGAGCGCATCGCCTCGGAAATCCGCTCCTTCTTCGCGATTCACCGCGCGGAAGGGACCTGCGCCGGCGGGATCCATTTGGAGATGACGGGAAAGAACGTCACGGAATGCACCGGCGGCGCGCGCGCTATCCAAGAAAGCGACCTGCGCAACCGCTACCACACCTATTGCGACCCGCGCCTCAACGCCGAGCAGGCGATCGAGGTCGCGTTCCTGGTGGCCGAATTGCTCAAGGCCGGACGCCTCGCCGCGCCGGCGCGGCTGGCGCCGGCGGCCGAATAGGGGCTTCCTTTCTCCCTGCAGGCGGGGAGAAAGGACGATGCGGCGCGGTCGGATCTTCGGTGCCAAGGAAAGGTCGAGACGCCGCCCATGCCCGCTCCCGCCGATCGCCTCGTCATCGCCCTCGCGCAAATCCCCTCGATCGTCGGCGACATCGAGGGCAACTTAAAACGCCTGCGCCAGGCGCGCGCCCAGGCCGCCGGGTTCGGCGCGGACCTGGTGATGGCGCCGGAGCTTTATCTCGCGGGCTACCCGCCCGAAGATCTGGTGCTGAAGCCCGCGTTCCAGGAGGCGTGCCGCGCCGCCTGCGAGATATTGGCGCGCGAGACCGCCGACGGCGGACCGGCCGTGCTCGTCGGACTGCCGTGGGTCGAAGAAAGCGCGCTGCACAACGCCGCGGCGCTGCTCGACGGCGGGCGGATCGAAGCGGTGCGCTTCAAGGTCGATCTGCCCAATTACGGCGTCTTCGACGAAAAGCGCGTCTTCCGGCCCGGTCCCGCGCCGGGGCCGATGGTCTTTCGCGGCGTGCGCATCGGCGTCCCCATTTGCGAGGACGTCTGGGGCCCCGACCCCGTCGAATGCATCGCCGAGACCGGCGGCGAAATCTTGCTCGTTCCCAACGCTTCGCCCTACGAGCGCGACAAGCTCGCGATCCGCAGAAAAGTCGCCGGCGCGCGCGTCCGCGAAAGCGGCCTGCCGCTCGTCTATCTCAATCAGGTCGGCGGCCAGGACGAACTCGTCTTCGAAGGCGCCTCGTTCGCGCTCAACGCCGACGGGTCGCTTGGCCTTCAATTGCCGGCGTTCCGCGCCTGCGTCGCGCGCACCGCATGGGAGCGCGGCGACCAGGGCTGGCGCTGCGTCGCTGGCCCGCGCGAAATTGTCGAAGAGGGCGACGAAGCCGATTACGCCGCCTGCGTGATGGGCCTGCGCGACTATGTCGACAACAACCGATTTCCCGGCATTGTGCTCGGCCTTTCCGGCGGCGTCGATTCGGCGCTGTGCGCGGCGATGGCGGTCGACGCGCTGGGGGCTTCGCGCGTGCAGGCGGTGATGCTGCCCTATCGCTTCACTTCCGGGGAATCGCTGCGCGACGCCGCCGCCTGCGCTCGAGCGCTGGGGATTCGCTATGACGTCGTCCCGATCGCCGAAATCGTCGAAGGCGTCGAACGCGCGTTGGCGCCGATGTTCAAAGGGCGCGCGCGCGACATCACCGAGGAGAACATCCAGAGCCGCGCGCGCGGCCTGATCCTGATGTCGATCTCCAACAAGTTCGGCGCCATGGTGGTGACGACCGGCAACAAGTCGGAAATGTCGGTCGGCTACGCCACGCTCTACGGCGACATGAACGGCGGCTTCAACCCGATCAAGGACCTCTACAAGATGGA
>JBEKAL010000286.1:0-4535 GCA_050015935.1 Roseiarcus sp.
TTCCAGGCCGCACGTGCACGCGCCCGCGGCTATCGCAACACCACCACCTTCGTCACCATCATCTACCTGCTCGCCGCCCCGCTCCCAGACATCCTCAATTCCACTTGAAACGTCGAAGAGCCAGTTTTTCATGTTGTTTTCCCCGCAGCCGGTCGGGCTCCTCGGCGGAGAACAATTGCGAGACCGAGCCGTTGGGCCAGGCGAGACGCGCGGACGCGCGCGCGTAGCGCGGCCGTTCCTCGCGAGGGCAGATCGCCATCAGTCCGGACTCGCCGAGCACCATGATTTCGCGCACGTCGTCATGGGTTGCGCCGATGAGATTGACGATGGCGAAAGTCCTCGTCCATTGCCGCACCGCCTCGGCGCCGGCGCGCGTCTTGCCTGAGCCGCGGCCGGCGAGGATCAGCCAATAGACCCAGTCGCCCGGCGGCGGCGTTTGCTCGGGCCGCGCCCACAGCGCCCAGTCGTGAAACAGTTCCTCGCATTGCTTCTCGCTGAGTGAGCCGATGAGCTTGGCGCGCTCGGCCGGCGTGAGTTCGAGCAGGACGCCGATGTTGCGAAGCATCGCCGCTCCGCCGGCGGCGCGGCCTCTCCAGCCTCGCCCGCGCGCCGCGTGCGGCTTGCGGCCGGCTTTCGCGCTCGCGCTCACGCCTCGGACTTCCGCGCCGCGATCATGCGCGCGGCCATGGTGTTGAGTTTGGTGAGAAGCCGCTCGCGGGCGCCCTCGTCATAAGCGGAGCTGGCGGGCGTCAGCCGCGTGAAGCCGTGGTAGCGGTCGAGCCGGTCGAGAATCTTGAGCATGCGGTCGATCGCCGGCAGGTCGCCCTTTTCGACCTTCGCCGCGAGTTTGGCGCTCATCGCCTCGAGCCGGACGATCTGCAGTCGCGCATAGTCCTCGGCGGGCGCGACCCAGCGCCGCCTGAGTTCGTCGCGCAAAATCTTCTCGATCCTGTTGCGCGAGAGCCCTTCTTTTTCGGCGATCGCCTCGACGCTCTCTCCGGCGACCAGCGCGACGAGGATTCTCGGCCCTCGCCGGGCGGGCGCGGCTTTGCGCGCGCGGGCGGGCGCGACGGCTGGCGGCATGGAGCGATCCTGAAATGTCGGGGAAAGCGGCCGGCGCCGCGAACGCGCCATCTCCACTCTGGCTCACTATGCCTCAAGCGGCGTAACACGGCAAGAAATTGTCGCAACCCCGGCCTGGGCGACCGGGATTAATACAATAATATCAGCGTATTAGGCCCTCAGGCGGCGCGTCAGCGCTTGCGGCTCGCGCCGAAGCCCAGCTCGATCACGTTCCAAACGACGATCGCGATGGCGAGCGCGTCGAAAGCGTAGGCGAGCCCCTCCGGCGCCGCCCCTTCCGAGCGCGGCTGGAACCAGTGCGCCGCGCCGGCGAGAAACAGCGAGAACGGCGCGAGGCCGGCGAGCGCGGGAGGCTTGCCGCGATCGGCGAAGCGCTTGGCGCTGACGAAATATTCGGCGACCGCGCACAGGATCAACGCGAAGGCGTAAACGAGGAAGTAGAGGTGCGTCGCGACGACGATCGGGTCGATGAACGCCTCGCGCGCCAGGTCGCGCGGGCCCCGCGGCGCGATTGCGATCGCGATCGCGGTCATGACGAGAGCGATTCCCGCCGGCGGCAGGCTCGCGCGCGCCCAGGCGCGCCGATCGATGACGCCTTCGGCCTGCCGGTAGAGGAAGCGGAAGCGCTCGGCGCGGGAGCTTTGCGCCATCAGTATCTCAAGAGATCGTTGATGCCTGTCTTGGCGCGGGTTTGGGCGTCGACCGTCTTGACGATGACGGCGCAATAGAGCGAGGGGCCCGGCGCGCCGTCGGGCAGAGGCTTTCCGGGCAGCGAGCCGGACACGACGACGGAATAGGGCGGGACATAGCCGACGTGGACCTTGCCGGTGGCGCGATCGACAATTCTTGTCGAGGCGGAGATGAACACGCCCATCGACACGACCGAACCCTCGCCGACGATGACGCCCTCGACCACTTCCGAGCGCGCGCCGATGAAGCAATCGTCCTCGACGATCGTCGGGTTGGCCTGCAGCGGCTCCAGCACCCCGCCGATGCCGACGCCGCCCGACAGATGCACGTTCTTGCCGATCTGCGCGCACGAGCCGACGGTGACCCAAGTGTCGACCATCGTCTTCGCATCGACGTAGGCGCCGAGGTTGACGAAGCACGGCATCAGCACCGCGTCGGGCGCGATATGGGCGGAGCGGCGAACGATGCAGCCGGGCACCGCGCGAAAGCCGGCGGCGCGAAAAGCGTTCTCGCCCCAGCCTTCGAATTTCGATGGGATCTTGTCCCACCACGCCGCCCCGCCGGGCCCGCCTGATATCACCGCATTGTCGGCGAGGCGGAACGACAGCAGAACCGCCTTCTTCAGCCACTGATTGACCTTCCACGAATTCGGACCCGTAGCGCCGGGAATCTTCTCCGCCACGCGCGCCTTGCCGCCGTCGAGCAACGTCAGCGCCCGGTCGACCGCGTCGCGCACGTCGCCGCTCGTTCGCGCGTTGATCGCGGCGCGATCTTCGAAGGCCTGTTCGATGAGGGTTTGCAGCTTCAAGTCGGACATGAGCGTTTCCGCAAATTGGCGCGGCGAGGTTTCTTCGCTGGCGCGGCGGATGTCAATGGCGGCGAAGGGCGGAGTCGGGGCGACCGGGCGAACGTAGCCGACGGGCGCGCGCCCCCTTCTCCCGCGTCGCGGGAGAAGGTGGCCGGCGGAGCCGCCCGGATGAGGGATCGCGCCGAAAGGCGCCTCGATCGCGCGTCGCCTCGGCTCTCCGAAGCATGCCCGGTTTCGGTTTCGGATTTCGATTCCGGTGACAGTGCATAAAGCGCCGCGCATCCGCCTAGCCTCGCTCCTTCGGCCGCGGTCCGCGCGGGCTCGGGCGCAGGCAGGACTGGATCGTGCTTCCCAGACTGAAGGGTTAAATGCACTGTTGTAACCGGGGCAAATTCCCGGGCAAGCAGTTGCAGCGTTTCCTTCTCGCGACTGCAGCAATGAACGATATCAATCGTTTGCGCCACCGAAGCAAAGCCGCTCCGTGTTACTTTCGTGGTCTGCCCGGAATTTGCCCCGATTACTGCTCATGTCTGGAAGGCGCCCCTTGTCAAGGGTTTCTTTGCGGCTTTGCGAACGTCTCGGGTGCGGTCATGTCTTCGGCCTGTTTTCGCGGGGGTTGAGACCCGCTGGCCCTGATGGTTCGTCCGCTTAAGCTCTTTGCCTCAATCACCGTATCGCGCTCGTGATGGCGCAGACAGTACAACAGGCTTCCGAGCCTTGTCCGTTGGTTCACATCACCCCTTGGTCACCCTCGATTCTATGTCGCCTCGCGGCGAAACTCCTTTATCGATAGCCCTCTTTCAAGCGGCGATCGACCGGTCGTCGTATTCGCCGCCTCGCGTCATCAGCGCGAAGACGATGCGCGCGACCTTGTTGGCCAGCGCCACCGCCGTCAGCTTGAACTTGTATTTGACCGCCTTGCGCGCCAGCAGCCGATCGGCCCAAACCCGCAAGGCGTCATGGTGGCCCTTGCGATGGCTGAGGACCGAGCAGGCCCCGACCACCAGCAGCTTGCGCAAGTAGCGGTCGCCCATCTTGGTGATCCGCCCGAGCCGCTCCTTGCCCCCGCTCGAGGTCTGGCGCGGCGTCAGGCCGAGGAAGGCGGCGAACTCTCGACCGCTGGCGAAAGCGCTCGTGTCGCGCACGGTGGCGACGATCGCTTGCGCGGTGACCGGGCCGACGCCGGGGATGGTCATCAGCCGCCGCGCGGTCTCGTCGGCCTTGACTCACGTCTTGATCTCCTCGTCGATGGCCGCGATCTCCTCGTCGACGACGTCGATCTGATGAACCAGCGGCGTCAGGGCGCGGCGCACGCAGTCGGGAACGACAACCTCGCCGTTGTCGTCGAAGCCGTCGGCGACGAGGCGCTTGAGCGCATAGGCGTGTTGCGCCCCTTGCGCCGCGACGACGCCGATCTCCGCCAAGTGCCCGCGCAGCGCGTTCAGCATCCGCGTGCGGTTGCCCGCCAGAAGCTCGCGCGCGCGGTGGCGCATCAGCTCAGCCTGGTTCTCGACGCTGCGAACCGGCACGAAGCGCATGTTCGGCCGCCCGACCGCCTCGCGAGAAGCGCCGCCGCGTCGACGGCGTCGTTCTTGTTGCGCCGGACGTAGGGCTTCACGTACGCGGGCGGGATCAGCTTCACCTGGTGGCCAAGCTCGCTCAGCGCGCGCGCCCAATGATGTGATGAACTGCACGCTTCCATTCCGACCAGGCATGGCGGCAGCGAAGCGAAGAATTTCAGCAGTTGGCCGCGCCGAACCGAGCGCGCGACAATCACCGCGCCCTTCGCGTCGACGCCATGAACCTGAAAAACATTCTTGGCGATATCGAGCCAGGGCAATCGGGTGAACGATCGGCAATGCCTTCGCGTGAGCCGAAAGCGACCGCCGGCTGGGATAACCCTACTCATAATGCTTCGCCCTGGTTGCAAGTTCGAACAGAAATTCGCGCAGTG
>JBEKAL010000287.1:0-4520 GCA_050015935.1 Roseiarcus sp.
GCTCGATCGGTCCCTACAGCCTCGTCACCCAGCAGCCGCTCGGCGGCAAGGCGCAGTTCGGCGGCCAGCGCTTCGGCGAAATGGAGGTCTGGGCGCTCGAGGCCTACGGCGCCGCCTACACCCTGCAGGAAATGCTCACCGTCAAGTCGGACGACGTGGCGGGCCGCACCAAGGTCTACGAGGCGATCGTTCGCGGCGACGATATGTTCGAGTCGGGCATCCCCGAGAGCTTCAACGTGCTCGTCAAGGAGATGCGCTCGCTCGGCCTCAACGTCGAACTCGCCGCGACGAAGAAATTGCCGGGCGAGGCGTCGCCGGCCGAGGCGGCCGAATGATTTCGAGCCGCCGCGCTCGCGTTTCTTCGAGCGCTTTGTTTCGCGTAGGCGGGGAACGGCCCTTTTCCTCGCTTTTCCATCAACGCGGGCCGTGAGCGCGCAACGCATGGCGAACGGTCCCGCAGGAGATGCAAGAATGAATCAAGAGATCACGAATCCCTTCGCGCCTGTCGCTCAGCCGCAGGCGTTCGACCAGATTCAGATCGCGATCGCCAGCCCGGAGAAAATTCTCTCGTGGTCGTTCGGCGAGATCAAGAAGCCGGAGACGATCAACTACCGCACCTTCAAGCCCGAGCGCGACGGACTGTTCTGCGCGCGCATTTTCGGGCCGATCAAGGATTACGAGTGCTTGTGCGGTAAGTACAAGCGCATGAAGTACAAGGGCGTCATCTGCGAGAAATGCGGCGTCGAAGTCACGCTGTCGCGCGTTCGGCGCGAGCGCATGGGGCATATCTCGCTCGCCGCGCCGGTCGCCCATATCTGGTTCCTGAAGTCGTTGCCCTCGCGCATCGGCCTGCTCCTCGACATGACGCTCAAGGATCTCGAGCGCATTCTCTATTTTGAATCCTACATCGTCCTCGATCCCGGCCTGACGCCGCTGAAGGACCGTCAGCTGCTCAGCGAGGACGACTATCTGCGCGCGATCGACGAATACGGCCAGGACAGCTTCACCGCGATGATCGGCGCCGAAGCGATCCGCGAAATTCTCAAGGGCATGAACCTGCAGAAGATCGCCGACAATCTGAAGGTCGAGATCGCCGAGTCGAAGAGCGAATTGAAGCCCAAGCGCCTCGCCAAGCGCCTGAAGATCATCGAGGCGTTCATGCATTCGGGCAACAAGCCGGAATGGATGATCCTGACCGAGGTGCCGGTCATCCCGCCGGATCTGCGCCCGCTGGTGCCGCTCGACGGCGGCCGCTTCGCGACCTCGGACCTCAACGATCTCTACCGACGCGTCATCAACCGCAACAATCGCTTGAAGCGGCTGATGGAATTGCGCGCGCCGGACATCATCATCCGCAACGAAAAGCGCATGTTGCAGGAATCGGTCGACGCCTTGTTCGACAACGGACGGCGCGGACGCGTCATCACCGGCGCCAACAAGCGTCCGCTGAAGTCGCTCGCCGACATGCTGAAGGGCAAGCAGGGACGGTTCCGCCAGAATCTGCTGGGCAAGCGCGTCGACTATTCCGGTCGCTCGGTCATCGTCGTCGGTCCCGAGCTGAAACTGCATCAGTGCGGCCTGCCCAAGAAGATGGCGCTGGAACTGTTCAAGCCGTTCATCTACTCGCGCCTCGACGCCAAAGGCCTTTCGGCCACCGTCAAGCAGGCCAAGAAGCTGGTCGAAAAAGAAAAGCCGGAAGTCTGGGATATCCTCGACGAGGTCATCCGCGAGCATCCGGTGATGCTCAACCGCGCGCCGACTCTGCACCGCCTCGGCATCCAGGCCTTCGAGCCGGTGCTGATCGAGGGCAAGGCGATTCAACTGCATCCGCTCGTCTGTTCGGCCTTCAACGCCGATTTCGACGGCGACCAGATGGCGGTGCACGTGCCGTTGTCGCTGGAAGCGCAATTGGAAGCGCGCGTGCTGATGATGTCGACCAACAACATCCTGCATCCCGCGAACGGCCAGCCGATCATCGTGCCGAGCCAGGACATCGTGCTCGGGCTCTATTACGTCTCGCTGATGCGCGACGGCGAGCCGGGGCAGGGGATGGCCTTCGCCAACATGGGCGAAATCGAGCATGCTTTGGCGGCCAACGCGGTTACGCTGCACAGCAAGATCAAAGGCCGCGCCTGGACCTACGACGCCGAGGGCAATCGCGTCGCCAAGATTTTCGACACCACGCCCGGCCGCATGATCCTCGGGCAGTTGCTGCCCGACCACGTCAAGATTCCCTTTGACGGCGTCAACAAGCTGATGACGAAGAAGGAAATCTCCAATGTGATCGACGCCGTCTACCGCAATTGCGGTCAGAAGGAGACGGTCATCTTCTGCGACCGCATCATGGCGCTCGGCTTCCGCGAGGCGTTCAAGGCCGGCATCTCCTTCGGCAAGGACGACATGGTCGTGCCCGACTCGAAGCAGCGTTTCATCGCCGAGGCGTCGGCGCTCGCCAAGGAATACGAGCAGCAATACAACGACGGCCTCATCACCCAGGGCGAAAAGTACAACAAGGTCGTCGACGCCTGGGCGAAGTGCTCGGATCGACTCGCCGAGGAGATGATGGCGGGCATTTCGGCGGTGCGCAAAGACAAGAACGGCCGCGACATGCCGATCAACTCGATCTACATGATGTCGCATTCGGGCGCGCGGGGATCGCCGACGCAGATGCGCCAGCTCTCCGCGATGCGCGGCCTGATGGCGAAGCCTTCGGGCGAAATCATCGAGAGCCCGATCATCTCCAACTTCAAGGAGGGACTGTCGGTTCTCGAATATTTCAACTCGACCCACGGCGCGCGCAAGGGCCTCGCCGACACGGCCCTGAAGACCGCGAACTCGGGCTACCTGACGCGCCGTCTCGTCGACGTCGCGCAGGATTCCATCATCACCATGCCCGATTGCGGTTCGAGAGGCGGCATCAAGATGCGCGCGATCGTCGACGCCGGCACGGTCGTCGCGTCGCTCGCCTCGCGCATCCTCGGCCGCATCGCGGCGGAGACGCTGCAAGACGCCGACGGCAATGTGATCGTCCCCGCGGGCCGCATGATCGTCGAGGAAGACATGCCGGCGATCAAGGCGGCGGGCATCCAGGAAGTGAAGATTCGCTCCGTGCTCACCTGCGAGGCGCCCAACGGCGTCTGCGGGGCCTGTTACGGACGCGATCTGGCGCGCGGCACTCCGGTCAACCTGGGCGAGGCGGTCGGCGTCATCGCCGCTCAATCGATCGGCGAGCCGGGCACGCAACTGACGATGCGCACGTTCCACATCGGCGGCGCGGCGCAGTTGGCGGATCAGTCGTTCATCGAATCGAATTTCGACGGCGAAGTGAAGATCCGCAACCGCAACGTCGCGCGCAACTCCAACGGCGACCTGATGGCGATGGCGCGCAACGTCGCGATCGTCGTTCTCGATCGCAACGGCGCCGAACGCGTGGTCCATCGCGTGCAATACGGCGCGCGCCTCAAGGTCGACGACGGCGACCAGATCAAGCGCGGCCAGCGCCTCGCCGAATGGGATCCCTTCACGCGGCCGATCCTCACCGAGGTCGACGGCGTCATCGGCTTCGAGGATCTGACCGAAGGCGCCTCGATGTCCGAGCAGATCGACGAAGCGACCGGCATCGCCAAGCGCATCGTCATCGATTGGCGCTCGTCGCCGCGCACGGCGAGCCTCAGGCCCGCGCTGGTCGTCAAAGGCAAGGACGGCAAGATGGTCAAACTGCATCGCGGCGGCGACGCGCGTTATCCGCTGCCGGTCGAATCGATCATTTCGTTCGAGCCGGGCGCCAAGGTGCATGCGGGCGACGTCATCGCGCGCATCTCGATCAACAGCGCCAAGACCCGCGACATCACCGGCGGTCTGCCGCGCGTGGCGGAACTGTTCGAAGCGCGGCGACCGAAAGATCACGCGATCATCGCGGAAATCTCGGGAACAGTGCAGTTCGGGCGCGACTTCAAGAACAAGCAACGCCTGACCATCGTGCCGAGCGAGGAGGGCGCCGAGCCGGTCGAATATCTCATCCCGAAGTCGAAGCACATCCATCTGCAGGACGGCGACGTGATCGAGAAGGGCGAATATATCGTCGACGGCAATCCCGCGCCGCACGATATTCTCGCGATCAAGGGCGTCGAGGAGCTCGCCGCCTATCTGGTCAACG
This sequence comes from Roseiarcus sp., assembly GCA_050015935.1. Lineage (GTDB taxonomy): Bacteria > Pseudomonadota > Alphaproteobacteria > Rhizobiales > Beijerinckiaceae > Roseiarcus. The sequence goes on from JBEKAL010000287.1 coordinate 4,157, forward strand.
AGATCCAGGAAGTCTATCGGTTGCAGGGCGTCAGCATCAACGACAAGCACATCGAAGTGATTGTCCGCCAGATGCTGCAGAAGGTCGACATCGTCGACCCCGGCGACACCGACTTCCTCTCCAGCGAGCAGGTCGACTTTTCCGAACTCGAAGCGGCCAACGAGATCATGCGCGCCGAAGGCAAGAAGGAAGCCGTCGGCACGCCGGTCCTGCTCGGCATCACCAAGGCGAGCCTGCAGACGCGCTCGTTCATCTCCGCCGCGTCGTTCCAGGAGACGACCCGCGTCCTCACCGAGGCGGCCGTCAACGGCAAGGTGGATACGCTCGAGGGTCTCAAGGAGAACGTCATCGTCGGCCGTCTGAT
>JBEKAL010000288.1:0-4470 GCA_050015935.1 Roseiarcus sp.
CAACCCAAACGCGCCCGAAAACGCCGCGGCCGCCCAAGGCGTAGTGCCACGCCAACTTGAATTTCGCTGAAATGCCAGCGCAATCAATGATTTGCGAAAATCGGGTGTTCAACTCGGGTCACGGCAGGGAAGCGCCCGGACGGGCGGGTTCTCGCGCCGATGATGTCGTGGAGGGAGTTTTCGCAGCTGACGAACGCTGACGCACAGGCGATCGCGGCCTATTTGAAGAGCGCACCTCCCGTGAAAAATCTCGTGCCCGGTCTCTTCGGCCCCGACGAGAAGCCGTCCGTCCTCGTCTTCACCATCGTTACCGGCGACGTCCACACGTCGATGCCGAAGCCGCCCCCGCCAAAGTGGCGGCGGACCAGCGGATCAGCGGCGCAACACTGGCCGCGCCCATCAGCATGGTCTCGGCGCGCCCACGCGCGTGCAGCAGGCGGTGGGTGAAGACATGGCCGCGTTCGGGGTCGGCGCAGAGCTGGATTTCGTCGACCGCGAGAAATTCTCTTCTGCGGTCGAGCGGTAGGGCTTCGACCGTGCAGACGAAATAGCGCGGCGTCGGCGGAACGATCTTTTCCTCGCCGGTGATCAGCGCCACGCCGCGCGCCCCGCGCGCCTTGACGACGCGATCGTAGATCTCCCGCGCCAGCAATCTCAGCGGCAGGCCGATCACGCCTGAGGAAAAGCCCAGCATGCGCTCCACCGCCAGGTGGGTCTTGCCGGTGTTGGTCGGGCCCAGCACGGCGAGGAGACGCGAGCGATCGGCCCGCCGCGACGGGTCGCTCATGGCGCTGACGAAGGAGGGCGCGAGCGCGCCGCGAGCTCCGCCGGGGCTTGTCAGGGGCGATCGCTTTCGCGGCGACGCCGGCGGGTGATGCATCAAGATTCGAGATAGTCGCGATTGACGCAAGTGTCAAAAAGCTCGCCGCCGGCGGCGAGAACGCTTAGCGGCGGTCGTCACGCCAAGGCGAGCGGGAAGGCCGGTTTCAAGAGCCGCCGGGTCGGCGCCGATCCGACGCCGCCGACATTCGCCCTTCCGGTCGTCGAACGGCTTGCGCCATTCGAGCGCGCGAAGGTCGAGAAAGTCGCCGTTCGCCTGCCGCGCAGCCGTCTGCCGAAAAACCAGCTCTCCTGGCCCTGAGCTTGTTTCGCCGCGACGCCCCTGCTAGGTCAGGCGTTAACTTCCCCCTCTGGCAAGGACGTTTCGCCCATGGCCGCGCGCCAGTTCATCTATCACATGCGGGGCCTGAACAAGACATGGCCGGGCGGCAAGAAGGTGCTCGAAAACATCAACCTGTCGTTCTATCCCGACGCCAAGATCGGCGTGCTCGGCGTCAACGGCTCGGGCAAGTCGACGCTGCTGCGCATCATGGCGGGCCTGGACGGCGAATTCACCGGCGAGGGTTTCATCGCCGAGGGCGCGCGCGTCGGCTATCTCCCGCAGGAGCCGCATCTCGACCCGGACCTCGGCGTGCGCGGCAACGCCATGCTCGGCGTCAAGGAGAAGCAGGCGATCCTCGACCGTTACAACGAACTCGCGATGAACTACTCCGACGAGACCGCCGACGAAATGACGCGCCTGCAAGACGAGATCGAGGCCAAGGGCCTGTGGGATCTCGACAGTCAGGTCGAGCAGGCGATGGACGCGCTCGGCTGCCCGTCCGACGAGGCCGACGTCGACACCCTCTCGGGCGGCGAGCGCCGCCGCGTCGCTTTGTGCCGGCTGCTGCTGGAACAGCCCGAGCTGCTGCTGCTCGACGAGCCGACCAACCATCTCGACGCCGAGACGGTCAACTGGCTGGAGGGGCACTTACGCCAATATCCCGGCGCGATCCTGATCGTCACCCACGACCGCTACTTCCTCGACAACGTCACGGGCTGGATTCTCGAACTCGACCGGGGCCGCGGCATCCCTTACGAGGGCAACTATTCGGCCTGGCTGAAGCAGAAGCAGAAGCGGCTCGAACAGGAGGGTCGCGAGGAGGCGGCGCGCCAGCGCGCGCTCGCCGAGGAAAGCGAGTGGATCGCCGCCTCGCCCAAGGCCCGCCAGGCCAAATCGAAGGCGCGCGTCGCCGCCTACGACGAACTGGTCAAGAAGCAGAACGAGAAAGCGCCGACCACCGCCCAGATCGTCATCCCGGTCGCCGAGCGGCTGGGGAACAACGTCATCGATTTCGACAATCTATCGAAAGGCTACGGCGACACTTTGCTGATCGACAAGCTGTCGTTCCGCCTGCCGCCGGGCGGCATCGTCGGCGTGATCGGGCCCAACGGCGCCGGCAAGACCACGCTGTTCCGCATGATCACCGGCCAGGAGAAGCCCGATTCCGGCTCGATCAGGATCGGCGAATCCGTCGCGCTCGGCTATGTCGACCAGTCGCGCGACGCGCTCGACGACAAGAAGACCGTGTGGGAGGAAATCTCGGGGGGCAATGACGTGCTGTATCTCGGCAAGCGCGAGATCAATTCGCGCGCCTATTGCGGCGCCTTCAACTTCAAGGGCCCCGACCAGCAGAAGAAGGTCGGCATGCTGTCGGGCGGCGAACGCAACCGCGTGCACCTCGCCAAGATGCTCAAGGGCGGCGCCAACCTGCTGCTGCTCGACGAGCCGACCAACGACCTCGACGTCGACACGCTGCGGGCGCTCGAAGAGGCGCTGCTCGACTTTGCGGGATGCGCGGTCATCATCAGCCACGACCGCTTCTTCCTCGACCGCATCGCCACCCACATGCTCGCCTTCGAGGGCGACAGCCATGTCGAATGGTTCGAGGGCAACTTCGCCGACTACGAAGAGGATAAGAAGCGGCGGCTGGGGATCGACAGCGTGATCCCGCACCGGCTGAAGTACAAGAAGTTTTCGCGGTAGGGGGCGGAAGCCCTATGCCTGCTTTCCGAATTGAGTTCGACTGGGACCCGAGCAAGGTGGCTTCAAACCGGACGAAGCACGGCGTAGGATTTGAACTGGCAATGACCGTGTTTCGCGACGCGTTTGCGGCGACGATCCTTGATAGCGAGCATGGCGCTGACGAGGAGCGTTGGATAACATTAGGAGAATCCGCCAATGGCGCGCTCGTGCTGGTGGTCCACACCTGGGTTCGGACGAGCGACGAAACTGCGCGCGTCAGGATCACTTCGGCGCGACGTCCGATCAAGCGCGAGGCGCGCCAATGCCGAGAAGGCCAGCTATGAAACGGGAATATGATTTCGCCAACGCCGCGCGAGGCAAGTTCCATCGCCCCGAGATGGAGGTCGTCCCGCCCGTCCATCTCGACCCCGGCGTCCTCACGTGGCTGACCTCGCGCGCCCAGGCGAAAGGAACGACGCTGAACGCGCTTGTCAACGAGATGCTGAAGAAGGACATCGAGCTGATCGAGGCGGCGAAGTAGCGGCGGCCGAATTGAGCAATCGTTGTTGGGAGTTCTCGGACGTCGATGGTGCGTTTCCCTGTTGATTGTGTTATGAGACATTTTTGCGCCGGGTCATTGGGGAACCACGATGGGGCTGGTCGCAACGATCGAATCGATCGCGGATCGCATTCACAAGAATTACTATCGTAACGAGACGGACGTTCGCGAGGCGATCGTCAACCGGCTCCTCAGCGAGCTCGGGTGGGACATATATGACCCTTCTATAGTTCGCAGGGAGTACACCGTCGATAAGCGGAGGGTCGATTACGCGCTATTCACCTCTGCGTCGTTATCTCCGGTCTTCATCGAAGTCAAAGCCCCCAATTCCGGCGACGAGGGCGACCGGCAGCTCTTTGAATACGCGTTCCATCACGGGACCCCGTTCGCAATTCTCGTGAACGGACGCGAGTGGAGTTTCTACTTGCCGGCGGAACAAGGCAGCTACGCCGAGCGTCGAGTTCAAAAACTGGATCTCGTCGAACGTAAACCGCACGACTCGGCAAGCGTCTTGGAACGATACCTTCGCTTCGATCGCGTGCGAGACGGCTCTGCTCATGCCGACGCACGCGCCGATTACCAAAGCGCCGCTCGCCAGCGGGACGCAGAAAAGGCCATTCCGCGAGCTTGGAACGAGCTTGTATCGCAACCTGACGAGTTGCTTGTCGAACTCGTCGCGGAGAAGGTCGCCGGTCTAATCGGTTTCCGGCCTACCGACGAGCAAATCGAAGCCTTTCTGTTGGCGCTTGGCTCAATAAAGGAAGAGCCTCCGCATGAAAGCCACCGCCCTGGAGCCCTGCAGACGACGCCTCCCCGCGAGGTCCCTAAACCAGTTGGCGCAAGAAAGGTCTCTTTTCGATACTTGGGTCAAACCGTGACCCAACCAGACGCGATCTCCGCATTGATATTCCTGCTCCAGAATCTGGCCCAACGCGATCCCGGTTTCCTAAGTGTCCGTCCAGAGACTTTTCGAGTCATTTGAGTCGGTTGTCGGCGGTGGAGAAAATCGCTTGAAGAGCCCGACTCTTTTGTGATTCCTTGCGTGGCGTCGATTCGTGAGGCGCCA
>JBEKAL010000289.1:0-4446 GCA_050015935.1 Roseiarcus sp.
CAGATGGTCGACGACCCGAGCCATGTCCGCCTCCCGCGAATCATGGCTCTTCCATCTATCATCCTGATCCCCCCTCCGGAATCCCCCCTCGTCGAGTCAATCGCCCGGAAACCGTATCATTGAGCTTCCAACCAAACCCGTTCGCCGTCCCATACGTCCGCGTCAAAGCCGCCGGCGCCGCCGCCGGCGTAGAGTGGCAGGTCAGGCAGGCTTCGTCGGCGACCGAAACCGGCCGCGCCAGATTGAGCGTGGGTCCGACCGGGGTGTCGCGTTCGACCACCAGCTCCCGGCGGGCAGGTTCGTTACGGAACAAGTTGATGACGTCGGCTTCCCAATCCTGCGCTCGATCGGACAGATTGGTCGGATTGAGCGCGGGTTCTCGATAGGTGTAGCCGGCGAAAGCCGCCTGCACGACCTTGAAGTTTTTCTGCGCCGCGAAGGCGGGGACATTCTCGGCGACGAATTTCCCGTCGACCTCCTTGGGAAGCAGCGGCACAAGCTCCTGGTCCGTGTAACTGCGAATGGCGTTCACCGCCGTCATCATGATGCGGGCGTTTTGCAACACCTGCTCGCGCGCGCTGTCGACGAAGACGCGGTCGAGGACGAAGGCGGCGATCAGGAATCCGACTGCGAAGGCGGCCAAAATCACAAGATTGAACTTTGCTCTAAGCCCCATGGTTCGGCCCCGTTGGCGGAAAGACGCACGGCCGGAAACTGCTCGGGCCGGCGAGCCGCAAGCCTACTCCGAAAGGCGGGCTTAGCGCGACGGCGTCCTTGCGAAAAGAGATGGGCAAAAAGCCGTCAGGCCGGCTCCCCCGTTCCGCCCGTCGCCGCTCGGCGGCTAGCCATCGCGCTGTGAATTGGGTAAATGGTTGAGCCGCGGCGATAAATTGGGATAGGCGCGAGAGCGAAATATCGTGTCGCACGAGATCTCCCACATCTTCATTTGCTTTTCGTCGAAGGATGAGGCGGTGGCGCGCGAGGTCGCTTGGTTCCTGGAAGCCGAGGGGCTGAGATGCTGGTTCTCGTCGCGCGACGTTTCGGGCGGCCAGAATTATCAAGAGACCATCGTCGACGCCATCGAGAGCGCGAGCGGCATGGTCTTCTTGTTCTCGAAGAACTCGGGCGCTTCCGGGGAGGTCAAGAAGGAACTGTCGCTGGCGGGAAGCGTCAACGCGCCGGTTTTTCCGCTCCGACTGTCGCCGATCACGCCCAGCGGCGCCTTGCGCTATGAGCTCGCGACCCGCCAATGGATCGACATGTTTCCCGACCGGCGACAGGCGCTCCTCAAGCTGGCCGAGGCGATCCGCAGCGCCCTGGATTCCCGAGCGTCGCACGAGCGCGATGCGGTCGAAACAGACGCGACCGCGACGCCGGGCGTTGGCGCCCACGCCACGGCTATGGCGGCGTCCAAGGCAAATCAGCGCGTCCAGATCCCACAGGCGCCCATCGTCGCAGTCGGCAGCCCGGAGTTCGAGTCGGTCAGGGCGTTGCTCGCGCATCATGTCGGCCCGATCGCCAAGATTCTTATCGAGAAGACGGCCGCCAAGGCGCGCACGCGCGATGAGTTATGCGAGCAGCTCGCGGTTCACGTGAAGACGCCCTCCGATCGTGCGGCGTTCGTGCAAGCCGCAAAGTCGCGACTGGCGATCAAGTCGTAGAACGCCGTCGCGATCGCCGGCTCGGCGCGGCTCACGCGCGCCGACCTGAACCCATGAGACTTGCGCGAGCGCCGCGCGGCTGCGATGGAGCGGCGATGCGCGCGTTTCCCGACCGATTGCCGATCGACCAAGCCCTGCCGCGGCTCTGCGCGGCGCTGAGCGCGGAACCCAACGCGATCCTGGTCGCTCCGCCCGGCGCGGGCAAGACGACGCGGGTTCCGCTCGCGCTGATCGACGAACCCTTCGCGCGGGCCGGCAAGATCATCGTTCTGGAGCCTCGCCGCCTCGCCGCGCGCGCCGCCGCCCGGCGCATGGCCGCGAGCCTCGGCGAAAAGGTCGGGGAGACGATCGGCCTCAGGGTGCGCCTGCAAAGCCTGGTTTCCGCGCGCACGCGCGTCGAGGTGGTCACCGAAGGCGTGTTCGCGCGCATGATCCTCGACGACCCCACGCTGGAAGGCGTCGCGGCGGCGCTGTTCGACGAATTCCACGAGCGCTCGCTCGACGCCGATCTCGGCCTCGCGCTGGCGCTCGACGCGCAGGGGGCCTTGCGCGAGGATTTGCGCCTCCTCGTCATGTCGGCGACGCTCGACGGCGCGCGCGTCGCGCGGCTGATGGGCGAAGCCGCGCTGATCGAGAGCCAGGGGCGAAGCTTTCCGGTCGAGACGCGCTATCTCAGCCGCGACCCGAAAGCGCGCGTCGAGGATGAGGTCGTTCGCGCGACGCTTCGAGCGCTCGCCGAGGAAACGGGATCGATCCTGGTTTTCCTGCCCGGCCAGGGCGAAATCGCGCGCGTCGCCGCGTCGCTCGCGAGCCGCGTCAGGAACCCGGAAGTCGACATCGCGCCGCTCTACGGCGCGATGGACGCGCGCGCGCAGGACAAGGCGGTTGCGCCCGCGCCGCCGGGGCGGCGCAAGATCGTGCTGGCGACGTCGATCGCCGAGACCTCGCTGACCATCGAAGGCGTGCGCGTCGTCGTCGACAGCGGTCTGATGCGCGTGCCGCGCTTCGAGCCCGACATCGGGCTGACGCGGCTCGAGACCGTGCGGGTCTCGCGCGCCAACGCCGACCAGCGGCGCGGGCGCGCCGGACGCGTCGAGCCGGGCGTCTGCTATCGCCTTTGGGAAGAGGCCGGCAATGGCGGCCTTATTTCCTATGCAAAGCCGGAAATCCTCGCCGCCGACCTCTCGGGGCTCGCGCTCGACCTCGCCGCATGGGGCGTCAGCGACCCGGCGAGCCTGAAGTTTCTCGATCCCCCGCCGCGCGCCGCGCTTCATGAGGCGCGCGCGCTGCTGACGACGCTCGGCGCGCTCGACGACGAGGGGCGCATCACCGAGGAGGGCAGGGCGATGTCCCGGCTCGCCTTGCCGCCGCGCCTCGCGCGCATGGTCATCGAGGCCGCGCGCGCGGGACACGCCGGCCTGGCGGCCGAGATCGCCGTGGCGCTGAGCGAGCGCGGGCTCGGGGGCGAAGCGGTCGATCTGACGCATCGGCTCGAAGATTTCCGCCGCGATCCTTCGCCGCGCGCCGAGGACGCGCGCCCTCACCCCGACCCTCTCCCGCAAGCGGGAGAGGGGGCGAACCCCTTCTCCCGCTCGCGAGAGAAGGCAGCCGGCGCAGCCGGCCGGATGAGGGCGTTGACCCCACATTCCTTTCCGACGTCGGCGCGTGGCTCGCCGCGGCCTTCCCCGATCGCATCGCGATGGCGCGCGGAAAACGCGGCGAATTCCTGATGGCCAACGGCCGCGCCGCTTCGCTTGAGCCGCACGACGCGCTGGCGGGCGAACCATCGCTGGCGATCGGCGAAATCGTCGGCCGCGCCGCGGCCGCGCGCATCCTCACCGCCGCGCCGCTGACCCTGGAGGAAATCGAGCGCATCGCCGGTGCTTCGATTTCGACCGCCGACGAACTGACCTTCGATCGCGCCTCCGCGTCGTTGCGCGCGTGCCGCCGGCGCCGGCTCGGCGCGCTGATCCTGGCCGAACAGAACTTGAGCGCCCCCGCCGACGAGGAAAGCGCGCTCGCGCTCGCGCGCGGGATGCTCGGCCTGGGCTTAGCGCGGCTGCCGTGGACGAAGAGCCTCGCGCAATGGCGCGACCGCGTGACGTTCCTGCGCCGCGCCGAGGGCGAGCCGTGGCCCGACCTGTCGGACGAGGCGCTCGCCGCCTCGCCCGACTGGCTCGCGCCGTTCCTCGTCGGCAAGACCCGGCTGGACGAGATTGGCGCCGACGATCTCGCGCAGGCGCTGCACGCGCTGCTGCCCTACGAGCTTTCGCGCCGCCTCGAGGCCGAGGCGCCGACGCATTTCGTCGCGCCGACCGGCTCGGCCGTTCCCGTGGATTACGAGGCGGAGGGCGGGCCGGCGATCGCGCTACGGGTGCAGGAGCTGTTCGGCCTTTCCCAGCATCCCGCCCTGGCGGGCGGGCGCGTCCCGCTGACGCTGCATCTCTTGTCGCCGGCGCATCGCCCGATCCAGATCACCCGCGACCTGCCCGGCTTCTGGAAGGGCTCGTGGAGTGGAGTGCGCGCGGATCTGCGCGGCCGCTACCCCCGTCATTTCTGGCCCGAAGACCCGGCGACCGCGGCGCCGACCAGCCGGGCGAAGCCGCGGGGGACGTGAGGGAAGAGGGCGGCCGTCATTGCGGGCGGAGCGAAGATTCCATGGGGGGTAGAGTCGGGATGTGGCGCGGTGGCTTTAGGCCGGCATGTCTGTTTCCGCCCCTTTCGTCTGGCGGCGCCTGACGAGTTCGACCATGACTCCGTTTCCACACCCCTCTCATCGAACGTG
>JBEKAL010000290.1:0-4436 GCA_050015935.1 Roseiarcus sp.
CAACAACGGCCACCTCGACGTGGTGCAGGCGCTGCTCGCCAAGGGGGCCGATGTCAACGCCAAGGCGAGCAATGGCGCGACCGCGCTGATTGTGGCCTCCGAGAACGGCCATCTCGATGTGGTGCAGGCGCTGCTCGACAAGGGTGCCGACGTCAATGCCAAGATGAACGACGGCACGACCGCACTGATGGGGGCTTCCGACCAAGGCCACCTCGATGTAGTGCAGGCGCTGCTCGACAAGAGTGCCGACGTCAGCGCCAAGTCGAACAATGGCGCGACCGCACTAAATCTGGCGACGGCAGGAGGACACGTCGACGTCATGGCCTTATTGGTGCAGGCGTTGGTCCAGGCAGGCGCTAAACCATAGCGGCTTTGCACCCACCGACTTTGCGCTCGCCCAGTTGACGGCTGCGTATTGCCGTATGACATTACGATCCCACTGCGATCAGCAGTAATTGGGATCGCAACCATCGACGGGGTCGGCATTAGAAGCATGAGGAGGCATTGCAATGTCATGGTCTTTGCGGTGTTTCTACGCACTGGCTGCAAGCTGTCTGATTGCCGTGGCGCTTGGCTTCATCGCAGACGCCGTCGCGAAGTGCGGTGATTTTTCGATGGATGTTTGCGATAGTGCCGGTGGCTTCGCCAACAGAGGTGTTAAGGGGGCCGAGATCAATGCCAAAGCGAGCAATGGCCCGGCTGGGCCTGGGGAGGACTTATTCAGCGCAGCATTGCGTGGTGATGCGGCCACAGTGCACGCGCTACTTGCCAAGGGAACCGCGGTCAATGCCAAGATGAGCAATGGCATGACCGCGCTGATACTGGCCTCCGGTGAAGGCCACCTCGATGTTGTGCAAGCGCTGCTCGCCAAAAGGGCCGAGGTCAATGCCAAGACGAAACTCGGCACGACCGCGCTGATAGATGCTTCCCAGAATGGCCACCTCGATGTGGTGCGCGCCCTGCTTTGCCAAGGGGCCGAGGTCAATGCCAAGAGGACGAGCGATGGCGTGACCGCGCTGATTACGGCCTCGGCGCTGGGGGGCGTGGACGTGGTGCAGACGCTGCTCGCCAAGGGGGCCGACGTCAATGCCAAAACAAGCAACGGCGGGACCGCGCTGATGCTGGCCTCGGGGCTGGGACGCCTGGACGTGGTGCAGGCGCTGCTCGCCAAGGGGGCCGAGATCAATGCCAAGACAAGCAATGGCTGGACCGCGCTGATAGCGGCCTCCGATGAGGGCCACCTCGATGTGGTGCAGGCGCTGCTCGCCAAGGGGGCCGACGTTAATGCGAAAGAGAGCGATGGCGCGACCGCGCTGACGGTGGCTAAGGACCCCGATGTTAGAGCCTTATTGGTGCAGGCAGGCGCCAAGCCATGACGGCGTCAGCCCATCTTCCGCGTCCGTCCGCAAAGTCGCATCAGCCCCTTGTGGCGAGTCGGGCCGAGAGCGTGACGCGTTTAGACGAAAACACCGCCGTCATTGCGACCCCGAGCGCAGCGAGGGGGAAGCAATCCAGGAGGTCATAGAGCGCCGCCCGTCGTTCCCCTGGATTGCTTCGTCGCTTCGCTCCTCGCAATGACGATACCATGTGAATGCAACTTGCTCTAAGCGTCAGGACTTCACCAGCTTCGTGAAATCCGACCCTCGCGCGGGCGCGCGAAAGCCGCGCTTGCCGCGCCGCGAAATTCGCGCAAGTCTGACGCGTTCGTCTCGATGATCGCGGGAGCGTCGGGCGCGGCGCGTGCATCGCGGGTTTCAGGCTGACTTTCAACAGAGGCTTGTCATGCAGGGCAAGACAGTGGTCGCGACCGGCGCGACGTCGGGCGTCGGCGAAGTCGCGGTCATGAAGCTGGCGGCGATGGGCGCGCGCATCGTCTTTATCGCGCGCGACGCCGAGCGCGCCGAGGCGACGCTGGGAAGACTCGAGCGAATAGCGCCGGGCCGCGGCCATCGCTTCCACATCGCCGATCTCTCGCTGATGGCCGAGACGCGGCGCGTCGGCGGAAAAATCGCGGCCGGCGAGCCGCGCGTCGACGCGCTCGTCAACAACGCCGGCGCGGTGTTCTCGGCCCGGCGCGTCACCGCCGAAGGCCTGGAGCTGACCTTCGCGCTCAACCACATGGCCTATTTCGTGCTGACCGAGTCGTTGCGCGAGAGGCTCGTCGCCTCGGCGCCCGCGCGCGTCGTCTCGACCGCCTCGGGAGCGCACGCCGGCGCCCAGCTCGATTTCGACGACTTGCAATGCGCGCGCGGCTATAGCGCCTGGAAGGCTTACGGCCGCTCGAAACTGTGCAACATCCTGTTCACGCGCGAGCTGGCGCGCCGGCTGGCGGGAACGCTCGTCACCGCCAATTGCCTGCATCCCGGCTTCGTCGCTTCGCGATTCGGCGACGAGGCCGGCGGATGGAACGGCCGGTTGATTTCGCTGGCCAAGCGCTTCGCGATTTCGCCCGAACAGGGCGCCGACACGATCGTCTATCTCGCGTCCTCGCCGGAGGCGGGAAGCGTGAGCGGCGAGTATTTTTGCAAACGAAGGATCGAGAAGCCGTCCGCCGCCGCGCGCGACGATGCGGCGGCCCGGACGCTGTGGGAAAAGAGCGAAGCGATCGCGGGGTGAAGCCGCCGGCGGGCCGTCGCTCGCACTCCTTCACACCGACAGCCGCTTCCTCACCTCGGCCTCGACCATGTCCTTGCGTTCGCCGGCGAGCACGACCGCGCCGCGTTCCATCACCGCGTAATCGTCGGCGATGTCGCGCGCCCATTCGAAATATTGCTCGACGACCAGGATCGCCATGTCGCCCTTTTGGCGCAGAAAGAGAATCGCGCGGCCGATGTCGCGGATGATCGAGGGCTGAATGCCCTCGGTCGGCTCGTCCAGCACCAGCAATTTGGGCCGCGTCACCAGCGCGCGCGCGATCGCCAGTTGCTGCTGCTGGCCGCCGGAGAGATCGCCGCCACGCCGGCCCATCATTTCGCCGAGCGCCGGGAACAGGCTGAAGATTTCGTCGTCGAAGAAGTGGCCGGCGCGCGGCTGCGTGACGAATCCGGTCATGAGGTTTTCGCGCACGGTGAGCAGCGGAAAGATCTCGCGCCCCTGCGGGACGTAGCCGAGGCCGCGCCGGGCGCGAAGATGCGGCGCGAGCGCGCCGATGTCCTCGCCCATCCAGCGGATCGCGCCGCCGGCGATTTTCTCCTGGCCGACGATGGCGCGCAGCAGCGAGGATTTGCCGACGCCGTTGCGCCCGAGCACGCAGGTCACCCGGCCGATTTCGGCCTTCAGCGAAACCGAGCGCAGGGCCTGCGCGGCGCCGTAATAGAGATCGATCGACTCGACGCTCAGCATGGCTTATCGCCCGAGGTAGACTTCGATGACGCGCTCGTTGGCGCTCACTTGATCGATCGAGCCTTCGGCGAGCACCGCGCCTTCGTGCAGCACCGTGACCTTGACGCCGAGTTCGCGCACGAACGCCATGTCATGCTCGACGACGACCACCGAATGGTTGCGCGCGATTTCTCTGAGCAGCGCGGCCGTCTCCGCCGTTTCCGCGTCGCTCATGCCGGCGACGGGTTCGTCGACCAGCAGAAGCTTGGGGTCTTGCGCGAGCAGCATGCCGATCTCCAGCCATTGTTTCTGACCGTGCGAAAGCGCGCCGGCGAGGCGCTCGCGTTGATCGCGGAGGCGGATCGTCCCCAGGATTCGCTCGATCGTCTCCCGCTCCCGTTGGGCCGCCCCGCCGAACAGCGTCGCGAACACCGTGCGCGGCGCCCTGGCCGCGAGCAGGATGTTGTCGGAAACGGTGTGGTTCTCGAACACCGTCGGCTTCTGAAACTTGCGGCCGACGCCGAGTTCGGCGATTTCGGCCTCGTCGAGTTGGGTCAGGTCGTACCGGCCCTCGAAATAGACGTCGCCCTCGTCGGGGCGGGTCCTTCCCGTGACGACGTCCATCATCGTCGTCTTGCCCGCGCCATTGGGGCCGATGATCGCGCGCATCTCCCCCGGCTCCAGCGCGAGCGACAGGCCGCGCAAGGCCTTGTAGCCGTCGAAGGAGACGCTGACGCCGTCGAGATAGAGCAGCGAACTCGTCAGCTTGAGATTGTCGGCTTCGCTCATCGCGAGCCCTCCTCTTGCGCGATCGCCGACGCGGGCGCCGCGGCGGGTTTGCGCGCGGCGCGCCCGCCGACGAGGCCCATCAGGCCCTTGGGCAGGAACAGCGTCACCAGCACGAACAGCCCGCCGAGCGCGAACAGCCAATATTCGGGGAAGGCGCCGGTGAAATAGGTCTTGGCGAAATTGACGACGACGGCCCCGAGCGCCGCGCCGACCAACGTGCCGCGCCCGCCGACCGCGACCCAGATCACCGCCTCGATCGAATTGGCCGGATCGAATTCGCTCGGGTTGATGATGCCGACCTGCGGCACGTAGAGCGCGCCGGCGAC
>JBEKAL010000291.1:0-4408 GCA_050015935.1 Roseiarcus sp.
ATGGCGCCTCACGAATCGACGCCACGCAAGGAATCACAAAAGAGTCGGGCTCTTCAAGCGATTTTCTCCACCGCCGACAACCGACTCAAATGACTCGAAAAGTCTCTGGACGGACACTAAGGACGCCGAGGTCAGAGCCTTATTAGTGCAGGCAGGTGCGGCAAGAGCGCGCATTTGTCTCGATCAAGCGGAACGAAACCAATACCGCCCTAACAAGTATTTTGATTTTGTGAATTGCGTCTCAAACACATATTCAAGCACACGGTACTTGTCGGAGTCGGAACAGCTTGAAGCTGCAGCTCTTTATATTGCGGCATTTTTTATTCAGCTCGATCATTTTGGCGAAATCCGCGGCGGCGGTGCAAGTGGATATGGCACTTATGGGGTCAGTTTAGATGAGGTGATGAAAGCGCAATACGACCTTGGCATTAGTTTACTCCGTAGTCAGAATCTAACAAAAGAGGACATATGTCAGGTGGTCCATTGGATTACTTGCTCAAAACTTCCGGCCACGGCCTCGACGGCCTCGACGCCTTCGCCTCCGCCGCCTGTCGCCAGCACGGCAAAGAAAGCCGTGACGTCCGCGCCGAGCAAGAAACAAAAGACAGACAGTGTGGGACCGCCAATAAAGTTGCAGTGATGCCGCGCTTCGAAAAAATGTCCTTACGGGTGAGGCCGAGATCGCCGAGCTTTTGCCAGCGGCTCGATTGTGTCTTGGTCACACCGGGTTTCCGGTGACAGGCGCGAATTGCCCCTTTCGCATCCCGCCGCTTGCCTCGGCCGCTCAGGCGGACGGGCGCGGCGGAGAATCACTGCGCAAGCTCTTGAAATCACGCGATCGTGTACGAAAATGGCGCCGGCGCCCGCCGTCGGGTCTCCCGTCGCTCACGCCGCGCCCCCTCACCTGATCGGCGGCGCGTATTGCAGGCCGCCCTGGGTCCACAGCGCATTGAGCCCCCGCCGGATCTTGATCGGCGAGCCCATGCCGACGTTGCGTTCGAACGACTCGCCGTAATTGCCCACCGCCTTGACGATGCGATAGGCCCAGTCGTTGGTCAGCCCCAGGCTCTTGCCGAAGTCGCCTTCGACGCCGAGCAGGCGGCGAATTTCCGGATTGTCGGATTTCAGTTTGTCGTCGACGTTGGCCTGGGTGACGCCGAGTTCCTCGGCGGTGACCAGCGCGTAATGCGTCCACTGGACGATCTCGAACCAATTAAGGTCGTCCTTGCGCACCGACGGGCCGAGCGGCTCTTTGGAGATGATGTCGGGCAGGACGACGTTATCGTCCGGCGCCGCGAGTTTAAGGCGGTCGGCGTAGAGGCCGGAGGAGTCGGTGGTGTAGGAGTCGCAGCGGCCGGAATCATAGGCCTTGACCGCCTCTTCGTCGGTGGCGAACACGACCGCTTCGACCTTCAGATTATGGCTGCGGAAGAAGTCGGCGAGGTTGAGTTCGGTGGTGGTGCCCTGCTGCACGCAGATCGAGGCGCCGTCGAGCTTCAGCGCGGAATCGATCCCGAGCTTCTTGCGCACCATGAAGCCCTGCCCGTCGTAATAATTTGTGCCGGTGAAGAACATGCCGCCGATTTCGCGCGACATCGTCCAGGTGGTGTTGCGCACGAGGACGTCGACGTTTCCCGAGGCCAGAATCGTCGGCCGGTCCTTGGCGTTGACCGGCAGGTATTTGACCTTGTTCGGATCGTTGAAGATCGCCGCGGCGAGCGCCCGGCATTCGTCGACGTCGAGTCCCTTATAGACGCCCTGGTCGTCGGGCAGGCCGAAACCCGCCAGTCCCGGACTGACGCCGCAGACCACCGCGCCGCGCGATTTGACCTGGTCGAGCGTCGCCGCCTCGGCGGCGGAAACGCCGGCGCAAACGACGGCGGCCCCGGCGAAAAACGTTACTAGCGATCGCATGCGAAAACTCCCGTGTCGACGCCGAGCCGGCTTCGCCGCCGGATTTCGAGCGCGGGGCGGCGGCGCGGAGCGGCCGCCATAGTCGCGACAAAGTCCGCACGAAGTCAATCGCGGCGCTTCGCACGGACGACGAATGCTGCTAAGGTTCGGGCCTGGGGCGTTCAACCGTCAGCGAACAGGCCGCTCTCATGCACGCGCTATGGCCCTCCTCGGCTTTTCTCTTGATCGCGACCTCGTCCGCCGGCCTCGCCGCGTCCGCCACGTCGGACGGCGCCAAGGCGATCGAACAGGGCTACGTCGACTTTTTCACCAAAGCGGTCGTCGACCAAGGCATCGTTTCGGTCGCCACGGACGGCGACGATTATGTCGTCGTCTGGGATCTGCAAAAGGCGCTCGATCTGGCGGGCTCGCCCAAGGGCGCGCTGCGGATCGAAAGCTTTTCCTATACCCTTACGCCGGGGGACGAAGGCTCCTGGACGGTCAAGGCCGACCGCTTTCCGAGCCTCGCCTTCGACGTGCCGACGGACAAAGGCAAGGTGACCGGCACGCTCGACTTCAGCGGCTTTCGCCTGGAGACCGCCTATGACGCCGCGCAAACGAGTTTCTTGCGCTCGCTCGTCGCGGCCGACTCGCTCGCCGCCAAGTTTCATGTCGCCGACGCCGCTCAAGGCGCTGATTTCGATCTCCTCGAATCCGGCATATCGGTCGAGACCAGCGCCAAGACGTCCGATAGCGGCGCCGGCGTCGACGTCGCTGTCGCGCAATCCGTGAAAAGCCTGAGCGAAACGATCGTCGCGGCGCCGCCGAGTGGCCAGGGCCCGCCCGTCAACGTGACATACAGCATTGGCGGCGTCGTCGGCGGCGCGACGATTTCGGGATTGCGCGCGAGAGAGATCGGCGATTTCTGGAAATACCTGGTCGCCCATATCGAAGATTCCGACGTCCCTCCCGAGTTGAAGCCGCGGCTCCAGGCGACGCTGCCGCTGTGGAACAGTCTTCAAACGAACGCCGAAATTCATGATCTGACGCTGCACGCGCCGAAGGTCGACGCGACGTTGAAGACGCTCGGCGAGACGATCGGGCTGAGCGGCTTCACCGCCGACGGCGACGCCGAAGTCGGGGTCAAGATCGACGAGCTGGCGTTCAAATCGCCGCTCTTGCCGCCCTGGGCGGAGCAGCTCTCCCCGGTCTCGTTCCATTTCGACTTGCGCGTCGCCGACAAGGGCCTCGACCAAGTCGCGAAGCTCGCGCTCGACGATCCGAGTTTCGGCCGCAAGGGCGAGCTGTCGCCCGAAGCCCAGGACAAGATTAGCGAGGTCCTGCTCCGCGGGCGTCCGAAAGTCACCCTTTCGCCGGGCCGGTTCACGACGCCGATGCTCGATCTCGCCTTCGAGGGCGAAGCCTCGGCCGAATCGGGCGCGCCGAGCGGCCATTTCACTTTCAGCGCGGACGGTCTCGACAAGACGATCGCCCTCCTGGAGGACGCCGCCAAGACCGAGCCCGATTTGCAGTCGGCCGCGCTCGGCGTCACGTTCATCAAAGGCCTGGCGACAACGGGCGCCGACGGACGGTTGGTGTGGAAAGTCGACGTGACGGCGGCGGGCGAAGTGACGGTCAACGGCGCGCCGTTGCCGACGGGCAAGTGACACCAGGAGCTTGAACAGAATCGCTGGCGCGCGAGGCCGGTTGACGCCGGCGCGCGCGTTTTTCATCTTGCTCTTCGCCAAATGCGGAAAACCCCGATCGATGAAAAAGCTCACCGACGAAGCCAAGAAGCGATTGCGCAGCCGATCGCGCTTCGTGCATCTCGGCCGCGACGCCGAAGCGACGCAAGGGTTCGTCAATCTTCCGCCCTTTCGCGGCTCGACCGTGCTTTTTCCCGACGTGGCGACGCTGAAGAGCCGCGAGCAGCGTTACGTCTACGGCACGCACGGCACGCCGACCACCGAGGCGCTGAGCGAAGCCTGGACCGCGATATCCGGCGCGGCGGGAACGGCGCTGGTCCCTTCGGGCCTGGCCGCGATCGTCGTCTCGCTGATGACGGCGCTGAGCGCGGGCGATCATCTCCTGATGAGCGATTCGGCCTACCAGCCGGCGCGCATCTTCTGCGACGCCACGCTGAAGCGCATGGGCGTCGAGACCACCTATTACGATCCGCTCGTCGGCTCGGGGATTTCCGCGCTGATGCGCGCCAACACCAGGGCCGTGTTCGTGGAGGCGCCCGGCTCGCAATCGCTGGAGGTGCAGGACATACCGGCCATCGCCGCGGCCGCCCACTCGCGCGGCGCCTGCGTCGTCGCCGACAACACCTGGGCGACGCCGCTGTTCTTTTCGCCGCACGCGCACGGCGTCGACATGGCGGTGGAGGCGGGCACCAAGTATCTCTCCGGCCATTCCGATCTGTTGCTCGGTCTCGTCTCGGCCAACGCGCAATGGTTTCCGCGGCTCGCCAAGACCGTCGACCAGATGGCGATTCCGCCCGGTCCCGAGGACG
>JBEKAL010000292.1:0-4553 GCA_050015935.1 Roseiarcus sp.
ATGCGCTGCACCCGGCCGGCGCCGGGCAGAAAATCGCCGGGCGCGACTTGTTGCGGGCCGTCGCGGCCGTCGACGATCGCGGAGCCGTCCTGGACTTCGACGAGCCAATAACCGCGCAGCGGCGCCTGCGGTTTTGCGATCGAGCCGGTCGTTTCGTTGGAGACGCCGGGGTCGGGCTTCGCCGCCGCCGCCTGCCTGGGCAAAGGCGCCGGCGACGGGAAGGCGGTTGCGACGACCGTGGCGGGCGGCTTCTTTTCGAGCTTGTCGAGGCGCGTCGCGAGATCGGCGATCCGAGCCGTCGCTTCGTGGTCGATGCGATCGGCCAGCTTGTCGAGGCGCGCGCTCTGATCGTGGTCGACGCGATCGACCCGCGCCGTCAGTTGCGCCAGCGCGCCGCCGAGATCGCGCGTGACGCCGCTTTCCGATTTCACCTCGGCGGCGACTTTGCGCAGATCGGCGGTTTCGTCGCGCGTTCGGGCGACCTCGATGGCGTCGATGCGGTCCTTCAGGGCCTTGACCGTTTCGGCGAGGCTGCGGCTTTCCTCGGCTTTGGCCGCCAGCAGGCTCGACTGCCTCGCGTTAACGTAAAGCCCGGCCGCGGCGACGGCCGCGAACAGCGTCAGGGCGGCGGCGAGCCCAATTCCCCATCGACCCAGCCATCGGGCGGCGGCCTCGGCTTGCCAGGGCGCGGCATAGGGAACGAGATGGAGTCGCGGCGCCTCGATTGTCGGCGAGCTTTCGCACGCGCCAGGCGCCGTCGGCGCGGCGCCGGGCGATTCGGCCGGGTCGGCGGGTTTCTCGGCTTGGTCGTCTCGGCTCGCCGCCGGTTCGGCCGGTTCGGCGGCGCCGTTCCCCGCCGGTCCGGCGCCGGCTTCGAGTGGACGCTCGAGGTTCAATTCTTCGTGCGCGTTCATGGAGGCATTCCGAAAATTGCGCCAATGTCGCGCGATATTCACCCCTGGGGATTAACGGACCGTTGACCAAACGGGACGCGAGCGGGCAAATATCATGGCCGGATTCCAGCGGCCGGCGCGCGGTCGAACCGGCGGAGCTCGAGACAGCCTATGCGCAGGTCGTTTCGCACGATCTCGACGTTCCCTCGGAGCGGGGGAATGTCGTGCCGGGCGCCGCCGCTGGCGGTCGATCGGACGATCACGAATTCCGAGGCCGCAACGTCGGATGCAGCGGAGCGACCTTTTCGTTCGCCGACCGGACTGAAAGACGAATCGCGTGACCGCGCCAAACGATAAACGCGCAATCGTCGTCTGGGACGCGCCGACCCGGCTGTTCCATTGGCTCCTCGTCGCGCTGGTCGCGGCGGCCTACGCGACCGAGCGGCTGAACTGGATGGACCTGCACGCGGAAGTCGGCGACGCCGTGCTGGTCCTGGTGTTGTTCCGTCTGGTCTGGGGCTTCGTGGGAGGTGACACGGCGCGCTTCTCCGCCTTTCTCGCTTCGCCGCGCGCCGCGTTCGACCATCTCAGGAATATGCTAAAGCGCGAGCCGGACCTGCAAATCGGACACAATCCGGCGGGCGGTTGGATGGTGCTGGGGATGTTGGCGCTGCTGCTCGGCGAAACGCTGACGGGCCTCTATGCGCTCGACGACGTCGCCGAGGTCGGCCCGCTCACACCTTATGTGCCCGCGCCCGTCGCCAATTGGATCGACGCGACGCATTCGACGCTTTGGGACATTCTTCTCGCCGCCGTGGCGCTTCACGTCCTGGCGATCGCGACTTACGCTCTCGCGAAAGGCCAAAATCTGCTCACGCCGATGATCACCGGCCGCAAGCGGCTCCCGGCGGCAACGTCGCCGCCGCGCATGGCGTCATTGGCGCGCGCCGCGCTCGCCTTTTGCGGCGGCGCCCTGATCGCCGCCGCGCTCATCACCTACATTTGAAGAGCGGTCAGCTCTTTGGCGGAACCACCTGGCCGCGGATTTCGCCGGCGGGATTAGCCGCCGTGTGAATATTGATGTACCAATCGCCGCTGGTGAATTGCTTGGCCTGATCGGGCGTCAGCGTCGCGGAACCTTTGATCGGGCTTTCCGCTGCGGCGCCCTTCGTGCTCAGCCAGATCGTCACCGGGCCGTTCTTGCCCGCCGCCGCCGGCCCATGGAAATGAGCCATCGTGGCCGGACCCGAAAGATCGCTGAAGCTGACGCTCCAGGTGACCATCCGCGTGTCCGGGTCATAAGTCAGATCGGCGGTTCCCTTGCCGGCGGTCTGCACCGGGGGAACCTGCTCGGTGCCGGAAAGCGGCACGCTGAACGACACCGGCACCGCCGCCGCCAGCCCTACCCACAAGGCGCCCGCGAAGCCCACTGTTGCAAGAAGAGCCCGCCGCGACAAAGAACCTGCCATGTTCGCCTCCCTTTCTCCTCCACGTTGCACGGCGTAATCCGCGATTCAACGGGCCGAAGGAAAGACAGCCGAAACCCGCGCGCAGATACGACTGTTGCTAATGTTAGCAGAAATCCCTTGTCGAGTCACGCTTATGGGCCACGAAGCGAGCGCATCCGATTTTCGTTTGCGGCGGCCGGACCCGCGCCAATGCGTGTCAAGCGGGCGCGAAAGCGTCGGCGCGGATGCGTTCGATCATCGCGCGCACGCCGTTGGAGCGCTGCGGCGTCAGATGCTGCTCGAGGCCGAGTTCGCGGAACGTCGCCAAGGCGTCCGTGGCGATGATCTCCTCGGGCGTGCGGTCGGAGAAAAGCGCGATCGCGATCGCGATCAGCCCGCGCACGAGATGCGAATCGCTGTCGCCGCGAAAGTGCAGAACCGTCTGGCCGGCCGCGTTCCGACGGGTGTCGCGTTCGAGCCAAACCTGGCTGACGCAGCCGCGAACCTTGTTGGCGTCGTTGTGCGCGGCCTCGCTCAGCGGCTCGAGCGTGCGGCCCAGCTCGATGACGTAGCGATAGCGGTCCTCCCAGTCGTCGAGGAAGGCGAAATCGGCGCGGATGGTTTCGATCGTGGTCAGCGGCGCGCTCTTCGCGAAGGTTGAACCTTCCGCTTATATGGGCTTTTGCAGCGCGAGGGCCAGCCTCGCTTCGGGGCGGCGGGGCAGTTGAATGGCGGCGAGCGGTGGGGGCGGACGTTCGCGGGCGCTCACGCGAGCGCCGCATGATTCGCTTCGCGGCGCTCCGGGCGTGGGGTGGCGCAGCGCGTGGCGGCGGCCGAACCGACCGAGGCTCGCGCTATTTTCGGGCGCCATTGTTTGTTTTCAAGCGCTTGTGTGACGATTTTCCGCCACCCCGTCGCGCGGAGAGCGCTTCGCTCGCCAGCCGACTTCGGCCCATCAAGCGGTTAAGCATCCTGGCGTCATGTAAAAAGGGAAATAGATGCGTGTCACCGTAATGCCGTAATGCGTTATCGCCCTGGCGGCGGCGGCCCCCATTGGCCGACTTCCACGGCGAGAAGATCAATGCCTTGATAGGACGGGCCTCCCTTGCTGTCCGGCGTCGTGACCCCGCGTTAGTTCACGCTCTGAAGAAGGACATCCCCGCCTAATCACTCTTTGTCACCGGACATAGCGCACTCCGCTCCAGGCGGGCAATAGTGCTTGGGGGCCGACGCGGTGGGCGGCGGTGGCTGCAGCGTCGGGCCGGTGGGCGGCGTGCTGACCTGGTGCTTGCAGAGAGTCAGGCACATTTGGTAGTTAGCCATGTTAGCGTTGCAGCCGCAGTTTCCCGTTGGCGGTTGGACCACCGTTGGTGGCTGCGATGGGTTCGTGACGCCAGTCGTTTGTGGAGACCCAGCTAACTGACCTTTCCGGTAGGGGGACGTCATATCGGCGCTGGGATAAGCGATCAGATCGGTTGCATGCCCGACGCCGCGCGGATCGGAAAAGCGAACCCAAGTCAGGTTATCCTTACCCATATAAGAAAACTCGTATTTGTAGACATAGTGGTCAAGACGAGTCCACTTGCCGCTCCAAACGACGCTTCCACTCGCCAGCCCCTCGACCTGACCGTTGCGTTCGAAATACCACTGACCGCATCCGTCGGCGGGATTCGGGTAGGCGCAGACGTTCCAAGTCACGTCCGACACGGGATCCTCGACGGCGATGGGGCCGGGGCTGGCGGTCGGAGGCGGCGGAGGTGGTGGTGGTGGTGGTGGCGGGGGCGGTCGCGGACCACTACCGCCGCAAATGTTGTTGACGCAAACCTGCGAGGCGCATTCGGTGGCCGTCGAACATCCCGCGCCATCGGGTCGCTGCGGGCCGCCGCAAATGTTGTCAACACAAACGTTCGAGGCGCATTCGGTGGCGCTGGCGCACGAGGCGCCGTTGGGCTTGCGCGGCCCGCCGCAGATGTTGTTGACGCAAACGTTCGAGGCGCATTCGGTGGCGCTGGCGCATGAGGCGCCGTTGGGCTTGCGCGGCCCGCCGCAGATGTTGTTCGTTCACGGCGCATTCGGTGGCGCTGGCGCATGAGGCGCCGTTGGGCTTGCGCGGCCCGCCGCAGATGTTGTTGACGCAAACGTTCGAGGCGCATTCGGTGGCGCTGGCGCATGAGGCGCCGTTGGGCTTGCGCGGCCCGCCGCAGATGTTGTT
>JBEKAL010000293.1:0-5899 GCA_050015935.1 Roseiarcus sp.
GCAGGCCGTGCGAAAACTCTGCCCTCATGTCGATTAACGGCTTCGGGCGACACGCGGCGTCGTATTTTTCGGTTTCCTGCCGAGACGGGCGCCTTTTGTGATCCTGTGGGCGTCCCTGCGGATCATGGCGGCCCGGATTTGGCCGTGGGTGGCCGCCCTTTCACACCTGGACGGCCGCCGTCATTGCCTCGACGCCCAGGATGTTGAGGGCTCGACGTAAATTGTAGGCGAGCGCGGTCAGGCTGAACTCGGCGCGCACCTTGTCGAGGCCTTTCATCAGGAAGGCGCCCTGGTTCATCCATTGCTTGATCGAGCCGAAGGGGTGTTCGACAGTCTCGCGGCGCCGGTCGAGAACCCCGGGCCTCGCTTTCAGGCGAGCCGCCATGCGGTCGAGCGCCGCCTCGTTCTCCAGACGAGAGACTTTCCGAAAGTCGTTTGTGCAGCGCAAGCGCAGCGGGCAAACGGGGCAAGCCGCCCGGTTCGCGTAGTCGGTCTTCTTCAAATCCCGCAGCTTGCTTTCATAGCGTGTCGCCAAGACCTGCCCGGCGGGACATATGTAGGCGTCTTGCTCGGGATCGTAGCGGAACTCGTCCTTACGGAAGAAACCGTCGCTGACCGACGATCCGCGCTGAGGCCTGGGAACATACGGCGTCAGCCCCGCCTCCTCGCAGGCCTCGATATCCTCGCTCTTGAAGTAGCCGCGATCGGCGACGACATCGATGGTCTCGACATCCAGAATGGCGCGGGCCGGCTCGGCGGTCTCTTTCAGCAGGCCCATGTCGACGACCTGATTGGTCACCGCCTGCTCGACGATCATCTTGTGCTTCGCGTCGACCGCGACCTGGATGTTGTAGCCCACGGCGACCTTCGTATGGGCAGCCATCGCCCGGCTGTCGGGATCGGTCAGCGATATCTGGCTCTCGCCGCTTTGCTCCAATTCCCTCAGCATCGCCGCATAGCGGCCACGCTTGTCGCGCAGCGCCGCGATCTTCTCGGCTAGGTTGTTCGTGCGTGCGCCGCCACCCGTCCCAGCTTCCTCGACATCGCCCTCGTCGAGCCGCTTCAGATAGTCGTCCAGGCGCTCGTCCGCAGCGCGAATGAACTTCTCCAACGAATTGCGCGTGAAATTACGGTCCTTGTTGTTGACCGCCTTGATCCGCGTGCCGTCCACGGCGAGCAGTTCGCGCCCGAAAAGATCGAGCCGCCGGCACAGCAGCACGAACTGACGAAATACTGATTTGAAAGCGTTGCGATTGTCGCGCCGGAAATCGGCGATGGTCTTGAAGTCCGGTTTCAGCGTCCGCAGCAGCCAGATGACCTCGATGTTGCGATGGCACTCCGCCTCCAGGCGTCGGCTCGACCGCACGCGGTTCAAATAGCCGTAGATGTAAAGCTTCAAGAGATCGCCCGGCGCGTAGCCAGGTCGGCCCGTCGCCTTGGCCGCCACACGGCGAAAGCCCGCGGCCGAAAGATCAAGCCCGTCAACGAAGGCGTCGATGAATCGAACCGGATTGTCGACGCCGACATAGTCGTCAACCGCCTCCGGCAAAAGCAAAAGTTGGGAGCGTTCGAATCCCGAAACGTGCGTCATGGGTGATTCTAACTCGATGCACGCGCCGAGGGAATCCGCTCAGTCAGAGTTTTCGCACGGTCTGCCCGTCCGTTTCGGTTCGAAACCGCCCGCGCGGCGCGGACTCCCCGAATTGCGGAATCTGGGGAATTTGCTATGTTGACTGCCCACCCCCTCCCCGGCCCGGCCTCCGATGAAAAGCTTCCCAGCTTCCGACCTGAAAGCCCGTCTCGGCGACATGTTCATGGCCGCCGCGCGCGAGCCGGTGCAGATCACCAAGCGCGGCAAAGAGGCCTATGTCCTGATGAGCGAGGAGCAGTATCGACGCTTCGTCGCCATGGAGGACGCGGTGTGGGCGGAAAAGGCTAGGGCCGCGGCGCAAGGCGGCTTCCTCGGAGTCGAAGAGACGGAGCGGACGCTCAACGAGCTCGTCTCAGCCAAATCCGGATGAGCCGCCGCAAGCTCGATGTGGCGCGCGACGCCGCCAAGGCGCTCGCCGATCTGCCGGCGAAACACTTCAAGCAGGTCGTCGTCAAGACGCTGGCGCTCATCGCCGAACCGTTTCCCCACGACAGCCGGCCGCTGCAGGGCCACGAAGGGCTGTTTCGCATCGACTCGGGCGAATGCGGGATCGTCTATTCCGTCGACGACGAGCTAGTCAGAATCTTCGTCATCGGCAAGCGCAACAACGACGACGAAGTCTATCGGCTTCTCGACCGAAAGACGTGAGGCGCCGATCGGCGGCCCGCGCTTGCCCTGACCGGCTTTGGCGGGCTATGGACCCGACCGTCGGCAAAAGGCGAAGCGATGAAAATCACCCTCTCCTGGCTCAAAGACCACTTGGAAACCTCGGCCTCGCTCGCCGAGATCGTCGAAACGATGACGCGCATCGGGCTGGAGGTCGAAGGCCTCGAGGACCCCAGCGCGAAATACCGGGGCTTCGTCGTCGCGCGGGTGATCGAAGCCAAGCCGCATCCCAACGCCGACCGCCTGCGCGTCTGCATCGTCGACGCCGGGACCGAGCCGGTGCAGGTCGTCTGCGGCGCGCCCAACGCGCGCGCCGGCATGAGAAGCGTGTTCTCGCCGGTCGGCACGTTCATTCCCGGCAAGGCCATCACGCTCGCCAAGGGCGTCATCCGCGGCGTCGAATCGAACGGCATGCTGTGTTCGGCCGCCGAGCTGGAGCTGTCCGACGATCACGAGGGCGTCATCGACCTGCCCGAAGACGCGCCGGTGGGCGCGCCTTTCGCGGCCTACGCCGGCCTCGACGATCCCGTCATCGACATCGCCCTGACGCCCAACCGCCCCGACGCGACAGGCGTCGCGGGAATCGCGCGCGATCTCGCCGCGGCGGGCTTAGGGACGCTGAAAACGCCGGCGCCGCAGCCCATTGCGGGAAGCTTCGATTGCCCGACCGCCGTCATGCTCGATTTCTCCCCCGCCGACGCGCGTCTCTGCCCCGCCTTCGCGCTGCGTCTGGTGCGCGGCGTGAACAACGGTCCCTCGCCCCGGTGGATGCAAAGGCGCCTGCGCGCGATCGGCCTCAGGCCGATCAACGCGCTGGTCGACGTCACCAATTACATCACCTTCGATCGCGGCCGCCCGTTGCACGTGTTCGACGCGGCCAAGGTCGAGGGCGCGCTGCGCGTGCGGCGCGCGCGAGCCGGCGAAAGCGTCGTCGCGCTCGACGGCAAGTCTTATGCGCTCGACGAAAGCATGGTGGTCATCGCCGACGCGAACGGCGTCGAATCGATCGCCGGCGTCATGGGCGGCGAACATTCCGGCTGCGACGAGCGGACGCGCGACGTGCTGATCGAAAGCGCGCTGTGGGACCCCGCCAACATCGCGCAGACCGGGCGCAAGCTCGGCGTCGCCAGCGACGCGCGCTATCGCTTCGAGCGCGGGGTCGATCCCGACTTCTGCATCCCCGGCGCCGAACTCGCCACCAAGCTGACGCTCGATCTCTGCGGCGGCGAACCCTCGCGCCTGATCGTCGCCGGCGATCCGACTACGCCTAAGCGCGCGATCGATTTTCCCTATAGCGAAGTCAAGCGCCTCATCGGCCTCGACATCCCTGAGCTCGAGGGGAGGATGATCCTCGCGAACCTGGGCTTCAGATTCAAGGAGAGCAAAGTAGTTGTGCCGAGCTGGCGCCCCGACGTCGAGGGCAAGGCGGACGTCGTCGAAGAGATCGTGCGCATCGTCGGCCTCGATCGCGTGCCGCCGGCGCCGCTGGCGCGGCTCGACGAGGGCGTGCCGCGGCCCGTCCTCACCCTCTTGCAAAAGCGCACCCGCGCCGCCAAGCGCGCGCTCAGCTGCCTCGGCCTTCGCGAAGCCGTGACCTGGTCGTTCATCGCCAAGGCGAAAGCGGAGTTGTTCGGCGGCGGCGGACCCGCGCTGGCGCTCGCCAATCCGATCGCCGCCGATCTCTCGGACATGCGTCCGAGCCTCGTGCCCGGCCTCGTCGCCGCGGCCGAGCGCAACGCGCGGCGCGGATTGAAAGACGTGGCGCTGTTCGAGGTCGGGCAGATCTTCCTCGGGGACGGCGAGAACGACCAGCGCATCGCGGCGGCCGCGGTTCGGCGCGGCATGGCGAAGGCGAAGGGCGAAGGGCGCCATTGGTCGGGCGGCGGCGCGGTCGACGCGTTCGACGCCAAGAGCGACGCGCTGGCGCTGCTCGGAGCGCTCGGAATCGCCGCCAACGCCGTGCAGGTCGTTCCCGGTGGCCCGGCGTTCCTTCACCCCGGACGCTCGGCGAGCCTGCAATTCGGGCCGAAATCACCAGCCGGCTGGTTCGGCGAATTGCATCCGAGCGCCTGCGAGGCGCTCGACGCCGAGGGGCCGATCGCAGCCTTCGAAATCACGCTCGACGCGCTTCCCGCGCCCAAGGCGCGGCCGACCAAGGCGAAGGCGAAACTGGAGCGCTCCGAATTCATGCCGCTCGAGCGCGACCTCGCCTTCGTGGTCGCGGAAGGCGCCCGCGCCGGCGAAATCCTCAAGGCCGCGCTCGGCGCCGACCGCGCCCTGATCACAAACGCCGACGTGTTCGACGTCTATCGCGGCCCCGGACTGCCCGAGGGTCATAAATCGGTCGCGATTTCCGTGACATTGCAGCCGCGCGAGCGCACGCTGACCGACGCCGAAATCGAGGCCGTCGTCGCCAAGATCGTCGCCGAGGTGAACAAGAAGACCGGCGCGACGTTGCGGCTATAAGGAATCCGACGATGCGTCACGCGCTCATTCTCGCCATCGGCCTCGGCGCTCTCCTCCTCGGCGCGCCGGCGCGCGCCGAGGACAACGGCGCTTGCGCGAAATACGAGGAGCCGCTCGCCTATAACGCCTGCCTGGCCCGTTTCGGGCCGCGCGCGTACGAGGCCGGAGCGGTCGCGGCGCCGGCCGCCGAGGCCGGCGCGGCCGCCCGCGGAGGCGCTCATCGGGGCCCCGAAATTTCGCGCGGGCGCCGCGGACGCCTGCGCATGGAGTTCGACGTCGCGGGCAAACGTGGCGTTCGGAGGCAATAGACGCGGCTCGTCGAAGAGCGGGGCCGGAGCGCGACGACCTGCTTTAGGGCGACGCTCTGCTCGACTTCGACAGGCCTTGCTGAAGCCGGGGCGCCTACAGACCATCATTTCATGTCCCGGGGTCGCGCGGGTCGAAGCGGGACCGTCCGCGTCGGCCGGGTCGTCAATGTTTTTTGCGATGGTCCGTTTCCCGCTTCGCCAGAGCGAACCCGACTTCCATCAGGACCATGTCGAGCAGGCGGGTGATGAAGTCGCGCTTGTCGGCGACTGCGTGCTTCCTGGCCTCGAGCGTCGAGTCCGCGAGCTTGTCCAAGGAGTCCCGCACATGCTTAATGACTTGTTCGATTTCGACGACGACGCCGAGGTATTCGGCCGGTCGGCCTTCGCTGTCGCGGAGACATCGCCCCGAAGCGATGACGCGCCGCCACCTTCGGTCGCGTCTATGCACCCGGTATTCAACTACGGGGCCTCTTCCGCTGATTAGCGCCTCTTTATGCGCGCGTTCGAACTCCGCCCTATCGTTGGGGTGGAGCGCCGACTTAATCTCGTCAAAAGTGACTCCGGAGGCCGCCTTGGCCTCCGTAAAACCAAACAAGTTCGCTGAAATGGCGTCTCCTCGGAAGATGTCCTTCTGCGCGTCCCAAGACCACATGCCCATCATCGCAAAGCCCTCCTGCCCTTGAGTTATACGATTTCCGGGCGATTGACTCGACGAGGGGGATTCCGGAGGGGGGATCAGGATGATAGATGGAAGAGCCATGATTCGCAGGAGGCGGACATGGCTCGGGTCGTCGACCATCTGAGCGTT
>JBEKAL010000294.1:0-4371 GCA_050015935.1 Roseiarcus sp.
GCGGTCATCTACAGCGCGCTCACGACGGCCACGGCGTTCGGCAGTCTCATTTTCTCGAGTCATCCCGGCACGTCGAGCATGGGCAAGCTGCTGGCTCTTTCGCTCGTATGCACGCTGGCGGCGGCGGTGCTGTTTCAACCAATCCTGATGGGCAAGCCACGAAACGCGCCTTCCGGAAGCTGACTATCCCTGATTACGTGAAAAGAGGACTCAATGATGATCTCCAGGCTCTTACTCTCGGCCGTATTGATCGGCGTCTCGTCCTTGGCGCTCGCAGAATCGGGCACGTCTGAGGAACAAGCCGCGTGCCGTCCCGATGTTCGCCGGTTCTGCCATGCGATCAAGGTGCAAGACGGCGATGAAGCCTTTCTTGGATGCCTTGAGCTTCACCGCGACGACCTGTCCGAGGCCTGCAGAAACGTGTTGAAAGACCATGGCAAGTGACCGTCGCAGCTCGGCCGATCAAGAGAACCCAGGTCGGCGTTCCAGCGACGAGATTTCTCCATAAGTCGGTCGCAATGGCGAACGACACAAGACGGTATGCTCCTGTCGCCACGACGGGAGTGTTTCCGTCGCCGCCTTGGGGAAATGGAAGATGAGAACTAGGCTCAGGTTCGCCGTCGCGATCGCGATCGCGATGCTGACGACGGGCTACGCGCGTTCGGCGTCGAATCAAGACAATATCCCAGTTCCACCGCCGAACCCATTCAAGACCGCAGCTCCGGCGTCGAACCCATCCAAGAGCGCAGCTCCGGCGCCGAACCCATCCGAAACCGCGACTCCGGCGCCGAATCAAGACAATATCCCGGTTCCACCGCCGAACCCATTCAAGACCGCAGCTCCGGCGTCGAACCCATCCAAGAGCGCAGCTCCGGCGCCAAACCCTTCCGAGACCGCGACTCCGGCGCCGAACCCATCCGAGACCGCGACTCCGGCGCCGAACCCATCCGAGACCGCGGCTCCGGCGCCGAACCAAGACAGGACCGCGGCTGGATTTTGGCAGGAGGTCGACGACGAGGGTCAGGTCGGAGGTTGGTTCTTTTTCACCGAGCGGAACGGGCTCTATGACGGCCGGCTCGTCAAAATGTTCAAGAGGCCTGGAGAACAACAGCTAATCGACACTTGCCAAAAGTGCGTAGGAGATCAGAAGGACGCGCCGATGTTGGGCCTCACCATCGTCAAGGGCATGAAGCGCAACGGCAACAAATACGGTGGGGGCAGCATCCTCGATCCCCGCGACGGCACAGTCTATCACGCTCAGATGGAGCTAAGCCCGGACGGGCAGGAACTCTCGGTGCGGGGCTATCTGGGCATTCCGCTTCTTGGCCAGACACAAGTCTGGACCCGCCTGCCGGACGATGCGATGGCGCCGGCCGACATTCCCGAGGAATCCTTCGGGCCTGCATCGACGCACGAGTGAAACCGCATCGCTATCGCCTCGAACGCGCCGCCAGGCGCGATATCCCAAGGAGTTCGATCAGTCGCCTGCATCACATTCCAATTTTGATGGTCTGACCGGACATCGAGTTCTTGCATCGGGCAATCGCCCGAGGACTAATCCGCTCGCGCGGTAGACTTCCCAGCGGAAGCGCGCGGGAGGCGTGTTGGATGGCGGGATGCGGGCAGCTCGTCCTGTCTCGTTCGGCGCTAACCCGGGGGCTCAGCCGAGACTATTTACGAGTGATGAAAGCGCGCTATTTGAATTGAGAGGCGGCGCCGTTTTCAGTCGATCCAAGGGGACATACCGTTGTCGACGGAGGCTATCCATGAGCGTTGCCAAAGAAGCCTTCGTGGCGCAACTGAAAAGTGTCGCGAGCGACGCCGAGGCGATGCTGAGCGCGCTTCTGACGCAGGCGCCGGCGGTGGGCGAGCGTGACCGCCCCGCGCGTCTGCTCGAGGCGATGCGCTATTCCAGCCTGAGCGGCGGCAAACGCATCGGCCCCCTGCTGGTCGTCGCGAGCGGCAATCTGTTCGGCCTCCCGCGGCAATGCTCGCTGATGGCGGGAGCGGCGCTTGAACTCATCCTGCTACTCGCTCGCGCACGACGATCTGCCGGCCATGGACAATGACGATATGCGGCGCGGCCGTCCCACAACTCACAAAGCCTTCGATGAAGCGACCGCCATCCTTGCCGGGGACGGCTTGCTCGCCCTGGCTTTCGACGTGGCCACGCGTCCTGCGGTTCATCCGGAAGCTGACGTGCGCGTCAATCTGGCGGGCGCGCCGGCGCGCGCCGCGGGGATCGGCGGCATGGTCGGCGGTCAGCTGCCGGATCTCGCCGCAGAAGGCCGTTTCGCCGATGGTGAGCCGCAGGCGCTCGACGAAACGGCGATCAGCACGTTGCAGGCGATGTAGACCGGCGCGCTGTTGCAATTCGCCTGCGCGGCCGGCGCCATTCGGAGAGCGGGCGCAAGCGCTCGTGGAGACGGCCGAGTTTATCGCGGAACGAGGGAAGTAGGGACGGGCGACCGAGAGGCGGCGCAGCGCGCAGGGCGTCGCAAGGAAAGGGCTTGCGGGCCGCCGCGGCGCTCGTCGACAGCGTGCGGCGACGGCTCGGGATCGGCAGGAACGCCAGACCGTTGCAAATTTGGGCCGGAACCGGCGATTATACCATTGGTCATAGGGCTTGACCGACGTGAGCCCATTTTCGCATTCCGATCGATGTGATTGTTTGCGGCCGCGCGATGAGATTCCGCCAAGCCTCGCATGCGGCGTCGATGATGTCGTCGTAGGAATTGAAGACGCGATTGGAGAGCCGGTTCGCCCTTGGATATTGCCAGACGTTCTCGACCGGATTGAGTTCGGGAGCGCGCGAGGGGAGCAGGATCGGCGTGATGTTGGCGGGCGTTTCGAGCATGGGGGTTGTATGCCATCCGGCGCGATCAAGCACGAGAACGGCATGTGCGCCTTTGGCGACATGCTGGGATATCTGATCGAGGCGCAATTGCATGGCCTGGGTGTCGGCAAAGGGAAGAGCGAGCGCCGCGCCGACGCCGCGCGCCGGACAAACGGCCGCGAACGGATAGGCGTATTCATAGCGCTGATCGGCTGGTTGGCGGGGCCGCGATCCGCGTCGCGCCCATTGCCGAACGAGGCCGTTTTTCCGGCCAATGCGACCCTCGTCTTGGAACCGGATTTCGACTGTCGTATTGCAAGGCAGATCCGAGAGATGGGCGTTCAAAACGCGCGGAAGGTTTTTTATATGCCGCGACGATCTCGGCATCCTGGGCGGGATGGCGAGGGCGCGCGCTGATGGGCGAAAAACCGAGCCGCTTCAGCAGCGATCCGACATGGCGTTCATGAAAGTCGACGCCAAAGCGATCGGCGATCGCACGCTTGAGATCGAGTCGTCGCCATCGCACGACGCCGTCGACCTCTCGATCAGGGCCGCTTCAACGATCGCCGCCAGTTCCGACAATTGAGACCGCGACAAGCGCGGATCTCGGCCCGCTCGACCAATTGTCCAAGAGCCCGTCAGGACCCGAAGCATTGAACCGGCGAACCCAGTCACGAAGCGCCTGTCGGTCCGTGCCGCCGATCTTGGCCGCCTGGCCCCGATCCATCCCCTCCTGAACCGCCGCCAGCGACAGCAAGCGCCGACCCTGGTCGGCGTCCTTCGACCGCTTCGCCAAGCTTCGAAGGTCCCCAGCCGAATAGTCGGCCCGCAATCTCGCCGCTGGGGGCATGGCGAAAATCCTCCGCGCCCCATGGAAAAAGCCCCTGTGAGTCAGAAACCGCAGCCTTTGGTATTATCTCGGGAATGTCGGATCAACAGCCAACCGGGTTTGCGGTCCTCCGCCTTCGGGCCGTGAGTAGATTCCGAGGCTGCCAACGATGCGCGCCTTTGTCTAATTTGAGCTGGCCATCAAGAGACATGGCCCACCAAACCCAACATCGGAGGGGAAAATGCGCAAGCTTGCTTTGCTGGTCGCCGCCACGGCGACGCTGTTCGCCGTAGCCCTGTCGGCCACCGAGGCCGATGCTGGTTGCTACCGCCTCGGCCTGACCGGATATCATTGGTATCATCTCTGCGCCGGTCCTGGGTTCCTCTACCCGCACCAGCGCGTCTGCCGGAATGGCCATTGCTGGTATCGCTAGAGCGCATGAAGCTTGTCTCGTTTCCAATCGGACGAGACAGGCTCGCGCGATGCGGCGGCAAGTTGCGTAGCGGGATTTACCGACCTGGGCGCTACCGCGGCTTGCGGCGACTCCCGTTGACCTCGGAAAGCCCAGGCGCCCTGAGCCGAAGTCTCATACGGTTTCCGGGTGATTCGCTCGCGACAACCCATGTCCCGACCCTCCGCGCGCGGGCTAGGGCGCCCACACATGTTTCGATCGCCGGCGGCCACATCGGATCGTCGCCGTCAAGCC
>JBEKAL010000295.1:0-4271 GCA_050015935.1 Roseiarcus sp.
ATAAGACGCAAGTGCGCGGCTATGCCGAGACACGGCACAAGGCGAAGTCATGGACCCGCGAGCGGCGCGCCGTCGCCCGCATCGAAGCGACCAGCCTCGGCCTCGACATCCGCTTCGTCGTCGCCAATCTCGATTACGGCTCGGCGGAATGGATCTACGACAGCCTCGACTGCGCGCGAGGCCAGGCTGAGAACCTCATCAAGCTGCACAAGTCCCAACTTTCCTCCGACCGGACCTCATGCCGCTCGGCGCTCGCCAACCAGGTCCGCCTCGCTCTGCAGGCCGCCGCTTACTGGCTGATGCTCGCCGTCCGCGACGCCATTCCAAGAGCGCGCGACTTGGCCAACGCCGAATTCGCAACGCTGCGGTTGCGTCTGCTCAAAATCGCCGCACGCGTCAGCGAAACCGCCAGCCGCGTGCGTCTCGCCTTCGCGACGGCATGTCCCGAGGCCGATCTGTTCCCAAGTCTGCCGGGCGCGCTGCTTCCTTGCGGACCATGATCGCCGGGGCATGGCGCCCCGGTTCGACCTTCCCGATCTCTCCAACGCGTTCGCAAAAAATGCGGTTCCTCAAGCGGTGAAAAATCCGAACGATGACGTGCGCCTGCAGGCAACCCACCCAAAAGCTGTCGCAACAACGGCGATGTCATGAATAAGGGAGGCTAGCCCCCTGTTTTCGGAAAACATAGGGCTAAACCATTCTCACTATCTATCCGCATCCCGCTTCCCCCGATGTCTCGGCCGCTTCGCCGGGGCCTTCGGGAACGATGCGGCAATGCGCTCCTCGACCGGCCCACGCGGCATCATGTGGCACGCGTGCGCGAAGGCGATGACCTTCGCCAAGCGTGCGCCCGGTGGTGGGGGAGCGAGTGTCGCGATCAGGCGCGGCTCCAACGGCGCGCCATTGCGCATGAGCTGGATCCAGGCTCGATGATTGTTCGTCTGCGTCAAAGTCGCCGGACTGCTCATGCCGAGTTCGCCGGCAAGACGCTTGGCGTCGTGCGCGCCGACGCGAAAGACAACGAGGGTCCCGGCGTTGCCGAAGACGGCATGTTGCAGAGCCTCCGGCAATTGCGCGATTTGCTGGTTCGCCGCGACAAGTGAGAGACGCCACTTGCGCGCTTCCGAGAGGATCGACGCGAAACTCTCGGTCGCGAAGTTCTGGAATTCGTCGACGTACAGCGTGAAGTCGCGGCGCTCATGTTCCGGCATGTGCCGCCGCGCCTCGGACGCTTGCGAGCACGCGGTGATGAGAAGCCCCTCAAAGACCTCGGTGTTTCGCTCGGGCACAGGTTGAAGATGCTGCGCGCGATCCGGGAGCTTGCCGCCGGCGAGCCGCTCGCGGATCGGCCGGCCGCCCAGCCAGAGCCGAAGCCTCAAGACCCAGCCGAGCGCCGTCAATTGACGGTGATGTTCTGCGATCTCGTCGGCTCGACTTCGCTGTCGGCGCGGCTCGATCCCGAGGATATGGGCGATCTGATCCGCGCGTTCCACAGCGCGGTCGCGGCGGCCGTGGCGCGCTTTGACGGCCATGTCGCCGGCCATGCCGACAATCTCGCCGGAACTCACCGAGAACGAGACATTAGCGAAAGTGCCGGCAAGGCCGAGGTTCTCGACGCGCAGCACTTCGCGGCCGGCGGTCTTCGATTTTCGTTCAGCGAAGAGTGTCTCGAGCGGCCGCCCGACCATCATCTGGATCAGGGTGCTGCGATCGACCTCCTTCGCCGGGCGGGTCGCTACGTGCGCGCCATCACGAAGCACGGTGATATCGTCGGCGATATGGTCCAACTCCTCCAGGCGGTGCGTGATCAGGAGGACCGACTTGTCCTCTGCGCGAAGGGCGCGCACGATCCGAAAGAGCTTCTCCGCTTCGGCCGGAGTGAGCGCCGAGGTCGGTTCGTCCAGAATAAGAAGCTGAAGGTCGGCGGTGAGCGCGCGCGATCTCGACAAATTGCAGCTCGGCGACCGACAGGCCAGCGATCAACGCGTGCGGGTCGACATCGACGCCCAACTGCGCGAGCGCCTTACTTGCCCGCGCGTACATGGCCTTGCGGTCGACGACGCCGACCGCGGTCACTGGAGCATTGCCCATGGCGATGTTCTCGGCGACGTCGAGATGGGGGAAGAGCTTCGGGTCCTGATAGACCGCGCCGACGCCAGCACGACGGGCTTCGATTGGCGTATTGAAGCGGACGGCCCTTCCGCCGAGGAATAAGTCGCCGCTGTCCGTCTCGATGATGCCGGTGACGATCTTCACGAGCGTTGATTTTCCGGCGCCATTTTCGCCGACCAACGCATGCACCCTGCCTCGGCCGACGTCGAACGAGACATCGAACAATGCCTTCGACAGGCCAAAGGACTTGTTGATCCCGGCGACACGCAGAGTAGGTGCGAGCGCCGCGCCGATCATCACACCGTCTTCAACATTCCGCCGTCGACGAAATACGTCGAACCGACGCTGTAGGTGGCCTTGTCGGAACACAGAAACACGAAGAAATGGGCGAGCTCCTCCGGTGTGCCGAAACGCTTGATCGCCGCGTGCTCGTCGGCGACCCGCTGCAAATGGGCCTGCCAGTCGCGACCGCTGTCGGCGGTCAGTTGCTTCGCGGTTTTCTCCCAGTCCGGCGTCAGGATCAGGCCGGGGTTGATGCAGTTGACGCGCACGTTGTCCTTGATGACTTCGTTCGCCAGGCTCTTGGAGAACATCATCAACGCGGCTTTGGTCGTGTTGTAGATGGGCTCGTACCAGAGCGGCTGGACGGCGCAGATCGATGCGTTGTTGAGGATTACGCCGCCGCCTCGGGTCTTCATCGTCGGGGCAAGCCCGCGGGACAGGCGGACGGCGGCCATGACATGGAGGTCCCAGTAGTACTGCCACTTCGCGTCGGGGGCCTCCATGATCGTCTCGTTCGACCCGGTGCCAGCGTTGTTGATGAGGATGTCGGCGCCGCCGAATTCCTTTTTCGTTGCGGCGACGAGATCGGCAGCCCCGTCGGCGGTGGCGACATCCGAGGCTACCGCCAGTGTACGCACGCCATGCGCCATGGCGACGCGACTCGCCTCCGTGCTCAGGCGTTCGCCCTGGCGTGCGTTCATGACGACGTGGGCCCCTTCGGCCGCGAGCCCTTCGGCAATCGCCAGGCCGATACCGATGCTGGCGCCGGTGATGACGGCGACCTTGTCACGAAGTCCGAGATCCATGTTCCTCCCCTCCCCGATGCCGGGCCCTTTTGCGGGCAATGTCAGAGTAACGGCAGGCCGCCTACGGGTTCCGTAGTTTGCCCAAACCCAAGCGCCGATTAGGCGGCGAGAGTGCGCCACTCGGCCAGCGCGGCCGAGCGTCTGTGGTTGTGAACGTCGCGGTTGACGAGATGACGCTCCTGATTGAAATGGTTGTGGACCTGCGCGTGAATTGAACCGAATTTTTGCGGGATCTTCATGCTGCGAAACCGCGGCATGGCCCGCTCTCGCCGTCGAAATGACTGATGGGGATTCTCTGCCCGATTGTTGAGCCGTCGGCCAGCCTCTTGTCGACCGCTGATGCCGAGCTCTTTCATTGCCGCGGGATAGCAGCAAAGCCCATCGGTCACGATGGTCTTGGGGCGGCCATATTTCTTAAGGATGCGCTTCAGAAACTTCAGCGCTGCCGCCTTGTCCCGCTTCGGGGTGACCACGGTTTTCAAGACCTCGCCTTCGTGATCGACAGCCCGCCAGAGATAGCAGAGCTTGCCATTGATCTTCACGAACGGCACTGTCAAGGCAAATAAGTATAGGCGATTTTCGGCGTCGAATCCGGCCGAGCGCGAGGGTAATTCGTGAGCAAAAACAGTTGAGCTCCCGCCCGCCCTGGTGCGCGAGCAGGCAGTATAGAATTTACTCTGACAATGCCGTCGCAAGGGTCTCTCATCGACGCTGCGCCTAGCGAATGGCGATCTTCTCGACATTGCGCACGGCATGCACGACCGCGACGGCCTCTTCAGCGGCGACAATCCGCACGTCGAATTGCCTAAGGACTTCGGTAGTTTTCGCCGAGAGGCTCGCAAACTCGCTCTCCAGCGACTCTGAACGAGGTGGGAATAGCGTCTGGGGAAGTCGATTTTCATCGAGGCGATAGCGCATGAAAGCACCTGCATCCAATCAAGGATGCACTTCTAGCCCGATCTATTCGCCATGCTGGATCGTCGTCGTGTAGGGTCGGGCTGGGTCGAGTGCGGGCGCGTTTGGCCGTTCGGCTTTTTCACCGCTTCAAGATCAGCACTTTTCGAACGCGTT
>JBEKAL010000296.1:0-4257 GCA_050015935.1 Roseiarcus sp.
ACCGGCTTGGCGGCGGCACGCACGGCACTCCAGAACACCCGGTCGGGTGACAATGCGGAAGGGCTCGGCGATCAGGCCGCAATGCGGGCAGACAAAGCCGTCAGGCCAGCGGGCGCGCGCAAGATAGGCAGCGCACGCCGCGTCATCGGGAAACAGCTGCTGAAACTCAGGGAGCGATTGGGGGAAAGCCAGATCGTCGCGCTGGTGAATGTCCATAGCCGCCATAACGGGCAGACACTAGCCCTGGTGGGTGTCTGCGTCAACCGGATAGGCAGAAAATGAACCTCCGGCGGTTACGAGCCGCCTTCAGGCGGTTCGACAACCCGGGGCCGCGTCGGCATTCCCATTCAGGCGCTTTGAGCGGCGCGCATTGCAAGAGCCCCCGGCCTAGCCGGTGGCTCGTCGCTCAGCCGTCAATCGGAATGTCGCCGCCCATTCGCCGCAGGATGGCTTCCGGCGGCTTGGAGAACCACATCTGGTACATCGTCACCAGCCACATGACGGCGAAGCATGCGGCCATCACGGCGCCGCCCAAAATCATCGCCCAAGCGAACGGATTGAAGAGCTTGATGAAGTACCAGGAACTGACGTCCACTCCGATCCCCACGAACGGCAACGCAATAACGGTGCATTTGAACCAGACGGGACGTATGTAGGCGTGGCTGAACATCAGCCCGACGATGAAGAAGATGAAGGTCATTCCGAACAGATGAATGTGCGAAAGCCGGACCAGCGTCGCGATAGACGCGCCGGTGTCCAGCACGGTGACCTTCTTGACGTTGTCGTAATCGGTCAGGTTGGGAATATGCGGGTTGCTGCCGTCGTGACAGGTGATGCACCGCTTGTCGATGATCGGTTTGATATCCGTGTCGTAGGTCGAGCGCGCGGCGCCTTGCCGGACCCACGTCAGCAGGGTTGTTCTTTCGTCGGCAGGCAGCATGGTGGCCATGGGCCCTTGCAGGGCGCCCTCCAGAACCGAGCCTTGCGCGTTGCCGGAATAGGCCACCACGAGGTCCTGGTACGAGAGCATCAGCGGATTGCCCCCGGCTCGCCCGGCATAGGAGAAATAGATGTTCAGCAGGGCGAACAGATAGCCCAATCCGAGAATGAGCAGGGTCGCCGTGAACAGCGCGCGCAGGCTGTAGGGCAGCTCGGAATAATGACGAAAGAGTCGGTGCGGCGGCGACTGGTCATTCATGTTCGGATCCATCCATCTTGAGGACCATATTATTTGAGCGCGGACTTGACCGCGCCCTGCTGAAGCATCGCCGTCGAATGCGACGGCAGTTACTATCGGACAACCTCATTTCTTGAGCGACGCGTAATACGCGCCGATGTTCGCCATGTCCTGGTCGCTGAGCATGCTCGCCATCGGCTTCATGATCGCATTGGCGCGCTTGCCAGACTTATAATCCTGGAGCGCCTGGACGATCTGATCCTCGCTCTCGCCCGCCAGCGGCGGGTTCGTGCCGATACCCTTGCCGTCGGGCCCATGACATCCGGCGCAGACCGCGGTCTTGGCCTTGCCGGCCTCACCGTCGCCGGCAGCATAGGCGGCGCCGAAGGCCCCAAGCAACGCGAGGATCCCCACGCTCGTCAGCGTCATTCGCGTCATCGCCATCTCCTTCTTCATCCTCCGATCGCGCGTCAAACCGCACGATATCGCGTGGAGGCCCTCTGTGCGGTAACCCGCTTCACTTGGCCGGCACGGTCACGAACACCACCGCCCGCGCCTTCTCGTGCGAATAATGCGCCGCTATGCCCTTGATATCGTCGTCGCTCAGCACATCGGCCATCGCCGCCATCTCCGAGTTCCTGCGCGCTCCCGTCTGATAGTCATGGAGAACCGCTTCGAGGTAGTCCATGCGCTGCGCGGCCAGAGCGGGGATGTTTGGCTGGGTGCTGTTGCCGTTCAGGCCGTGGCAGCGGTCGCATTTGTTCGCCCACTCGTCCGGGCTCAGCGGCTTGCTGACGTTCACCCGCCGGGGCTCGAGACCCGCGTAATAGGCGGCGAGGTTTTTCATCGCGGCTTCGCCGAGCGAAGCTGCGAAACCCGCCATCGTCTCGTTGTTGCGGGTCCCGTTCTTGTAACCTGCCAATGCGCCGGCGAGGTAGGCCGCATCCTGGCCGGCCAGGCTCGGAGTCGCGGGATTGCCGCTGACCCCCTGGTCGCCGTGGCATCCGGCGCAGGCGGCGGCGCTGGCCTTGCCGGCCTCGACATCGCCCTCGGCCGGGGTCTGCGCGCGCGCAGGTTTTTGCAGCGCGTAGAAGAGCGCGATGTGATTCATGTCCGCTTCGCCAAGCGCCGCGACCATCGCCTTCATCGCGTCGTTCTTGCGCTGTCCGCTCCTGTAGTCCTTTATCGCGGCGACGAGATATTGGGGCTCCTCTCCGATCAGATTCGGCGTCCCAGGGGTCTTGCTGACGCCCGCCTCGCCGTGGCACGCCGCGCAGGTCGCCGCCGCGGTCTTGCCGGCCTGGACCGGATCGACGATCGTCGGCGCGCCCGTCTCGGCGGGCTGGGCCGGATCGAGGCTGGCGTAATAGGCCGCCGCCTTGACCAGAGCGTCATCGCTCAGGAACTTTAGGCTTTCCAGCATCTGGGCGTTGGCGCGGCCGCCGGATTGATACGCTTTCAGCTCCAAGTAGAGATAGGCCGGCCGCTGGCCGGCCAGATCGGGAACGCCCGCGGCGCCGCTGATCCCGTCGGCGCCGTGGCAGGTCGCGCAGGAGGCTTGGGCGAGTTCCTTGCCCTCCGCGATGTCGGACGGCATGGCGAAGAGCGGTCGGAGTTCGTCGCCCGGTTTGATTGTCGCCTGGGCGAGCGCATCCGGCCGGCACAGCCCCAACGCGGCGCCCACGACGACCAGGAACACAAGTAAACTGCGCGCGTTGTGTTCTATCGCCATTCGCCTGGATCCGCGCTTGTTTGAATCACCACCGGCCGTGATGGCCTGAAGGCTGTCCGGCCGGCGAATTCGCCGCCCGACACGCAACGAACGACGCGATGTTTTCCGTGGCCAATCCGCCTCGTAACCGACTGTTCGCGTCCGTCGCAAGGCCCGTACGTCCGCATCCCCCTTGAGGAAATCGCCGGGCCGCAACTAGCCGGGCTGTTCTCCTTTCGCTTTGACCCAGGTCAAACCACTCGCAGAAACAGCCAACGGCTCACGCCAACCGTTGTTTCGCGCTTGGCGGCTCGAACTCCGAACAGCAAAATCGCTTTGTCCGCGCCGATAATGCGCTGTTGTCGAGGAGCCGGTCAAGGCGCGATCGCCGCCGATCCGAGGAGCGCCAACGCCAGGTGATTCGCGGTTGAACGCCTCGCAGACCATGCCGCCCGCAATTCCGGACAGTGGGTTCCAAACCGCCCGACCGCGCCGTCTCGGAGGCGGCCGCCTTCCAGTCGCGCCGAGGGATGGATGGGATGGATCGACAACGCCCGTCTGCCGAAGCGAGGCGGTCGTCGCCGGATGCTTACGCGCCGGCCGACGCCGGGATGTGGCCAGAGCGAGCGGCGGGTCGACGACGCCAAGCGACATCGCGCCGGCCTGCGAGTCGGGATGTCGGTCACCGAAGGCGCGGCGATTTTCCTCTTCAATCGGCGCATGAAAAAATCGCCGCCGATGCGATCGCCGCCGCGGGGCGCGGACCTCGCGCTTCAGCCTCGCTGCGCGGTCCATAAGCGCATGCTCGGTTCCGGTTTCGGGCGCGGACTCGAGCCGTTCGCCGATGCACGAGGGGTCCTTGCCGAGGCGGCATGGACCCCCCGATAACTGGACAGTCCCTTCAGCGTGCGAGCCAACCCCCGTCCACGACGAGGGCGTGGCCGGTGACGTAGGCCGCGGCGTCCGAAGCCAGGAACACCACCGGTCCCGCGAGATCCGCCGGCAGCCCCCAGCGGCCCATGGGAATGCGGTCGAGGATCTCCTTGCTGCGGGCGGCGTCGGCGCGCAGCGCGATGGTGTTGTCGGTGTCCATGTAGCCCGGCGCGATCGCGTTCACGGTGATGCCGTATTTCGCCCACTCGTTGGCGAGCAGCCGGGTCAGCCCGAGCACGCCGCTCTTGGCCGCCGTGTAGGACGGCACGCGGATGCCGCCCTGGAAGGACAGCAGCGAGGCGGTGTTGATGATCCGCCCCCCGGTCGTTTGTCCCGCCGTCTGCTGGCGGATGAACTGCCGCGCCGCCGCCTGCGCCAGGAAGAACACCGCCTTCAGGTTCACCGCGATCACGTCGTCCCAGTCGCGCTCGCTGAA
>JBEKAL010000297.1:0-4541 GCA_050015935.1 Roseiarcus sp.
AATCCAACGGCCAGAGAGACGCGCGACCCGGGCGGCATCATTCCGTTACGGTGGGCGGCATCATCTCGTAACCCCGGGCGGCATCATCCCGTTTTACCCGGGCGGCTTCGTCGGAATCCGCACGCAATCAAGAGATCGATCAGCTTGATGCCGACGAAGGGCGCGGCGAGGCCGCCGACGCCGTAGATCCACAGGTTGCGGGAGAACAGGCTTTCCGCGGTTTCGACGCGGAAACGCACGCCGCGCAGCGCCAGCGGAATCAGCAGCGGAATGATCAGCGCGTTGAAGATCAGCGCCGAAAGAACCGCGCTGTGCGCCGTCGCCAAGCCCATGACGTTCAACGCCGCCAGACCGGGAAGGGCGACGATGAACATCGCGGGAATGATGGCGAAGTACTTGGCCACGTCGTTGGCGATCGAGAAGGTCGTCAGCGCGCCGCGGGTGATCAACATCTGCTTGCCGATGGCGACGAGGTCGGTGAGCTTGGTCGGATCGGAATCGAGATCGACCAGATTGGCCGCCTCCTTGGCCGCCATCGTTCCCGAATGCATGGCCAGGCCCACGTCCGCCTGCGCCAACGCCGGGGCGTCATTGGTGCCGTCGCCGGTCATCGCGACGAGCCGCCCCTCGCTCTGCTCGCGACGAACCAGGATCAGTTTCGCCTCGGGCTTCGCTTCGGAGATGAACTCGTCGACGCCCGCCTCGGCCGCGATCGTCCGCGCGGTGATCGGATTGTCGCCGGTGACCATGATGGTGTGGATCGCCATCTTGCGCAGTTGCTCGATGCGCTGACGAATGCCGGGCTTCAACGTGTCGGCGAGCGCGACGATGCCCAGGATGTCGCCGTCGACGCTGACGGCGAGCGGCGTCGCCCCCTGTTGCGACACCTTGTCGGCGATCCTCTGAAGATCGGCCGGCGCCGAAGCGTGGAACGCCTCGGCCGCGTGGCGAACGATCGCGCTCACCGCGCCTTTGCGGATGATTCTGCCGTCGGCGAGGTCGATGCCGCTCATCCGGGTGTACGCGGAAAAATCCAGACCCTTGGCCTTGTCGAGACCGGGCGAGGGCTCGGCGCCGCGCGTGACGCTGGCCGAAATGACGGATCGGCCCTCCGGCGTCGTATCGAAGTAGGAGGCGAGGAACGCGGCCTGAACCAAGTCCTTGGGCTGACGGCCCTCCACCGCGATGAAATCGCTCGCCTGGCGGTCTCCGATGGTGATGGTTCCAGTCTTGTCGAGGATCAGCGTCTGGACGTCGCCGGCCGCTTCGACCGCCTTGCCCGACATGGCCAGCACGTTGAACCGCATGGTGCGGTCGATGGCGGCGATGCCGATCGCCGAGAGCAGCGCGCCGATCGTCGTCGGGATGAGCGCGATGAGCAGCGCGACGAGATCGGCGACATTGATCTGCGCCTTCAGGAAGGTCGCCACCGGCGCGATCGTCGCCACGACGATGACGAAGATCAACGTCAGGATCGACAGCAGCACGGTGAGGGCGATCTCATTCGGCGTCTTCTGCCGCTTGGCGGCTTCGACGAGGCGGATCATCCGATCGAGGAACGTGTCGCCGGGGTCGGTGGTGACGCGCACGAGCAGCCAATCGGAAATGATCGTCGTCCCGGCGGTGACGGACGAGAACATGTCGGTTCCCGTCTCCTTGAGCACCGGCGCCGATTCGCCAGTGATCGCGGACTCGTTGACATAGGCGACGCCCTCGACGACTTCGCCGTCGGCCGGAATGACGCTGTCCTTCTCAACCCGCACGAGGTCGCCCTTGAGCAGGTCGGTCGCCGGGACGGTCTCCACGCGTCCGCCGGCGAGCACGCGGTTCGCCCGTAGGTCGGTCCGAGTCCGCCGTAACGCGGCGGCCTTCGCCTTGCCGCGGCCTTCGGCCAGCGCCTCGGCGTAGTTGGCGAACCAGACGGTCAGGACGAGAATGACCGTCACCACGCCGTTGTAGAAGCGCGAGGCGCTGGTCGGTCCGAACAGGTCCGGAACGAACGTCAGCGCCAGGGTCAGCAGCGCTCCGAGCCAGACGACGAACATCACGGGGTTGCGGATCTGGACGCCCGGGTCGAACTTGCCGAGCGATTCCCTGAACGCCTGCCACAGCAGTTCGGAAGTGTAGGCGCTTTTCGGCGCCACGCCGCGAAATTCGGGGCCGAGCTCGCCGCTCTTCGGGGGTGTTTGTAGGTTCTGTGCCATAACATGTCTCCAGCAACGACCTTGGGGTCGCTTGCAATGGCTAGAAGGTGAGCCCGCTGTTCATCGCGAAGAACTCGGCGGTCGGCCCCAGGACGAGCGCGGGGAAGAAGGTCAGCGCGCCGACGATCAGGATCGTCGCGAACCAGAACGCGCCGAACACAGCCGTGTCGGTGCGCAGCGTGCTGCTGGTGGCCGGCGTGGTCGGCTTGCGCGCGATCGAACCGGCGACCGCCAACATGAAGATGATGGCGGGATAGCGGCCGAGGAAGATCACCGCGGCCCTCAGCCGTCGCTCGGAGGGCGTCTCAGAAAAGCCGCGCGCGGGAAGGCTTCACGCCGGCGAGGAATTCCTGCCGGGCGCGATCGTCTTCACGCTCGACGC
Source organism: Roseiarcus sp. (assembly GCA_050015935.1). Lineage (GTDB taxonomy): Bacteria > Pseudomonadota > Alphaproteobacteria > Rhizobiales > Beijerinckiaceae > Roseiarcus. The sequence goes on from JBEKAL010000297.1 coordinate 2,587, forward strand.
GCGGCGGCGCGTCGATGACAAAGAGCGGAGCGCCGGGTTCGCGATAGCTCGGCCATCTCGGCAGTCCGGCGCCGTTGGGGTCGCCGGTCTTGATGAAGTTGACCCAGTAGCTCGGGGCCAGCGCGGCGATCCGCGCGTCGTCCGCCGTCGTCAGCCACGGGAACGCCCGGAGGTTGTCAAAGACGTAGAGAAGTTCGCCGGCGTGAAAGGCGCCGGCTTCGGCGCTCGGCCGCGATCCGAACCATCCCTCTGGCGTGAGCGGCGCGCGGTCGAAGCGGAACCGAAAGACGTCCGACTCGCCGGTCGCCTTCTGCGCTTCCAACCACGCCCATGTCGGGTGGACGATCGCCATGTCGCCGCCGAGGCGGCGGGCCGAGGCGAACAGCGCTTCCCTCGGCTCGGCGGGGTAAAAAGCGAGCGCCTCCCCGCTCCGCTCGCCGAAGATTTCCTCGATGATCGCGACGAAGGGCTTGCCAGCGGCCGGGCCCGCGAGGACGTCGAAATTGAAGCCTTCGTCCTTGTTCCAGCCGGCGAGCAGCGGGACGTCGTTCTGCGCCCGCGCGGCGAAGGTCTCGCGCGGCGAGCGCGGCAGCACATGGCCGTCGACGATCGGAAAGAAGCCGATTCCGGGCGCGGCGGCGAGAACGTCCTGAGCCGGAATCCGGCGCAGCGCCTCAAGCGACGTCGCGCCGAGCTTGCGCGCGAATCGCAGGCCTTCCTGTTCGGCCGCCGCCAAATCGTCGAGGGCGCGCGTCGGGCTTTCAAACAGCGCGCCGCTTTCGCCGATCGCGCGATGAAACAGGCCCTTCGCCAGCGGAGACGCCATCAGCGCGCTGACCGCCATCGCGCCCGCCGACTCGCCGGCGAGCGTGACTTGCGCCGGGTCGCCGCCGAAGGCCCTGATGTTGCGCTTGACCCACGCGAGCGCGGCGACGATGTCCATCAGGCCGTAGTCGCCGGAGGCGCGCGCCGGCGATTCCGCCGTGAGCTCCGGATGGGCGAGGAAGCCGAGCGCGTTGAGCCGGTGGTTGAGCGTCACGACGACGATCCCGCGCGCCGCCAGGTTGCCGCCGTCGTAGCGAGGCTCCGAGCCGGCGCCGACGGCGAAGGCGCCGCCGTGAATCCACACCATGACCGGCGCCGGTTTGGCCGCCTCGAGCGCCGCAGTCCAGACATTCAGATAGAGACAATCCTCAGAGACGCCCGCGAGCGTGGGATCGATGTCGTCGAACACGACGCCCTGCATCGAATTTGGCCCGAAGGCGTCGGTGGAGCGCACGCCCGGCCATGCGGCGAGGCGCGCTGGAGGACGCCAGCGAAGCGGCCCGACGGGCGGCGCGGCGTAGGGCAAGCCCAAGAAGGCTCGCACGCCGTCGTCGCGCGCACGAGGGACGGCGATGCGCCCGCCCTCGATCCGGATTGTCGCCCGAGACATGGTCCTTTTTCCGCGCGGCAAGCGCAATAGCCGAAGCGGCCCGTCGGGAAGAAAAAGGGCGGCCAGGGACGCCCCTGACCGCCCGGCTTAAGCAAGAGAAACGACGCTTACTTCAGGAAGTCGCCGATGTTGTCCTTGGTGACGAGGTCGAGGCCGGTGTGGATGACGTCAGGCACCTTCTCGCCCTTCTTGATCGCCAGCAGGGTGTCCATCGACTTCTCGCCCATCTCCTTCAGGAACTTGAGCTGGACCGGCAACGTGTCGGCGACGACGAGGGTGAACTTGCCGGCGTCGATGTCGGCCTTGTACTTGGTCGCGAACTTCTGGTAGGCCTCAGGCGCGAACATCGGCCAGCCGCCCACCGGGATGATCGCGGCGAGGTCGGGCGTCGCGGTGTGCAGGTCGTCCATCTGCTGATTGGCGAGCACGGGGTCGTCGTTGCAGAAGGTCGGCGAGCCGGAGACTTCCACCCACTTCGAGCCCTTCAGCGCTTCGCGGACGCCGTCGACGCGCTCGGCGA